>JAJUFM010000021.1 GCA_029265995.1 Rhodospirillaceae bacterium | reverse complement strand
CCCGTCTGGGGCCGGCCCTCGCCCAAAACCTGCCACTCCTCTGCGTCAATCCCGATCGCTGGCGCGTCGACCCGAAGGGCCTCGCCTTCAGCAGCGGCAGTCTCGCGGCCTGGTACGAAGCGGCTGGAGGACGGGTGCGCTGGCTGGGCAAGCCCTATCCGGAGATTTATGCCTTCGCCCGGCGTCTGCTCGGACCAGGCCGGCTGCTCGCCGTTGGCGATAGTCTCGAGCACGACATCGCCGGGGCCGCTGCGGCAGGTCTCGAGACGGCACTGGTGCGAACCGGGGTTAACAGCGCCTTTGGCGATCGCGAGCTGGACCGACTGCTAGCGCGGGCGGAATATCGCCCCGACTGGTTGCTGCAGGCCTTTCGCTGGTAATGGTAGGAGATCGCGCGATGTCCTCTTCCCCTTCGGAAGTCTTTCGCGAACTGCGGCGTATCTCAGCCCAACTTGGGCACGATCCCGACCTGGTGCAGGGCGCGGGCGGCAATACCTCCATCAAGCAGGACGGCTTGCTGTGGATAAAGGGCTCGGGTCGCTGGCTTGCCGAGGCGGAGACGAAGGAGTGCTTCGTGCCCCTGGACCTGCAGCGCCTGCTCGACGCCCTGGAGGCCGGCCACGAGGACCCGGCGGGACTCGCGCTGCGCGACGATCTCTGCCCGGAGGGGCTTCGTCCCTCGGTGGAAACCACACTGCACGCGGTCCTGCCCCAGGCCTGCGTGCTGCACGTCCATTCGGTGTCGGCCATCGCCTGGGCGGTCCATCCCGAGGGACGCGCCCACCTGGAAGCACGGCTTGGAGAGCTGCCCTGGCACTGGATTCCCTACGTGCGACCGGGCTCGCCCCTGACTGCTGAGGTTTCCCGCGCGCTTGCCCGGGCCCCGGCCGACATCCTGGTGCTCGCCAACCACGGGCTGGTGGTGGCGGGGGAGAGCCCGCCCGCGGCTCTCGACTTGCTTCAAGAGGTGGAGCGCAGGATCCAGATCCAGCCGCGCCCCTTTCCCCACGCCGACATCGAGCGCCTGGAAAGACTGGCCGAAGGGCGGCCCTACAGGCTTCCCCGGGATCCTCGCTGTCACGCACCTGCGCTCGATCCGGACACCCGGAGACTGGTGGCGGGCGGCACCCTTTATCCCGACCATCTGGTTTTCCTCGGCTCCGGCGTGCGGCTGATAGAAGAGGACGCGCTAGCGGCGGAGGAAAGTGCGCCGCTGCTTCTCGCCCGGGACCGCGGGATATTGCTGCATGAAAGCCTCTCCCCGACCGCCGAGGCCATGGCCCTTTGCTTGGCGCTGGTCGGCCAGCGACTCCATGGGGATGCGCAGCCCCGTTATCTTCAGCCAGAAGAGGAGGAGGCGCTGTTGAACTGGGATGCCGAAGCCTACCGCAAGAGGCTCAACGCCTGAGACTATTACCTGATTCGCGCACACCGCCCAATTTGCGCTCGAATGACTTGACATAAGGGCCCCGACGTCAGAGCCTTCGCGTGCCTTGTGGCTGGGTAGCTCCATGATCGGCTCGCGGGATTTGAGGGCAGCTTGCACCGCGTCAACAAATGCTAAAGCGCCACGATGCGGATCGTGGTCTCGCCCGGTAATTGGCTGAGGGAGACGCGGCCATGCGACATCACTTCTTCTAGAAAATCTGACTTGCGGCTCTGCCTCGAAGGGGCGGTGGGCTGGATCTGCAGCTGACCGCGCTATGGGACCGGCCGCTATCAACCTCAACAATAGATGTTTGACGAACCTCATGCGTGCTCTTGGGGAAGGCTCCCCTTGTGCCCGCTCGCAACAGGATTTCTTCACGATGGCTTTCTTCTCTTTTTCCCTATCGTTGGCCCGTCTGCTTCCCGGAGCTGCTGTCGCCGCGGCCGGAGTGGCCGCAACCCTTGCGCTAGCTCCCACCGCATCGGCCGCGGATTTGAGGGTTGGCGTATCGGCGGGCCCCTATGGCCAGGTACTTGATGAGGCAGCGCGCCTTGCTGCCGAACAGGGGTTGGACGTGGAGATCATCGAGTTCACCGAATGGACGATGATCAACGAAGCGCTGCATAACGGCGACATCGACGCCAACAACTTCCAGCACAAGCCCTACCTGGACAATCAGATCGCCGCGCGCGGCTATGACCTGGTCCCGCTCGACTCCTCCATCGTCGTCCCCATGGCAGTCTACTCGGAGCGGGTGGAGACGATTGAGGAGCTGCCCGAGGGCGCTTCCATCGGCATCCCTAACGATCCAACCAATGCGGCACGCGCGCTCTTCCTCCTGAGCGAGGGCGGGTTGATCACCCTGGCGGAGGGAGCAGGCGCCACCGCCACGGTTCTCGATGTAACGGAGAATCCCAAGAATGTACGCTTTGTGGAGCTGGATGCCGCGCAGTTGCCACGGTCGCTCTCAGACCTAGATGCCTCGGTCATCACGCTCAACTACGCGGTGGTGTCCGGCCTGAACCCCAACGAGTCCCTGATCATGGAGACCGAGCACTCCGAGTGGACGCTGGTGTGGGCCGTGCGCACAGATCGGGCGGAAGATCCCACCATCCGGCAGTTCATCGATATCTATAGCTCTGAAGAGATCCGCGAGTTCATCGAAACGACCTTCGAAGGGACGATCCTTCCGACCTGGTGAGGTAGGAGCCAGGGCGCAGGCAAGCTTCCTGCGCCCTGGCGAAGCTGTTGGCGGCCGCTCGGGCGGCTCGGGTCATGAAGGCGATCTCGTCGAACTATGCGCTAATTTGTTGTCAAAGCTCGGTTGAGGCATTAAGGCGATGCAACGCAAAAGCGTGGAAGTCGCTGCGCAAAGTTCCGGTAAAGATGCCGGCGGGGAGTGTCTGGGAGGAAGGTGCATGGCAGAAGATGCCATTCTGTCGGCCAAGGGTATAACCAAGGAATTCAAAGGGTTTGTCGCAGTCGATAATGTCGATCTCACGGTCCGGCGCGGCACGATTCACGCCTTGATCGGTCCCAACGGCGCCGGAAAGACGACCTGCTTCAACCTGCTGACGAAGTTCCTGCAACCGACGCGCGGCGAGATCACCTACAAGGGGCAGGATATCACGCGCATGGCGCCGGCCGATATCGCTCGCCTTGGGTTGGTGCGCTCTTTTCAGATTTCCGCTGTCTTCCCGAATTTGACTGCGCTGGAGAACATTCGCGTGGCGCTGCAACGCGAACGCGGCGACAGCTTCGATTTCTGGCGCTCCCAGACGGTGCTCAACAGCTTGAATGAGCGGGCCGAGGAGCTGCTAGGCCAGGTCGGCTTGTCAGGTTTCGCCGATGTTCACGCAGCAGAATTGCCCTATGGGCGCAAGCGCGCTCTGGAGATTGCGACGACCCTGGCTTTGGATCCAGAAATGCTGTTGCTGGATGAGCCCATGGCCGGCATGGGGCAGGAAGATGTCGAGCGAACCTCGGCCTTGATCAAGGGCGTTTCCGCCAACCGCACGATCCTTATGGTGGAGCACAACCTATCGGTAGTATCTTCTCTCTCTGACACCATTACCGTACTGGCGCGGGGGCGCGTTCTCGCAGAGGGGGATTACCAAGCTGTCTCCAAAGACCCGCGAGTCATCGAAGCCTATATCGGAGCCGCTCATGGCTGACGCTCTTGCTCAGCAACGCCCCGCTGCCGCAGCAGCCAGCCCCCTTCTCAAGGTGGCCGATCTGGAGGGGTGGTACGGCGAAAGCCACGTCCTGCACGGAATCAACTTCGACGTGAGGGAAGGGGAGGTCGTGACCTTGCTCGGTCGCAACGGTGCGGGCAAGACAACAACCTTGAAGGCGATCATGGGCATTCTGGCCAAGCGCCGCGGCTCCATCACCTTCGACGGCAAGGAGTTGATAAAGCTGCCCGCGCGGGCGATTGCCCGGCTGGGGGTAGGCTATGTGCCAGAAGAGCGCGGCATCTTCGCCAGCCTATCGGTCGACGAGAACCTCATGTTGCCGCCCCAGGTGAAACCGGGCGGGCTGAGCGTGGATGAGATCTTCCAGCTGTTTCCCAATCTGCGGGAAAGACGGACCAGCCAAGGAACAAAGCTGTCCGGCGGCGAGCAGCAGATGCTGTCGATCGGCCGCATCCTGCGAACGGGCGCAAAGATGATACTGCTGGATGAGCCGACGGAAGGCCTGGCGCCGGTCATCGTGCAACAAATTGGAGAGACCCTGGCGAAGTTGAAACGGGAGGGCTTCACCATCGTCCTGGTCGAGCAGAACTTCCGGTTCGCCGCCTCGGTGGCAGACCGCCACTACGTCGTCGAGCAGGGCAAGGTAGTGGACATGATCCTCAACGAGGATCTGGATGCCAGCACGGAGAAGCTGCACGCCTATCTCGGCGTGTAGTCGTTTCACAGAAGGGGTGGGAAGCCCCGCGAGGGAGGTAAGGTATGAGGAAAACGGTTTTGCTTCTGGGCGGTCTCGCGGCGTCGCTGATGGCGACGTCGGCGCTCGCACAGGACATCAACATCAAGATGGGCGTGCTTAACGACCGCTCCGGCATCTATGCCGACCTGGCCGGCGAAGGCTCTGTCATCGCGGCCCAGATGGCGGTTGAGGACTTCGATGCCGCAGGCAAGGGCATCAACGTGGAGATCCTTTCCGCCGACCACCAGAACAAGCCTGACGTGGCCTCGAACATTGCCCGGCAGTGGGTGGATGACGAAGGCGTCAACGTGATCCTGGACGTTCCAACGTCTTCGACTGCCCTGGCGGTCAATGAGGTGACGCGGAATGCCAATGCGCTCATGTTGAACTCGACCGGCGGGACTTCCGAACTGACTGGCTCGGCCTGCTCGCCACACACAGCGCACTGGACCTACGACACCTGGGCGCTCGCCCATGGGACCGGCAGCGCCATGGTGGAGCAGGGCTTTGACAAGTGGTTCTTCCTGACTGCCGATTACGCTTTCGGTCACGCCCTCGAGCAGGACACGGCCGCGGTAGTAGAGGCCGCGGGCGGTGAGGTCGTCGGCACAGTGCGCCATCCCTTCCCGGGCCAGGACTTCTCTTCCTTCCTCCTGCAGGCTCAATCCTCCGGTGCGCAAGTGATCGGCCTGGCGAACGCGGGCGGCGACACGGTCAACGCGATCAAGCAGGCGGCCGAGTTCGGCATCGTTCAGCAGGGGCAGTCGCTTGCGGGATTGCTGATCTTCCTGACCGACGTGCATGCGCTGGGGCTGGAGGCGGCCCAAGGGTTGGTGCTGACCGAAGCCTTCTATTGGGATCTCAACGACGAGACCCGCGAGTGGTCGGCGCGCTTCGAAGAACTGGATGGGGACAAGCCAACGATGGTGCAGGCGGGCGTCTATTCCGCTGTCCTGCACTATCTGAAAGCTGTTGAAGCCACCGGCTCCACCGATGCCGACGAGGTCATCGCCAAGATGAAGGAAATGCCCACCGAGGATCCGATTTTCGGCGAGGGCTACCTGCGTGAAGACGGGCGGAAAATCCACGACATGTACCTCTTCCGCGTGAAAAGCCCAGAGGAATCGGAAGGTCCTTGGGACTACTACGAGGTGCTGGCCACCATCCCGGCCGAGCGCGCCTTCCGGCCGCTCGAAGAGGGCAACTGCCCCCTCGTTGAGTAACACCCTCTAGCAAAGCGGGGACGTGCCGAAAGGCGCGTCCCCTATCTGTTCGGTTTCACCACGCGAGTTGCGCGCATGTTCGAGCTCCTGGGTATTCCCCCTCAGGCCCTCTTCGGTCAGCTTCTACTGGGGCTGATCAATGGCTCCTTCTACGCGATCCTGAGCCTTGGGCTGGCCGTCATCTTCGGCCTTCTGAACATCATCAACTTTACCCACGGTGCGCAGTACATGCTCGGCGCCTTCGTCGCCTGGTTTCTGTTGCAATATCTGGGGATCGGCTACTGGTGGGCGTTGATCATCGCACCAATCGCCGTGGGCATCACCGGCGTCATCCTAGAGCGCCTGATGATCTCTAAGCTCTATCATCTGGATCATCTCTATGGGCTGCTTTTGACCTTTGGGATAGCGCTTGTGATCCAGGGTTTGCTGCGCAACGAGTTCGGCATTTCCGGTTTGCCCTACAGTATCCCGCCGCAACTCGCAGGCGGGCAGAATCTCGGCTTCATGTTCCTCCCCAACTATCGTGGCTGGGTTGTGGTGGCATCCCTGGTGGTCTGCCTGGCTACCTGGTTCGTGATCGAGAAAACCCGGCTGGGTGCCTATCTGAGGGCTGCCACGGAGAACCCGACCCTCGTCGGAGCTTTTGGCATTAACGTGCCGCGCCTTGTAACGCTGACCTATGGCTTCGGCGTGGCCCTGGCGGCCTTTGCCGGCGTGCTCGCCGCGCCGATCTATTCGGTAAACCCCAACATGGGCGCTGAACTGATCATCGTCGTCTTCGCGGTCGTGGTGATCGGCGGTATGGGGTCCATCCTCGGCGCCATCATTACGGGCTTCGGCCTGGGCATCATCGAGGGTTTGACCCGGGTCTTCTATCCTGAGGGCTCTTCGGTGGTGATCTTCGTCATCATGGCCATCGTGTTACTCATCAAGCCCGCCGGGCTCTTTGGGAGGGCGGCCTGATGGCAAGCGAAACAACGACTGCGGGGCTCGCCTACGGCAAGCGCTCCCTGGTGCGCGGCATGCCGGGCCATCACATCGCGATTTTCATCGGCTTTCTGGTGGTCGCGGCCGTGGCGCCCTTCCTGCTTTATCCCGTCTTCGTGATGAAGGTTCTTTGCTTCGCGCTCTTCGCCTGCGCCCTAAACCTTCTTCTCGGCTTCGGCGGATTGCTATCCTTCGGCCACGCAGCCTACTTCGGTTCTGCCAGCTACATCACCGCCCATGCAGCCAAAGTGTGGGGGCTCACCCCTGAACTTGCCATTCTGTCGGGCACGGCGGTTGCCGCTTTCCTGGGCGTGGTTTTCGGCTCGCTGGCAATCCGCCGCCAGGGCATCTACTTCGCCATGGTGACCCTCGCCTTCGGGCAGATGATTTACTTCTTTGCCCTCCAGGCCGAGTTCACAGGCGGTGAAGACGGCATTCAGGCGGTTCCTCGGGGCCACCTGTTAGGACTGCTGGATCTGCGCGCCGATTTCACCCTCTACTGGGTGGTGCTGGCGATCGTCTTTTTTGGGCTGTTGATCATATATCGGGTGATCCACTCGCCTTTCGGCCAGGTGCTGAAGGCGATCCGTGAGAATGAGCCTCGTGCTGTCTCCCTGGGATATCGAACCAGCCAGTACAAGCTCGCAGTCTTCGTGCTTTCGGCGACCATGGCGGGTCTGGCCGGCTCCACCAAAGCGCTGGTCTTCCAGCTCGCCTCCTTGACCGACGTACACTGGACCATGTCGGGCGAGGTCGTGCTGATGACCTTGCTGGGCGGAATGGGAACGATCTTCGGCCCGATTGTCGGCGCGACCGTGATCGTAGCGATGCAGAACTATTTGGCGAGCTTCGGCGCTTGGGTGACGATCATCCAAGGTGTCATCTTCGTCATCGCGGTGCTGCTGTTCCGAGAGGGCATTATCGGCGTGCTAGCTCGCAGGCTTCGCAAGCCGCTGTAAATCCCAAAGGGGAGGGGGTAGCGAGAATGCGCCGCGCCCGGCGCCGGCATTAGCGCTCCGGCCTACTGCTATATGCGGTAGTAGAGAATCCGAGCGACCACTAGTTTTAGAGCGCCGTTCTTCGGCGCTCTTTTTCCTTTGACCCCCGAGTCGCAGCGTGATTCTCTGGGGTTATGCAGTTGCTCGAAGAAATCGGATATCGGCTGGGTCAGGTTGCGCCGCAGGCATTGGCGGCAGCAGCCGTCGTGTACTTCGCCTTCCACGCAGTTCAGGGTGAGCGCGGTCTGATGGCGCACAAGCGCTTGAGCGAGGAACTGCAGCAAACTCGGGCGCTCGCTGAACAGGTTGCGGAGGAGCGGGCGCGGTGGGAAAACCGCGTAGCCTTGTTGCGGCCCGAGGGGATCGATCCCGATATGCTGGAGGAGAGAGCAAGGCTTTTGCTCAACTACCTACGGGACGACGAGGTTGTCATCTACCTCCCTGAAAAGTCCGATTAACCTATAGCCAGTTAAACAAGGGATTTTCCCGCTGTATCAGGGGTTTATCCCTGCTTGCGTTGCGGCCAGTTTCCTCCTAACGTTTCGTCTACAGCTCGCTGTCAGTCGACGGCACCTGTCCGTCATCAAGCCTTGGGAGGCGCCGTATGGCGACAAAATCCGGTCAAGAACGTTCCCGGAAACGCAGCGATTCCAGCGATCCTGAAGCCGCCAAGACTTCGGCGCCTAAGCGCGCCTCTTCCAAGCAAAGCAAGAGCTCGACCCGAAGCAAGAGCCCCACGGCGCGACAAGGAGACCTTGCCAAGGGGGTCGACAAGGAGCTGCTGCTCAAGCTCTACGAGGAAATGCTGCTCATTCGCCGTTTCGAGGAAAAGGCCGGGCAGATGTATGGCATGGGGCTGATCGGCGGGTTCTGCCATCTGTACATCGGGCAGGAGGCCGTTGTGGTCGGTCTTCAATCCTGCATCACCGATGATGACGCGGTAGTCACCAGCTACCGAGATCACGGACACATGCTGGCCACCGGCATGGAAGCCAACGGCGTAATGGCGGAGCTAACCGGCCGTAAAGGAGGCTATTCCAAAGGCAAGGGCGGCTCCATGCACATGTTCAGCCGGAAGCGGAAGTTCTTCGGCGGGCATGGCATCGTCGGCGCACAGGTGCCGATTGGCACCGGCATCGCCTTTGCCATGAAGTACAACGAGGAGCCGGGGATCTGTCTGACCTATCTGGGAGATGGCGCCGTTAATCAGGGGCAGGTCTACGAATCCTTCAATATGGCTTCCCTTTGGAAACTGCCCGTCGTTTATGTGATCGAGAACAACAAGTACGGCATGGGCACTTCCATCGAGCGGTCTGCGGCACACTCGACAGAACTCTATAACCGCGGCCAGGCCTACGGTATCCCAGGTGTTCAGGTCGATGGAATGGATGTTCTCGCTGTTCGGGAAGCAGGTCTCGAAGCGGTTGATTACGTCAAGGGGGGCAAGGGCCCCTACATCATGGAGATGCTGACCTACCGCTATCGCGGCCACTCCATGTCGGATCCGGCGAAGTACCGCACGCGCGAAGAGGTGCAGAAGATGCGGACCGAGCACGATCCGATCGACCGCTTGCGCGAAACCTTGCTGGAGCAAAAGCGGGCGAAGGAGGAGGAGCTCAAGGAGATCGACCGGCGGGTCAAGGAGATCGTCGGCGACGCGGCCGAGTTCGCCCAGAATAGTCCCGAACCTGATCCTTCCGAACTCTATACCGACGTCTATGTCGAAGCGCAGGCCGCAGAGTAGGCCGCCATCCAACCCAGTCTGGTGCGCGTGCAGGGCGCACATTCCATCTGCGGAGCGATAGGATGCCGATCGAAGTACTGATGCCGGCGCTTTCCCCCACTATGACTGAAGGAAAGCTGGCAAAGTGGGTAAAGCAGGAGGGGGACCAGGTCTCTGCAGGCGACGTCCTGGCAGAGATCGAGACCGACAAGGCGACCATGGAGGTGGAGGCCGTTGACGAAGGGGTTCTGGGCAAGATCCTGGTGGCGGAAGGAACAGAAGGGGTTCCGGTCAACGATGTGATCGCCCTTCTGCTGGAAGAAGGGGAAGAGGCCTCGAGTTTGGAGGGAGCGGACGAGCGTCAAGCGGCGAGCGTCGAGGGCGAGACTGAAGCCGCCGAAGATGAAGGCTCCTCTCAGAAGGCTGAGCAAGCCCGCTCGACACTAGCCGCGCCTGAGGGCCCGAAAGAGGCGATCCCGGAGCCAGAACCCGAGTGGGATGGGCCCACCAAGAAGCAAACCGTGCGCGAGGCGCTGCGCGATGCCATGGCCGAGGAGTTGCGTCGCGATGAACGCGTCTTCGTCATGGGTGAGGAAGTTGCCGAGTACGAAGGGGCCTACAAGGTTACCCAGGGCCTGCTGAAGGAATTCGGTCCCAAGCGGATCATCGACACGCCGATTACGGAGCATGGCTTTACCGGACTTGCCGCTGGGGCCTCCATGTATGGCTTGCGGCCGATCGTCGAGTTCATGACCTTCAATTTCTCGATGCAGGCCATGGACCAGATCATCAACTCTTCGGCCAAGACCCTTTATATGTCGGGCGGGCAGATCGAGAACCCGATCGTGTTTCGTGGCCCGAACGGAGCGGCCGCACGGGTGGCTGCGCAGCATTCCCAATGCTTCGCCAGCTGGTTCGCGCATATCCCTGGGCTGAAAGTGGTATCACCCTGGTCTGCTGCTGACGCCAAGGGGCTGCTGAAGTCGGCCATTCGCGATCCCAACCCGGTAATCTTTCTCGAGAACGAGATCCTTTATGGCCAGAGCTTCGAGGTGCCTGATACCGAAGACTGGTTGGTGCCCATCGGCAAGGCCAAGGTCGTTCGGCCGGGAAGCGACGTCACGATCGTCGCCTTCTCGATTATGGTGGGCAAAGCCCTTGAGGCCGCGGAGAAGCTGGCAGAAGAGGGAATTGACGCTGAGGTCATCGACCTGCGCAGCCTTCGGCCGCTGGACACGGCCACCATCGTTGAATCTGTGAAGAAGACCAACCGAGTTGTTTCGGCAGAAGAGGGTTGGTCGGTTGCAGGTATCGGCTCCGAGATCGCCGCCATCATGATGGAGCAGGCCTTCGATTGGCTGGATGCGCCGGTACGCCGGGTAACCGGTGCGGACGTGCCTCTGCCTTATGCTGCCAACCTGGAAAAACTTGCGCTGCCGCAGCCAGACGACATCGTCGAAGCGGCGCGTGATGTCTGCTATCGCTGATCCTGGGGAAAGAAGCCATGACGATTGAGATATTGATGCCGGCGCTCTCGCCCACGATGACGGAGGGCACGCTGGCGAAGTGGCACAAGCAGGAAGGCGATGAGATCGTAGCCGGCGACGTGATCGCCGAAATCGAGACCGACAAGGCGACGATGGAGGTAGAGGCGGTTGATGAAGGCCGCCTCGGCAAGATTCTCGTGGCGGAAGGCACCGAAGGGGTCGCGGTCAATCAGCCCATCGCCATACTCCTCGAGGAAGGAGAGGATGAGAGCGCGCTTGAACAGGCGCAAAGCGGCGCAGCCAAGCCCAGCGCCGAGGCGTCCGCGCAAGAACCGCAGCCAGAGGAGCCGCCTGCTGCCAGATCGGCAGACGGGGCAGGGGAGGCTGCGGCCGAAAAGCAAGGGGTCACTCCGCCTGCGTCACAGCGACCCTCGGCCGCGCCGACAGCCGGAGCGGGTGGTGACCGCATCTTTGCCAGTCCACTGGCGCGCCGCATGGCGGAGCAAGCCGGACTGGATCTTGCTCAACTGAAGGGCAGTGGCCCCAACGGGCGGATTGTGAAGGCAGATATCGAGGCCGCTTTGGCTGGAGGCAAGGCTGCGGCACCTGCGCCGACGGCGGAAGCCGCACCGGCCCCGACCGCGCCGGCGGCCGCAGGTCCGGGTGCCAAACAGCTCGCCGATCTCCTTGGCCTCAAGTACCGGCAGGAGCCGCTCAGCAACATACGGCGGACGATAGCTCGGCGGCTGACCGAGGCGAAGCAGCAGGTGCCGCACTTCTACCTCACGGTAGACTGTGAGGTCGATGCACTGCTTCAGACGCGCAAGCAGTTGAACGAACGAACGGAAGGCGACGTCAAGATTTCGGTCAACGACTTCGTGATCCGCGCTGCTGCCCTTGCGCTCAAGCAGATCCCGGCGGCCAATGTCTCCTACGACGAGAGCGGCGTGCTCTACTACGAACATGCGGACATATCCGTAGCAGTGGCTACGCCCAACGGTCTGATCACGCCGATCGTGAAAGAGGCAGAAAACAAGGGCCTGGCCACAATCGCCCGCGAAATGAAGGATCTTGCCGCGCGGGCGCGTGAAGGGAAGTTGAAGCCGGAGGAGTATCAGGGCGGCACCTTCTCCCTGTCCAACCTCGGCATGTACGGCATCAAGCATTTCGATGCGATCATCAACCCGCCGCAGGGCTGTATTCTTGCCGTGGGGGCGGGAGAACAGCGGCCGGTCGTGCGCAATGGATCGCTTGGCATCGCAACCGTGATGAGCTGCACGCTTTCCGTAGATCATCGCGTAGTCGATGGCGCGATTGGCGCCGAGTATCTGACGGCGTTCAAGAAGCTGATCGAGGATCCGATCAGTATGCTTCTCTGATGTCCTGAAGAAGGGGCGCAGCATGGCGCAGACCAACTTCGACCTGATCGTGATCGGCTCCGGACCTGGCGGCTACGTAGCCGCCATTCGGGCCGCTCAGCTCGGCATGAAAACTGCTGTCGTCGAACGGGAGCATCTTGGGGGAATCTGTCTCAACTGGGGCTGTATCCCAACCAAGGCTCTGCTACGAAGCGCGGAAGTTTACCACAACATGCTTAGCGCGAAGGACTTTGGCCTTTCCGCCGACAACGTCGCCTTCGACATTTCGAAAGTCGTGAAGCGCTCTCGTGATGTATCGAAGCAGCTCAACAGCGGCGTCGGCCACCTTTTGAAGAAGAACAAGGTCACGGTGATCCTGGGTGAAGGGCGCCTGAACGGACCTGGCAAGATCAAGGTGAAGGACAAGGACGGGCGCGACAGCGACTACCAGGCCAAGCACATCATCCTTGCGACCGGCGCTCGACCGCGCGTGCTTCCCGGTCTCGAACCCGACAAAAAGCAGGTTTGGACTTACTTTGAGGCGATGGTGCCAGAGAGCATGCCGAAGTCGCTGCTCGTGGTTGGCTCCGGCGCGATTGGTATCGAGTTCGCCAGCTTCTTCCGCACCTTGGGGGCGGAGGTGACTGTCGTCGAGTTGCTGCCGCAAATCCTCCCAGCGGAGGATGAGGAGATTGCCGCGCACGCGCGCAAGCGCCTGGAGAAGCAGGGCATCAAGATTCTGACGTCGGCGAAGGTGAGCAAGCTCGACAAGCGGCCAGACATGATTTCCTGCACGGTAGAGATGGAGAAGGGCAAGAGCCAGACGGTCGAGGTAGAGCGCGTGATCTCCGCGGTCGGCGTCGTCGGCAACGTTGAAAACCTGAACCTCGACAGCACCAAGGTGGAGGTTGAGCGGGGCATTATCGTAACCGATGAGCGCGGCCAGACGGCAGAACCTGGTATCTACGCAATTGGGGATGTAGCCGGCGCACCAATGTTGGCGCACAAGGCGAGCCACGAGGGCGTCCTCTGTGTCGAGGCCATCGCCGGGCACGATGTTCATCCCTTGGACAAGAACCTGATCCCGGGCTGCACCTACTGCCACCCGCAGGTTGCTTCCGTCGGGTTGACCGAAAAACAGGCCCGCGAGGCGGGTCATGAGGTGAAGGTTGGCCGCTTTCCGTTTATTGGCAACGGCAAGGCAATTGCGCTCGGCGAGGCTGACGGTCTTGTAAAGACCATCTTTGATGGCAAGACAGGGCAGCTGCTGGGCGCACACATGGTCGGTGCGGAAGTGACGGAATTGATCCAGGGCTATGTCGTCGCCATGAACCTAGAGACGACCGAGGCTGAGCTGATGCACAGCGTCTTCCCCCATCCCACTCTCTCCGAGATGATGCACGAGAGCGTCCTTGACGCCTACGGTCGTGCCATACACTTCTAGAGCCATGGCAGATATCGAAACGAAGCTCCGGGTGCGTCATCCCGAAAAGGCGCACAAGCCTGACAATCCGGTACAGCGGCGCAAGCCCTCCTGGATCCGGGTGAAAGCCCCGGTCTCACGGACCTACCACGAGACGCGGGAGATCGTGCGAGAGCACAAGCTTTCCACGGTCTGCGAGGAGGCTGCTTGCCCGAACATCGGCGAGTGCTGGTCCAAGAAGCACGCGACCATGATGATCATGGGCGAGATCTGCACGCGCGCCTGCAGCTTCTGCAACGTCGCGACCGGCCGTCCGGGACAACTGGATCCCTTCGAGCCAACCAACGTCGCCCAAGCCGTGCGAAAGCTGGGCCTGGAGCATGTGGTTGTCACTTCCGTGGATCGCGATGATCTTGCAGATGGAGGCGCCGAACACTTTGCCCAGACCATCAGGGCCATCCGGGAGGCCTCACCAATTACGACGATCGAGGTGCTGACCCCTGACTTCCTGCGCAAAGAAGGGGCTCTGGAGGTGGTGGTGGAAGCCCGCCCGGATGTGTTCAATCACAATCTCGAAACGGTGCCTCGGCTCTATCCGTCGGTGCGCCCCGGCGCACGCTACTTCCATTCTCTGCGTCTCCTGGATCGGGTAAAGGAGATCGACCCCTCAATCTTCACAAAGTCCGGGATCATGGTCGGCTTGGGGGAAAGCAAGGAGGAAGTGCTGCAGCTCATGGACGATCTGCGGGCGGCTGACGTGGATTTCATGACCATAGGCCAGTATCTGCAGCCGACGCCCAAGCATCACCCCGTGGATCGCTTCGTCACGCCCGACGAGTTCAAGGAGTTCGAAAGGCGCGCCTACGGCAAGGGCTTCTTGATGGTCTCCGCCTCGCCCTTGACCCGCAGCTCCTACCACGCGGGCGAGGATTTTGAGCGCATGCGTGCGGCGCGAGAAGCCAAGCTCGCAGGCGAATAGTACTCTATGCCAACACACGCTGAGCGACGGCGTCTACCTTACCAACCAGAGCAGCTTTATGATCTGGTCGCCGATGTCGAACGCTATCCCGAGTTTCTTCCCTGGTGCCTGGGCGCGCGCATCAAGCGACGAGAAGGAAACACGCTGATCGCCGACCTGATTGTCGGCTTCAAGATGATCCGCGAACGCTTCACTAGCCGGGTGGTTCTCCACGACGATGAGACGGCGAAGCACCTGCGCATCGATGTGACCTATGTCCAGGGACCCTTCAAGTACCTGAACAACCACTGGCTATTCATTCCGGATGAGCAGGGATGCATGCTCGACTTCTATGTGGATTTCGAGTTCCGCTCCCGGTTGTTGCAGAAGGTAATGCAACCGCTTTTCAACGAGGCTGTTCGCCGTATGGTGGGTGCCTTTGAAACGCGCGCTAGGGAACTCTATGGCGATCCGCGGAAAGTGATTCCTGCATCGCCTTGACGGTTCGCCCGTCAGCCCACGTCCAGACCCTGGCCCAATGCGATATAGAGCAGCGTGGTCATGATGGTGTTGAAGGCGGCGTGCATGGCAATTGATGGCCACAGTGATCCACTGGACTCGTAGAGCCAGGCCAGAAGGACGCCAACCAAAAGCAGCGCCGGGATCAGCGTAGGAATCCCGTGCATAAGGGCAAAGATCAGGGAAGAGAGCGCTATGGCGCCATTCGCCCCGACCCGTTCTCTCAACCATCCTTGCAAGAGACCGCGAAAGGCCAGTTCCTCTACCAGGGGCACCAGCGCACCGGCCAGGAGGACCATGGCCAGCAAGTTGACAGGCGAAACCGCGACCGGCGCCAGGGCTTCGATCTGAGGGTTTTCGATCTCGTTGCCCAGAAGTCCCTGAACGAAAAGATTTACCAGGCCGATGGCGGGAACCGCGATCACCGCCAGAAGCAAGCCTCGGACGATGGCGCCTGGCGGTGGCTGGATAAGTCCCAGGTCCTGCCACGACAGCCCCCTCAGGCGGATCACGACGAGGTAGAGCGCGCCTAACGTGAGCCCAACCTGCGCCAAGACCGAGATGACTAGAGGCAGAAAAGTCTGACCGCTCGGCGTCTCTCCCAAAAGCGGGTCGGGTGCGCTGACACCCACGATCAGGGGCAGGAGGAAGCGCAACCCACCCAGCACAAGGATCACGACGAGAAGAAGATCGGCGACACCCAGAATGGCCAGGCGCCCCGTGGGAGGCGCCGGCACTAATTCAGGCCCGCTTGCAGCAGTTCGAGGGCCACTTCAACGCTCGCCAAGCGGACGGCGGTCCGATCGCCAGGAAAGCGCTCTTGGCGATGCTGCAGCACACCATCCTTTCCTGCGAGTCCAAAATGCACCAGACCTACCGGCTTGGCCGGTGTGGCACCTGTGGGACCAGCGATCCCAGTGATGGAAACGGCGAGATCGGCCGCAGAATTCGCTAATGCGCCGCGCGCCATAGCTTCTGCGCATTCCCGGCTTACGGCGCCCTGGTTATTCAGGATTTCTTCCGGGACGTCGATCATCTGCATTTTCGCTTCATTCGTGTAGGTAACAAAGCCACGCTCAAAGATGTCGGATGTGCCGGGCACGGTGGTCAGGAGTCCGGCAAGAAGTCCCCCGGTACAGGATTCGGCAGTGGCGACCATCAGCTTTCGCTGGCGCAGTGCTTCAACTAGCTTTTCAGCTTGATCTAATAGTTCATTGGAAAACATGGATATCACTCCAGAATGATCCACAGGCCGCCGACAAGCACGGCGGCGTAGAGGCCAGCAAGAATATCATCCGCCATGACGCCCAAACCGCCACGGATCGTGCGGTCAGCGTAGCTGACGGGCCACGGCTTAACGATGTCGAAAAAGCGAAAGGCGACAAAGGCCGTCGCCCAGGCTGCTGGGTCAAAGGGGAGGATCAGGAGCGGAATCCACTGGCCGGCTACCTCATCCACCACGATCTCGCTGGCATCTGTAACACCGCTTTCTCGTCCGTACACTTCGCTCGCCCACCAACCGAGCAGGGCAACAGCGAGAAGTGCTGCCGCCAAGAGCCAAGAACCGCCAAGCCAGACGAGGAGAGCTGCCGGTGGAAGCGCGGCGAGCGAGCCCCAGGTTCCGCTGGGGCCGGGGAGGCGGCCAATGCCAAAGTAGGTCGCAATCAGCAGGGCAATAGCGTTCATGTGAGGAAGGCGACGGTCGCGACGGCCTGAGCGGCAACCCCCTCCCTCCGTCCGGTAAAGCCTAGTCCCTCGGTCGTCGTCGCCTTGATGTTGACTCCACCGGGATCGAGATCTAGCAGCTCGGCGATCCGCGCACGCATCGCGTCGCGGTAGGGGCCTATTTTCGGTCGCTCGCAGATAAGGGTAATGTCTGCATGTCGAACCTGACCCCCGGCTTGCGTTACGAGCCCGGCGGCGTGCCTGAGAAACTCCGCCGAGTCAGCTCCCTGCCAACGCGGATCCGACGGAGGAAAGTGTTGACCGATGTCGCCGGCGGCGATGCACCCCAAGAGCGCGTCGGTCAGCGCATGCAATCCCACATCCGCGTCTGAGTGGCCTTGCAGCGATCTATCGTGTGGGATCCTCACGCCGCAGAGAGTGACGAAGTCTCCTTCGCTGAAGGCATGAACATCGTAACCGAGGCCCGTGCGGAACTCCCGAAACCCGGTCGCCAAGTTCTCAGCGCGCCGGAGGTCGTCGGCAGTCGTCACTTTGAAGTTCTCCTCCTCACCGGACACCGTCACCACCGATACACCCGCTTTCTCGGCAACTGCAGCGTCATCGGTCTCGTCGCTCGACTGGAGCGAACGGTGCGCTTTCAGGATTGCGCCAAAGCTGAAGGCTTGTGGTGTTTGGGCGCGGACCAGGTGGCTGCGATCGGGTCCTTGCTGCAGAAGGCCGTCGGGCTGGGCTCGCTTCAGTGTGTCGACCACGGGAAGAGCTGGGATGGCTCCGGGCCATTCATCAAGTGCAGCCACCAATCGAGAAATGATTTGGCTGGAAGGGAAGGGGCGAGCTGCATCGTGGATCAGGACTCGGTCCGGCTGCAGGCTGACAAGGCTTTCCAGACCGAGGCGAACGGAGGCTTGGCGGGTCGCTCCGCCGGGCACCGGCGTCAGCAGGGACAATCCGGCAGCCGCCATCTCATAGTCAGCTTGATCATCCGGTTGGATTACCACGCGCACTGCGTCAATCTCGGGATGACAGCTCAGACGCAGGAGGCTGTGGCGAAGCAGGGGAAGGCCAGCAAGTAGAGTGTATTGCTTGGGTCGCTCCGCACCAAAGCGGCTGCCGCGGCCGGCCGCTACCACCAGCGCAATTGTCTTGGTCATATAGCAAGCAACAAGTTGTTCGTTAGGCCGGCAACATAGAGGAATTGGAAGGCAGGGCAAATGACCTCAAGCGGTGGCCCTTCTAGTGCGCGCGCCGCTGTCGCAACCACCGGGAAATGCTATAAGTGCGGCCATGCTGAACAAGACCCTGTTATCGCTGGTCGCGCTCGCCGCCATCGCACCCGCTGCTGTGATATCGCCCTTGCGCACTCAACCCCGACAGGATGGCCTGTTCTGGGGCCTTCTGGGGCTCGCAATGGCCGGCGGCGCGCTCTATGTCCTCTACGCGCTGTCAGGAAGTTGGGACAGCAGCTTGGGCTTTGCGCTCTGGATCTCGATTGCCATCACCCTACTGCTGTTCGGCGGCCTGTGCCTGATCTCTCAAGAAGGCTGGCGATTGGCGCCACTGCTATTGCCATACCTTCTTCTTCTCGGTGTCTTTGCGACCCTCTCGGCTGAGGAGAGTGGGCATGTGGAGGTCGCCGGCCTGCCGGAAAGCTGGCTTCTCGTCCACATTATCTCAGCCGTGGTTACCTATGGCCTGGCAACACTTGCAGCTGTTGCGGCATTGGCAGTCTTTCTTCAGGAACGGCGATTGAAGCGCAAGAAAGTTGCGGTGCTTACGGCATGGCTGCCCTCGATTGCCGCAGGCGAGCGGCTCCAATATCGATTGCTGGTAGGAGCGGAGGTGGTACTTGGCGCGGGTCTATTGACCGGGTTGGTCCTCCGCTACTTCACCTCGATGCCGGCCGCGGGCGTCGATCATAAGACGGTCTTTTCGATCCTTGCTTTCCTGGTCATTTTGCTTCTCCTCGGGCTACAGAATTGGGCCGGATTGCGTGGGCGACGAGCCGGGCGGATCGTGCTGCTCGCGTACCTTTTGCTCACTCTGGCCTATCCTGGAGTGAAGTTCGTTACTGACCTGCTGTTGGCGTAAGATCCTGCAGGCGTTATCAAGTCGCCTATTGTTTAAGCAAAGGCCGAGGCTGCCGCTTTCATGAGCATTTCTTTGGGCGCATTGACGATCGAAGACCCAGTCATTCTGGCACCCATGTCCGGAGTGACGGACCTTCCCTTTCGACGCCTGGTAAAGCGGTCCGGCGCTGGCCTCGTGGTTTCCGAGATGATCGCGAGCGAAGCGATGATCCGCGCGTCTCGCAGAACCTTGAAGATGAGCAGCAACTGCGAGGAAGAGTTCCCCATGGCGGTGCAGCTGGCGGGCTGCGAGCCTGAAACCATGGCAGAAGCGGCGCGCCTCAATGCGGATCGGGGTGCTGCCATCATCGATATAAATTTTGGCTGTCCCGTAAAGAAGGTAGTCAACAAGCAGGCCGGCTCGGCGCTTATGCGTGATGAGGCCCTGGCAGGACGCATTCTCGAAGCCGTGGTGCGGGCTGTCAGCTTGCCAGTTACCTTGAAAATGCGCCTCGGATGGGACGACCAGAACCGAAATGCTCCGCGCCTGGCGAGGATCGCGGAAGAGGCGGGTATCCGCATGATAACGATACACGGCAGAACCCGTTGCCAGCTCTATGGTGGCTCTGCAGATTGGAACGCTGTTGGTGACGTGCGCGCAGCGACCTCTTTGCCCCTCATCGTCAACGGTGACATCGAGGATGGCCCGAGCGCGCTAGAAGCCATGCAGCGCTCCGGAGCGGACGGGGTGATGGTGGGGCGCGCGGCTTGTGGTCGTCCATGGTTGCTGGCGCAGATCAGCCGCTTCCTAAAGGGTCAATCGGCCGGTCCTGAGCCCTCCCCCGAACAACGCGGTGAGGTGGTTCTCGAACACTATGAGGCCATGCTGTCCTATTACGGCCTAGAGAAGGGGCTGCGGATGGCGCGTAAACATTTGAGCTGGTACGCCCATGGCCTGTGCGGTGCCAACAGCTTCCGCGAAAGCATCAATCGAGAAACGGATCCAGAGCGGGTCAGGCAGGCCATTCGTGTCCTTTTTGATCTGGAATCGCAGGTGCTGGCGGCTTGATGCACGAAGCTTCGGATGCACCCACGAATGACCTTTGCGGAACAGGGGGGAGCCTCGCCGGCGTCCTCTCGGCTCTGGCCAAGCCGATATTCGTGCTGGGAAGCGAAAATCACTTCACCTTCGCGAACCTTGCCGCTGAAGAGTTCTTCATGGCTTCCAGCGCCCTGCTAAGGGAGCGGCGGCTAGAGGATTTTCTGCCGGCGGATAGCCCGCTCCTGGCGCTGGTTCACCAAGTCCGTCACGCGGGCGCGAGTCTCTATGAATTCGACGTTGCCGTGGATGGCCCCCGCATGAACCGTCTTTTAGCGTCGGTCGAAGTCGCTCCTCTGCCAGATCAGCCAGAGTCGCTGGTTGTAGCGATTGAAGGGCGCACCCTCGCTCGCCGCATGGAGCATCAACTCGTACACCGCAATGCCGCGCTTTCCATGACCGCGATGGCGGCGATGCTGGCTCATGAAGTCAAGAATCCTCTGGCGGGCATTCGAGGCGCAGCCCAGTTGCTGGAGCACTCGGCGAGCGAACATGATCAGCTTTTAACTCGCCTGATCTGCGAAGAGACTGACAGGATCGTTGCTCTGATTGACAGGATGGACAGCTTCACCAGCAGCCGCCCGATCGATCGCTGCCCGGTGAACATTCATGAGGTCCTGGGGCATGTTCGACGGCTGTTGGACAGCGAAAAAGGCCGCTCCATCCGCTTTGTCGAGGATTATGATCCTTCACTGCCGCCAGTCCTCGGCAATCGTGATCTTTTGATTCAGGTGGTATTGAACCTGCTGAAGAACGCGGTCGAGGCAGTGGCCGAAGCGCCAAATCCCGAGGTCGTGCTTTCGACGCGCTATCGGCAGGGGGTTCGTCTCACGAATTCTACCAGTGCGAGTCTCGTCGACCTGCCCTTGGTAGTCGAAATCCGGGATAATGGGCCTGGCGTGCCGGATAGCTTGCGCGCGCGCCTCTTTGACCCCTTCGTTACGAACAAGCAGGGAGGGAAAGGCCTGGGGCTGCCGCTGGTAGCAAAGCTCGTTGATGATCATGGCGGCATCGTAGAGTTCGAAAGCGAGCCGCGACGCACGGTTTTTCGGCTGCTGTTGCCCAAGGCGGATCAGGAGTCTGCATGAGCCAGGCCAGGATCCTCATCGCCGATGATGACCGTGCCATCCGCACCGTACTGAATCAGGCGCTGACGCGGGAGGGTTACGACGTCAGCACGACAGGCAATGCCGCAACCCTGTGGCAGTGGGTGGAGGCAGGGGAAGGCGATCTAGTCATCACTGACGTGATGATGCCTGACGAGAACGGCCTGGACCTTGTGCCGCGGATGAAGCGCCTGCGCCCTAACCTGCGCGTCATCGTGATGAGTGCGCAGAATACCTTGCTAACTGCGGTCAAGGCGACGGAGCGGGGTGCGTTCGAGTATCTGCCCAAGCCATTCGACCTGAGCGAGTTGTTGGGCATTGTCGGACGGGCGCTGGCCGAGCCGGCGAGTTCACCCAGCGCAGAGCAGGAGGCGGAAGAAGAACAGCTCCCCCTTATCGGGCGATCCCCTGCAATGCAGGAAGTCTACCGCGTTCTTGCCCGGCTGATGGCTACGGATCTCACCACGCTCATCCACGGTGAGTCGGGTACCGGCAAGGAACTGGTAGCACGTGCGCTACATGATTTTGGCAAGCGCCGCCGCGGCCCCTTTGTGGCTTTAAATATGGCGGCGATCCCGCGGGAACTGATCGAAAGCGAACTCTTTGGGCATGAACGCGGCGCCTTTACCGGGGCAGGGCAGCGCTATGCCGGGCGTTTCGAGCAGGCGGCTGGCGGAACGCTTTTTCTAGACGAGATCGGCGACATGCCGCTCGAGGCGCAGACACGGCTTTTGCGAGTGCTCCAGGAGGGTGAATTCACGACCATCGGCGGCCGCCTGCCCATCCGTGCCGATGTGCGGATCGTGGCAGCGACTCACCGTGATCTACGGCAACTGGTGCGTAGCGGCCTCTTTCGGGATGATCTCTTTTACCGCTTGAACGTCGTGCCGATCCGTCTTCCCCCCTTACGAGAGCGGGCGGAGGACATTCCAGATCTGGCTCGCCACTTCTTTATCGAAGCGCAGAAAGAAGGGCTGCCACCGAAGAGCTTCGATACGGCGGCTCTGGAGTTCTTGAAGCGCTATCACTGGCCCGGAAACATCCGCGAATTGGAGAATCTCGTCCGCCGTCTTGCGGCGCTTTATAGCCAGGAGGTCATCGGCGTCGAGGTGGTGCGAGCCGAGCTGAGTGAGCTGATGGAAAAGCCGGTTGAGCCCCAGGGTGGCGAGCAATCTCTTGGCGCTACAGTGGAACGCCTGCTTCAGGAATACTTCGACGCCCACGCCGACGGCCTACCTGCAAATGGATTGTATGAGCGGGTGGTGCGGGAAGTGGAAAAGCCGCTGATACAGCTGACCCTGGCCGCCACGCGCGGCAACCAACTGAAGGCGGCTCAAATCCTGGGGCTGAATCGGAACACGCTGCGCAAGAAGATCCGAGAACTTGAAATTGAAGTGCTGCGCAGCCCGAAATAACTGTGGCCTTTCGGTCACAGGGTGGCATAGTGCAGCAGATGGCGGCGGAAATTCCTAGATTTTTAAAGATCTTGATCAGCGTCGACTGTTGCCTATGGCGCAAGATGGCGGTTCACCCTGAATGAGTGCAGCGGCGACTTCTCCTCCTGAGCGCGCTTCCAGGTGGGAGCGACTGGGGCGTCCGCTGGCCATTGTCTTGCTAATTGCCGCCATGGTGACCGGCGGCGCGACGTTCCTGGCGATGACGGGGCGACTGCCTTGGGCTGCTGGGCCACGCGGCATCTTTGCGCTCCTTATCCTCGATCTGGTTCTTTTGATTTGCTTCGGCGCGCTGATCACGCGCCGTCTGATCCTGCTGTGGTCAGCCCGCCGACGCGATGCCGCGGGTGCAAGACTGCACACTCGCCTGGTCGGCCTCTTCGCCCTGGTATCGGTTCTGCCCAGCCTCTTCATCACTGTCCTGGCGGTACTGCTGTTTGACTTCGGGCTGCAGTCCTGGTTCAGCGACCGGGTGAGCACCGCCGTTCGAGAGTCCTTGGCCGTTGCTGAGGCTTATGAGCAGGAACATCGGCGCACCATTAACGCCGACGTGCTTGCGGTAGCCTCTGGGTTGAGCCGTTCCGGTCGTCTGCTGGTGCTGGATCCCAACCAGTTTGCGAGAATTCTGGCGAACCAGGCGGCCATGCGAGGCTTGACGGAAGCCGTTGTTTTCCAACGCGGCGGGCGCGTCTTGGCGCGTACCGGACTTGGCTCCCTCCTCGATGTCGCTCCGGATCTGCCCGATGATGCGCTCGATCGGGCAGAAAGAGGTTCGGTCGTAGTCTTGTCCGGTGCCGAGGGTAACCGGCTGCGGGCATTGGTAAAGCTCGACATCTATGTCGATACCTACCTCCTGGTGGGCCGAATGATGGACCCCCGCGTCATGGGGCACCTGGAGCGAACTTCAGCCGCTGTTCAGATCTATGAGGAGATCGAAGGGGAGCGCACCGGTCTCATCATAACCTTTGCCCTGATTTTTCTCCTAGTCACGGTGCTGCTGTTGCTGGCGGCTTCCTGGGTAGGCTTGGCCTTCGCCGACCGCCTGAGCGGGCCGATCGGCCGCCTGATTGCTGCGGCAGAACGGGTCGGCGCGGGCGACCTAGGCGTGCGGGTGGAAGGGATTGATCCGGGTGACGAGGTCGGCACCCTCGGGACCACATTCAACCGGATGACCAGCGATCTGCAACGCCAGCAGCAGGAGCTGCTCGATGCCAATCAGCAGATCGAAGCCAGGCGGCGGTTCATCGAAACCGTTCTTGCCGGGGTGTCAGCGGGGGTGATCGGCCTGAACAAGGACCGCTGTGTTACTCTCGTCAACAAATCGGCCTGTGAACTCCTGTCTCTCCGAGAGGATCAGTTAAGAGGTCGCCGGCTCAGTAATTTGTCGCGCGATATACGCTCGTTGCTCGACGCCGCTGAAAAGCGCGGCGGCAAGATGCACGAACGCCAGATCACCTTGTCGCGTCGAGACGGCTTTAACCGCACCTTCTTCGTGCGGGTGCTCGCCGAACCCGGGGAAGATGGCGTTTTGGGCTTTGTCCTCACGTTTGACGACATCACCGAGCTTCTTTCTGCTCAGCGCAAGGCCGCATGGGCCGATGTTGCCCGGCGCATTGCTCATGAGATCAAGAACCCGCTGACTCCCATTCAACTCTCTGCCGAACGCCTCAAGCGGCGATATCTGAAGCAGATCGAGAGCGATCGCGAAATTTTCGAGACCTGCACCGACACGATCATCCGGCAAGTCGGAGACATCGGCCGTATGGTTGACGAGTTCTCTTCCTTTGCTCGTCTGCCGGCGCCTGCCATGTCTCGGCAGGATCTTGGTCGGCTGGTGGGTCAAGCCGTATCGCTGCAAAGTGGAGCCGAGCGGCGCGATATCAGTTTCACCTATGAGCCACCGAAAGAGTCGGTCTACCTTCAGGTAGATCCCGGACAAATTCGACAGGCGCTGACCAACCTGCTGCAGAACGCTGCGGATGCGATCGAGGCACGCCAGGAGCAGGAGCGGACCGATGGCAAGGAGGTAAGGCCCGGACTTGTGACGGCACGCCTGATCGAAGGCGAAGATAGTTTCGATGTGGTGATAGAGGACAACGGTCGCGGGCTTCCAGCCCACGAGCGCGAAAAGCTGACGGAGCCATATATTACTACCAGAGAGAAAGGAACTGGCTTGGGCCTCGCGATCGTTAAGAAGATCATGGAGGATCACGGAGGCCAGCTGTCGCTGGGAGATCGGACAGACGAGAAGGGCGCGCGCATTGTTCTGAGCTTCCCCAGGTCCCTTGACCAACCTCTGGAACAGGAGGCCCCGGAAGCGGAGCGGCGGGTCGCGGGGTAGGCAGATCGCCGTATCGCCGCTTCGCGCCGCGACCGGATCTAACGAGCGGAGTGGGCAACTCCGGAGCCACTGAGCATCGAGTTGATATGGCGCACGACATACTGATAGTTGATGATGAAGCGGATATCCGCATGCTGCTGGCCGGAGTCCTGGAGGACGAAGGGCATACGACCCGGGGAGCCGCCAATGCTGATGAGGCACTCGAGGCCCTGCGGAGCCGTCGGCCGCACCTCGTGATACTGGATATCTGGCTGCAGAACTCGCGCCTCGACGGTCTGGAAATCTTGCAACAGATCCAGAGCGACCACGCCGGCGTACCGGTTGTTATGATTTCCGGCCACGGAAACATTGAGACGGCCGTCAAGGCGATCAAGATCGGCGCCTATGATTTCATCGAAAAGCCCTTCAAGGCAGACCGCTTGCTGCTCGTCGTCGAGCGTGCGGTAGAGGCCGCGCGCCTCAAGGCCGAAAACGAAGAGCTACGGCTGCGTGCGGCACCGGAAACTCAACTCTTTGGATCCAGCAGCGCAGTTAATCACCTCAAGCAAGCCATCGCGAAGGTCGCGCCAACAGGCAGCCGAGTGCTGATCACGGGCGCTGCGGGTAGCGGTAAGGAAGTTGTGGCACGCCTTATCCATCTGCAATCGCGGCGCAGTAACGGTCCTTTCATGGTTTTGAACTGCGCCACGCTACATCCGGACCGGCTGGAGCAGGAACTCTTTGGCGTGGAGCAGGGTGGGGCGCAGGGTCGCATCGAGAAAATCGGAATATTCGAGCGCGCACACAGCGGCACGCTGCTGCTTGATGAGGTGGCCGACATGCCTTTGGAAACCCAGGGCAAGATCGTCCGCGTGCTCCAGGACCAGAGCTTCATGCGTGTGGGTGGGGCGCGGCCGGTCGAGGTGGATGTGCGGGTAATCGCCTCCACCAACCGGGACCTAATGGCGATGATCGAGGAAGGACGCTTTCGGGAAGATCTGTACTATCGCTTGAATGTCGTGCCGATCTCCGTGCCGGCTCTCCGCGAGCGCAGGGAGGATATTCCAGACCTTTGCAACCACTTCATCGAACGTTCCGCCAAAAACGCCGGAATGCCCTCTCGCGTTTTGGGCGAAGATGCCTTGGCTGCGCTGCAGAGCTACGATTGGCCGGGGAATGTACGCCAGCTTCGTAACGTGATCGATTGGTTGCTCATCATGGCTCCCGGCGGACCGGAGGATGTCATCGGCGCCGAGGCACTGCCGCCCGAAATCACGTCTCAGACTCCGGTGCTCAGTAATGGGGCCGCAGATCTTCTGGCGCTTCCGCTGCGTCAGGCGCGTGAGCGCTTCGAAAAGCAGTACCTTGACGCGCAGGTTAACCGCTTTGGCGGCAATATTTCCCGAACCGCCGCCTTCGTGGGAATGGAACGCTCCGCTCTTCACCGAAAGTTGCGGTTGCTTGGAATTTCCACTTCAGAGCGGTAGCAGGTCATGAAGGTCATTATCTGCGGTGCCGGTCAGGTCGGGTTCAATATCGCCCGCTACCTGGCGGATGAAGCCGCAGATGTTACGGTAATTGATCAGTCGGCGGAATTGATCCAGAAGATTAGCAGTGCGCTGGACGTAAGTGGCGTGGTCGGCTTTGCCTCACACCCAGACGTTCTTGAGCGAGCTGGAGCCCCGGACGCCGACATGTTGATCGCGGTAACCTATGCCGACGAGGTTAACATGGTCGCCTGCCAGATCTGCCACTCCCTCTTCGAGGTACCTACCAAAATCGCTCGGATCCGGGATCAGAGCTATCTGGCGCCCATCTGGTCGGACCTCTATTCCGAAGCGAATATGCCGATTGACGCCATCATCTCGCCTGAGATGGAGGTGTCGCGGGCGATTGAACGCCGCTTGATGATTCCGGGCGCTTTTGACGCCATTACGCTTGTGGATGGGCGGGTAACCCTGGTGGGTGTTCACATTCGCCCGGAAACGCCGATCATCAATACGCCGCTGCGCCAACTCACCGAGCTTTTTCCAGATCTTCATGTCTACGTCGTCGCAATCAAACGTGGGTCGGAAACGATCACCCCCAGTCCCCGCGATGAACTCCAGCCGGGCGATGACGCCTACTTTCTTTGCGACACTACCCATCTAGAGCGCGCCATGGCGTCCTTTGGCTGTGATGAGAAGGAGGCCCGGAGGGTAGTTGTCATCGGCGGCGGCAACATTGGCCTTGAGCTCGCCCGATTGCTTGAAGAGAAGCATCGTCATGTTCAGCTGAAGGTCGTCGAGGCCGACAAGGAGCGGGCCGAACAGGTCGCACGCGCCCTACATCGCTCGCTCGTCATCCATGGTGACGCGCTGGAACAGGAAATCCTCACCGAGGCCAATGTCGCGACCGCGGAAACAACGATCGCCGTCTCCAACGACGATAAAGTCAACATTTTGACAGCTCTGCTGGCTAAACAAGCAGGCGCGCAACGCACGATCGTCCTCATCAATTCTAGCTCGTACGGCCAGTTGCTGCCTCGCCTTGGCATTGACACGGTGGTCAGCCCGCGCGCGATCACTGTTTCGTCCATCCTCCAGCACGTTCGTCGAGGACGGATCCGCGCCGTGCATTCCCTATCGGAAGAGGTGGGGGAAATCATAGAAGCGGAGGTGCTGGAAACCTCTGAACTCGCCGGCCGAACCATCGCCGAAGCAGGGCTGCCGGCCGGCGTCATCATAGGCGCCCTGGTGCGGGACAAGACCTTCGTTTTGCCACGAGGTCAGACCAAGATTCGGGCTGGGGACCTCATAGTGCTCTTTTCCCGTCCCTCATCGGTGAAGAAGGTCGAGCGCCTCTTCTCTGTGAAATTGGAATTCTTTTGATCCGGCACGGCGTGCATCGGTAGGATGCTGCGATGCAACAGAAGAGGTTGAGATGCCGCGCCTTGCTTATGTGAATGGACGCTTCGTGCCACACAGACATGCGGTGGTTCACATTGAGGATCGGGGCTATCAGTTCGCCGACGGCGTCTATGAGGTGGTGCCAGTTTTTTACGCTCGTCTGATTGACGAGGAGGCGCATCTTGACCGCCTCGAACGGTCCCTGAGCGAACTCCAGATCTCAATGCCGAAGCCTCGCAAGATCATGCAGATGCTCAGCGCTGAGCTGATTCGGCGTAACCAGCTGACTTACGGCTTTATCTATACTCAGGTAACGCGAGGGGTGGCGCCGCGGGACCACAAGTTTCCAAAGGCCGCCCGCCCATCCCTCGTCATGACGGTGCGGCAGATGAAGCCTCACACTGAAGCGGAGTTACAGAGGGGCGCCACGGTCATCACCGTTCCTGATCAGCGGTGGCAGCGCCGAGATATCAAGTCGATTTCACTCTTGCCGAATTGCCTGGCCAAGCAGCAAGCGGTGGAGGCCGGTGCAGCAGAAGCGTGGCAGGTGGATCCGGATGGGACGGTTACCGAAGGCTCTTCGACAAACGCCTGGATCATTACCGCCGACAACAAGCTGGTGACCCGCAAGGCAGACCACTCCATCCTCAACGGCATCACGCGCTTGTCTCTGATCGAGGCGGTAAAAGCTGCCGGCTTGGAATTTGAAGAACGGCCTTTCACGGTCGAGGAGGCGTACCAGGCGCGAGAAGCCTTTTTTACATCCAGCACCAACCTCGTCATGCCAGTGGTGCGTATCGATGACCAGGCTGTCGGGAACGGTTACCCCGGTATTCTGACCATGAGGCTGCGCCAGCTTTATCTGGATTATGTGACCGGCGCTCCCGGTGAAGCCCGAAACTAGGAGCAACTGTGACAGTTTATCCGGAGACGCTGCCGCGCCCGTCGGCGCTATTGTTCGACTGGGATAACACCCTTATCGACAGTTGGGCGACCATTCACCTTGCTCTGGAGGAGACCTTTCAGGCGTTTGGGCGAGAGGCTTGGACACTGGAGGAGGTTAAAGCCAGAGTCAGGTCGTCCGCGCGCGATACCTTCCCACGGCTCTTTGAAGACCAGGCTGAGGAGGCTATGCGAACCTATCATCAGGCCTTCGAGCGCCGCCACCTGGAAGCTTTGCGCTGCCTGGATGGAGCGGAAGCCTGTTTGGAGCAACTCGTCTCCCTGAATCTTCCGATGGGTGTGGTCAGCAACAAGTCTGGACGCTTTCTGCGTCGCGAGGTCGTGGCGCTGGGCTGGGAAAGCTATTTCTCTAGCGTTATAGGCGCTGGAGACGCGCCGCGTGATAAGCCGGCTCCGGAACCTGTATGGATGGCCTTGCACCAGATGGGGGTAGAACCCACGTCTTCGGTGTGGTTTGTGGGTGATACAGACGTGGATTTGCTTTGTGCTGCTAATTCCGGTTGCAGCGCGGTCTTGCTACGGGCAGCGGCACCAGAGCAGGATGAATTCGCGCACGCCCGTTTAGACTGCCACGCATCGAACTTCGACGAGTTGCTGAGACTGGTCGAGGCAGTTAAAGAGACAGAACTTTTTTCGAAAGGGCAGGTTTAGTCCAAAGAGCTGCCTGTTGCAGCTATTTGTACGAGACCTTCCGCTCTTTCTGGCGCCGCAGGGCCCGTAAATAACCAAGCGATCGACAAGAAAGGGGCTGACGCACGATGGCCGGTGAAAAATCGCAAAACGTTCAGGATGTCTTCCTCAACCACATTAGAAAGAACAAGATTCCGGTCACCATATTTCTTGTAAACGGTGTCAAGCTCCAAGGCATCGTAACCTGGTTCGATAATTTCTGCGTTCTTCTCCGGCGGGACGCACACTCTCAGTTGGTCTACAAGCACGCTATCTCAACGATCATGCCATCTGCGCCGATTCAGTTGTTTGATGTAACTGAAAAGGAAGGCGATTCCTGAGAAAGTCAGAAGGCCCTTTGACGGATCAAAGCAACCTTACCACATCGACCTCTGACAGTGCCGGGCGCGCCCTTGTTGTGCACCCGGCGCTCAAGCTTGCTGCGTCAGGCAAGACAAGGCGCACGCCGGAATCTCGCCTGGAGGAGGCGGTTGGTTTGGCCAAAGCCATCGGCCTTGAGGTCGTGCATGCCGAGATTGCGCGGATCGACCGGCCCACTCCAGCCTATTTCGTGGGTGGGGGTGTGGTCGAGCGCCTCGGTGAGCTAGCCAAGGAGCTTAGAGCGGAGCTCCTTATTTTCGATTGCACCCTGTCTCCCGCGCAGCAGCGTAACCTGGAACGTGCGCTCGATCGCAAGGTGATCGATCGAACCGGGCTGATCCTGGAAATCTTTGGCGAAAGGGCACGCACCAAGGAGGGGCGGCTGCAGGTTGACCTCGCCGCGCTAAGTTATCAGCGCTCGCGTCTGGTGCGGTCCTGGACACACTTGGAGCGGCAGCGCAGCGGCGGCGCCTTTATGGGCGGGCCGGGCGAACGGCAGATCGAGCTCGACCGGCGTATGCTCGATGAGAAGATCCAGCGCCTTAAGCGTGAGTTGGAGCAGGTAAAGCGCACACGAGGGTTGCATCGCAGTGCGCGCCAGAAGGTACCCTATTCGGTAGTCGCTCTGGTGGGGTACACCAACGCAGGAAAATCCACACTCTTCAATCGCCTGACCCAGGCTCAGGTCATGGCGGCCGACATGTTGTTCGCGACGCTTGACCCGACCATGCGTCAACTGAAGCTACCTTCGGGTGACACCGTGATCTTGTCCGACACTGTCGGCTTCATCACCGATCTTCCGGTCAATCTGGTCGCTGCTTTCCGCGCAACGCTGGAAGAGGTTATCTCGGCGGACGTGATCGTCCATGTGCGCGATGTCAGTGACCCAGAGCATGAGGCACAGAAGGATAGTGTCGACAGCATCCTGGAGGATCTGGGGCTGTCAAAGCATGACAGCACGTGTCCCATCATCGAGGTGTTCAACAAGATAGATCTGCTTTCACAGGAAGAGCGTGAGCAGCTGCAGGAGCAGGTGGGTCGCCAGGATCTCGCCGTTGCTGCTTCGGCGTTGAGTGGCGAAGGCATTGAGGATCTTCTGCTATTGGTAGCGGAATGCTTGCACCGCGATCACGAAATCCTCGACTTGCAGCTTGACCGTGCCGATGGCGAAACCCTTGCCTGGCTGTATCAGCATGGGCACGTGCTCGAGCGCCGCGAAGACGATGGACAAACTTATCTGCGCGTCAGTCTCTCTCCCCGGGAGAAGGCTCGCTTCGAGCAGCTTCAGCTTGAGGGCTCATGAGCAGCACTCAAGCTCGGCGGTTGACAGCCGTCCTCATGAGACCTATGTCCCCGAGGCATTAGCACTCTTCCTCCAGGAGTGCTAACGGGGGCTCACGAGCTCTCTAACTGGATCACCTCCGACTTAAGGGAGCAGAACGAGAATGAAGTTCCGCCCATTGCACGACCGCGTGGTGGTGGAAGCGCTTGACGCTGAAGAGAAGACCGCCGGCGGCATCATCATCCCGGATACCGCGAAAGAAAAGCCGCAGCAGGGCCGGGTGGTCTCTGTTGGTCCCGGCGCTCGCGGCGAAGACGGCAAGATCGTCCCCCTCGATGTGAAAGAAGGCGACACGGTGCTTTACGGCAAGTGGTCCGGCACCGAGGTCAAGATCGACGGCAAGACCCTGTTGATCATGCGCGAATCCGACATCATGGGTGTTCTCGCCTAAGACTCTTGATCGCTATCCCCGGGAAAGCGGCAAGAACCTCCTCTCCTCCGGCGCCGGCTACTTCCTGAACCGCTATGTTTTCCGACAAGCGGGTCTTCAAATGGAAGAACAGTTGCGCTGAGGAGTCATAGAAACTCTAGCAGCAAGGAGCGAAAGCATGGCTGCGAAAGACGTTAAATTCGGTTCGGACGCGCGCCAGCGTATGCTGCGCGGCGTCGATACCCTCGCCGACGCGGTCAAGGTGACCCTCGGCCCGAAGGGTCGCAATGTGGTACTCGACAAGTCCTTCGGTGCTCCGCGCATCACGAAGGATGGTGTGACGGTCGCCAAGGACATCGAACTGTCCGACAAGTTCGAGAACATGGGCGCCCAGATGGTCCGCGAGGTTGCCTCCAAGACCAACGACACCGCGGGCGACGGCACCACCACAGCGACGGTTTTGGCCCAGGCCATCGTTCGCGAAGGGTCCAAGGCGGTTGCCGCCGGCATGAACCCCATGGACCTGAAGCGCGGCATCGATGCGGCCGTCGCGGCTGTGGTCGAAGACCTGCGCTCGCGCTCCCGCACCATCTCCAAGCCGGAAGAGGTCGCCCAGGTTGGCACCATCTCTGCCAATGGTGAGCGCACCATCGGCGAGATGATCTCCGAGGCCATGCAGCGCGTTGGCAACGAGGGCGTCATCACGGTCGAGGAAGCCAAGAGCCTCGAGACTGAGCTGGAAGTGGTCGAGGGCATGCAGTTCGACCGCGGCTACCTCTCGCCGTACTTCGTGACCAACGCCGAGAAGATGATCTGCGAGCTGGAGAACCCCTACATCCTGCTCCACGAGAAGAAGCTCTCCAACCTGCAGGCCATGCTGCCGGTTCTGGAAGCCGTGGTTCAATCTTCCCGCCCGCTGCTGATCATCGCTGAGGACGTGGAAGGCGAGGCCCTGGCCACTCTGGTGGTCAACAAGCTGCGCGGTGGTCTAAAGATCGCTGCGGTGAAGGCGCCGGGCTTCGGTGATCGCCGCAAGGCCATGTTGGAGGACATCGCGATCCTGACCAACGGTCAGCTCATCAGCGAAGACCTCGGCATCAAGCTCGAGAACGTCACCCTCGACATGCTCGGCACCGCCAAGAAGGTGTCCATCACCAAGGAAGAGACCACCATCGTTGATGGCGCTGGTGAAAAGCAGGACATCGAGGCCCGCGTGGCGCAGATCAAGGCGCAGATCGAGGAAACCACCTCGGACTACGACCGTGAGAAGCTGCAGGAGCGACTGGCGAAGCTGGCTGGCGGCGTTGCCGTCATCCGCGTCGGCGGTGCTTCCGAAGTCGAGGTAAAGGAGAAGAAGGACCGCGTCGACGACGCCCTCCACGCCACCCGTGCGGCGGTCGAGGAAGGCATCGT
>JAJUFM010000102.1 GCA_029265995.1 Rhodospirillaceae bacterium | reverse complement strand
TTCCCCGACGGGAAGGTCAGCGGTGAAGTCGAACTCCACCTGGGTGGCCAGCCCGCTCGCACAGGCCTGGCTCACCAGATCGTACCAGTTGCCCTCCGGCGCCTTTCGATTGGTGTGCCAGCCGCAGATGTAAAGGCGATCCTCGGCGCGTGTGAGGGCGACGTAGAGGAGGCGGTGGTATTCCTCCTCCATTGCCGCCAGTTCCTCAGCCCGGGCGCGGCCAGCCACGCGCTCCTCCATGTCGCGCCGTGGCGCCCAGAGGGGCACGGGCGCAGGCTCCCCTTCCTCCGGCAGCCACAGGAGGCGCGCATCGTTCTGCGGCTTCTGCAGCGTGTCCGGCAGGATGACGACCGGCGCCTGCAGGCCCTTGGCGCCGTGGATCGTCATGATGCGCACCTCGCCAGCGCCGGCCTCCATGTCGCGCTTGATCTCCCTGGGCCGGCTTTCCAGCCAGTGCAGGAAGCCTTCGAGCGACGGCGTTGCTTCGCGCTCATAACTGCGGGCAAGGTTGAGGAACTCCTCGATCGGGTCGGCCGCATCCGGCCCCAGGCGGCGCAGTAGCTGTGCGCGCCCGCCGCGGGCCAGCAGTTCCGCATAGAGCTCGAAGGGCGGGCGATAGTCGGCCGCGGCCATCAACTGGCTGAGGAAGTCCAGGGCCCGACGGAAGGCTTCCTTCTCCACCGCCTGGGCGCGTAAAGCCGACCAGAGGCTACCGCGACGATTCCAAGCGAGCTCGAAGAGCTGCTCCTCGCTGAGGCCGATCAGCGGGCCCTTGAGGACGGTTGCCAGGGTGAGGTCGTCTTCCGGCAGCAGCAGCACGCGCCCCAGTGCCATCAGGTCCATGACCGCGAGCTGTTCGGTCAATACCATGCGATCGGCGCCGGCGACCGGAACATCGCGCTGCTTGAGCTCGCGCACCAGCTCTTCCACGAAGGCATTGCGCCGGCGCACAAGCACCAGGAAGTCGCCGGGCTGCAGCTGCCGACCCCGGGCCTCCAGCCAGGCTTCATGCCCTTTGGTGACGCCGTCGGCGCGTACCCAACGGGCGATGCGGCTCGCGATCAGGCGGGCCAGACGGGTGCGCGGTTCCGGCTGGTGGTCCTGAGCCGGCGCGGCGGCCCAAGGATCTTCCTCGTCACGCGGGTCGCTGGTTGGGGCGGGCCAGATTTCAACCCGGCCGCCCTGCCCAACACGGACGGGGTCGTGCTTCAGCCAGGGGGAGCGGAAGTGCAGCCCTCTGCGCGCTTCTTCATTCTCGAAGACCGCGTCGACCAGGCGCAGCACGGCGGCGGAAGAGCGGAAGGAGTGGATCAGGTCGACCGGATCCCACTTTCGCTCGGCATCCCGCACGCGTCCGGCGAAATAGCCTTGCATATCCGCAAACTGCTGCGGATCCGCCCGCTGAAAGCGATAGATCGACTGCTTGCCGTCGCCAACCGCGAAGACCGAGCGGGCCGGCCCCAGCGCCCGGTCCTCAGCGGCGCCTTCGCCGGCAAAGAACTCCTCCGTGATGCGACGCACCACCTCCCACTGTTCGGGATTGGTGTCCTGGGCCTCGTCGATCAGCAGGTGGTCGATTCCGCCGTCGAGCTTGAAGAGCACCCAGGGTACGACTTCCGCCCGCTGCAGCAGGTTGCGGCTGAGCAGGATCAGGTCATCGTAATCGAGCAGGCCGCGCTCGGCCTTGTCGCGCTCGTAGCGCTCAAGAACCGCGCAGGCCAGTCGCAGCAGCGCCTGGGTGCCGCAGAAGAGGTTGACGGCTTTCAGGCGCTCACAAACTCGCTCGAGCCGCTCGCACTCCGCCTGCATAATGTCGGGCAGGTCGGCGCAGGCGCTGATCGCGCCCTTGGTCGCGAAGCTCTTTCGCCGTTCGCGTTTGCTCGTGAAAAAGGCGTTGAGATAGCCCTCCCACGCGGAAGCGCGCTCCTCCTCGTCAAGGGAGAGGAAGGCATTCAGCATTTCCGCCCGCTCGCGGTCGGTCTTGCTGCCGCCCTGCAGGGCTGCCAGGGCGCGCCGCAAACTCGGGCCGTCGAGGATGTCATCCCGACAGGCGGCGGCGATAATCTCCTCCGGAGTCTCTTCGGGAGCGACGCCGAGCCGCTGTGCCACGGCATGAGCGATGCCGTCGGCGCTGCCGTAGTGTTTCAGCAGCTGCTGCAGACGCCCGCGCTCCCCGATCAGCGCGCGCAGCAGGGCGGTGAAATCCTGCTCGGCCGCCAGCGGCGATATTCTCTCCACCGCCTCGGCCAGAGCTTCTCCGCCCGGCAGCGTAGAAGCGGCCAGGACCGCATCCCGGGCGGCGGCCAGGCGCTCGGCCGCGCCCTGCTCCTCGATCAGGTGAAAGTGCGGCGCTACCCCTGCCTCCAGAGGGAAACGCGCCAGCAGCGACTGGCAGAAGGAGTGAATGGTCTGGATTTTCATGCCGCCCGGCGAATCCAGAACCCGGGCGAGCAGCTGGCGGGCTCGCAGGGACTTTGCCTCGTCCGGCCGGCGGCCGAGTAGGTTGAAGAGGCGATCCTCCAGCTCCTCTTCGGTGCAGGTCGCCCAGTCCTGCAGCACCTTGGCCAGGCGGTTGCGCATCTCCGCGGCGGCAGCCTTGGTGAAGGTCAGGCAGAGAAGGCGCTCCGGCGGGGTGCCATGGAGCATGAGGGTGAGAACCCGGTCGGTCAGCACCTTGGTCTTGCCGGTGCCGGCGGATGCATTGACCCAGACCGAGGCCTCGGGGTCGGAGGCGCGGCGCTGCAGGCCAGTGGCTTCCGACAGCTTGAGCAGGCGCGCCTTCCGGAGCTGGTCCAGGTCCTGGTCGAGCAAGGTCACGCGCCTCCCTCCCCACCCAGGGTCGCCCACTCCTTATGGCGGGCGAGGTGGGCGTAGTCGTTGAAGCGCGGCGCGTAGGCCGGGCGCGGGATGGCGGGGTAGGGCGTGCTGGGATCTGCGAAGTCCAGAATGCGCCGGTAAAGTCCTTCCAGCGCCGCCTCGGCCACTTCCTGCGGGCTCGCCGTTGCCTTCCCAAGGGCATTGCATTCTTCCCCCGGCTGCCGGCCACCGGTCAGATGCCAGTAAAGCAGCTCGCCGGCGACGCCCGCTGGGACGCCGGGAAAACCTCCCTTCCGCGCGATGGCGGCTTCCAGGGGCAATTGCGGGGAGTAGCCCAGGCAGACGTCCTTGCTCTTGGGCACCGCCCCGGTCTTGTAGTCGAGAACCGCGAGCGTTCCGTCGGGTCGGCACTCGATGCGATCCGCCTTGGCGGTCAGGACAAAGTCACCCAGCTCCTGCCGGCCCTTGATCTCTGCAAAGACTTGTGGACTGAGAGCGCGCCGCTGGCGCTCCTGGCGCGCGACCCAGGCGGCAATCCGGCGAAAGCGCGGCCACCAGAAGGCGTAGACGCCAGGTCTCGCCCGAAGGGGCGCGAAGACCTCTTCGCCAAGGCGCAGGAGCGCTGCCTCGGGATCGTCTGGCAGCTCGCGCGGAAAGGCGGTCAAAAAGCGCTCCAGCACCTCGTGGATCAGGTTGCCGCGGTCCGCCGCCGAAGGATCAGCGTCCAGCGGGTCCAGCTTGCGCAGCTTCAGGATTCGCCGGGCGTAGAGAGCATAGGGATCGCGGATCCACTCCTCGATCGCCGTGACCGCAAGCTGCTTGGGGCGTGCCTCCAGTGGTGGGCGAGGTTGCGGACGGCGACCCGGTTCGTGAGCTTCCGGCCTATCCAGCGCTTCCGCCCAGGCGGCCCAGCGCGCGCTTTCGTCGTGGATGGCGTCGGCGACGCCCAGCGCCTGAAAGAGGGCATCGAGCCGCAGCAGCCAGCGCGAGGGAACGGTGGGGGTGCCCTCCACCTTGCGGGCGCGGGTCAGCACCACCCGCTCGGCCCCCATGGCCTGGGCGAAGTCATGGGCCGCAAGGCCGATGCGCCGTTCCAGGGGCGGCAGGCCGAAGTCTTCCCGCATCGGCCGGGACAGCCAGGGACCAGGCTCGCTCTCCGTTGGCCAGGTTCCCTCCACCAGGCCCCCCAGCACCACCAGATCCGCCTGCTGCAGGCGTGCTTCGATAGGACCGAGGATGGCGAGCCGCGGGTGCCGCCCAAAGCGCGGCCGCACCACCCTGGCGTTCAGCAGGGTCTCGAGCAGCAGGGGATAATCCAGGCCAGACAGCGGCGCAGAGCCCTCCACGGCTTCGTGGAATTCGCGCATGAAGTCGGCTGCGACCTCGCCTTCCTCGCCGGCCCAGAGGCGTTCGGATCCACTCTCCTCCCGCGCGGCTGCGAGGGCCTCGGCAAAGGCCAGATGGCTTTCCAGTAACTCGCCGAGCGGCCGCTGTTGCTCGATGGCGGCGGTGAAGGGGGCCGTGAACTCTTCCAGACGATCGAACAGCGGCGACAGCTCTTCCAGCTCGCCGTCGATCTGCGCGGCGGCCGCGCGCAGGCCAGCGATGCTGGGGGAGGGGCGCGGGCCGCGCAGCAGGCGGCGATCGAGACGTCTTACGCGGCGCCGGAAGGTGGCCGGGTCCTCGCCGGCAGCGGCGAGGGGATGCTTGAGGCAGCTGAGCAGTCCAACCGGTGCAAAATGCTCCCAGACCGTTGCCGCGGTGAGGCGCAGGAAGGTGCCGACCGGCGTTTCCGACAGGGGGCGACCGGCCGAGTCGTCGATGGCGATGCCCCAGCGCGAGAGCTCCGCCGCCACCCGGCGTGCTAGGGCGCGGTCCGGTGTGACGAGCGCCGCCCGCCGTTCCGGCACCTCCAGAGCTTCACGCAGCAGCAGGGCGATGGCGGTCGCCTCTTCCCCCTGGGTTTCCGCTTCTATGCGGCTAACTCCGGCAAAGGCAGTCCGTACTTGATCGGGAGACTCCTCCAGCTGGCTCCAGCGTTCGGTCGCCGCGGCGGGCAGCATGGCGGCGTGGATGAGCCGGCTGCGCAGCCGCTTTCTCTCGTTGATACCTGCCGGCGTCTCCCACTCCACCACCTGGTCTCGGGTTACGCCCAGCCGCAGCAGCAGCCGCGCCATGGTGTGCTGAGGATGCGCAGGATCGCCGGCGACACTGGTCCAGGCTGCTTCGTCGGTATCGCGATCCAGTCCCGGCAAAATCACTTCCCCGCGGGGAAGGGCGGCCACCGCCGCCAGCAGATCCGCGGTGGAGGGAATGGAACCGGTGGAGCCTGCGGCAATGACCGGATTCTCTGGCGGCTCTAGATCCCAGGCAGTGATCTGCAGTTCATGCAAGCGCCGCCGTCGTTCGGCCGGGCCGATGCAGCCGAACTCCGCCTGCACCGCTGGCCAGTGCTGCGCGACGATCTGCAGAAACTGAAGCGTCTCGCCCCAGTGCTCTGCGTAGCGTTCCGGAACCAGCTTCTCCAGGCTCGTGAAGTCCAGGCCTTCGGTGTCGACCTGATCGATCAGCCGAGCCAGTTCTTCGGCGAGCGGGGCGGCGCGCTCCTCTTTCGGCGCTTCGCTGCGGCCGCTGGCGCGGCCCCAGGCGACCACGAGCCGGGCAAGCTGTAGCTGGCGCAAGATCGGCGGGATGGCCGGTGGCAGCTCTAGGCTCTCGCCCGCCAGGCCTTCATCCGCCGACAGCAAAAGGTCGTCGGCGTCGAGATCCCCAACGGGATGTAACCGCGGCAGCAGCAGGGGCGCGCCTTCCGTTACGCGGAGAAAGGCTTCACGCAGGGAGCGGCAGGCGCGCCGGGTCGGCAGCAGTAGGGTGACCGCCGCCAGCGCCTCCGGCTCCGGATAGCGGCGGAGCAAGCCCCGGGCCAGGGTGTCGACGAAGCCGACGCCACTGGGAATGTTGGCGATCCGGGGGGGAGGGCTCGGGTCGCCCGGCTGCTTCACCCCCACCTGCTTCACCCCCCCTTCAGCAACGCCCGCGGATCAGTCGCGGGCCACGCACATGGCGATGCCCATGCCACCGCCGATGCAGAGGGTCGCAATGGCCTTTTTGGCGTCGCGGCGAGCCATCTCGAACAGCAGGGTGTTGAGGACTCGGGCGCCGGAAGCACCGATGGGATGGCCGAGGGCGATCGCGCCGCCGTTCACGTTCACCTTCTCCGGGTCCCAGCCCATGTCCTTGTTGACGGCCAGCGCCTGAGCCGCGAAGGCCTCGTTGGCCTCGATCAAGTCAAGGTCATCGACGCTCCAGCCTGCCTTCTCCAGGGCCTTGCGGCTGGCGGGGATGGGGCCCGTGCCCATGATGGCGGGATCCACGCCGCAGGTGGCCCAGGAGACAATGCGGGCCATGGGGGCCAGGCCGCGACGCTCAGCCTCCTCGGCGCGCATCAGCACGACCGCCGCGGCGCCGTCGTTGATGCCGCTGGCGTTGCCGGCGGTGACGGTGCCTTCCTTGTCGAAGGCAGGCCGCAGCTTGGCGAGCGTTTCGGTGGTGGTGCCGTGCTTCGGGTACTCGTCGTCGCTCACCACCGTCTCGCCCTTGCGGGTCTTGATGGTGACCGGGACGATCTCGTCCTTGAAGCGACCGGAGGTTTGCGCCGCTTCGGCCTTTTGTTGCGATGCAGCGGCAAAGGCATCCTGCTCGTCGCGGGTCAGCTGCCACTGGCGTGCCACGTTCTCCGCCGTATTGCCCATGTGGTAGCCGTGGAAAGCGTCCCAGAGGCCGTCCTTCAGCATGGTGTCGACGAACTTCACGTCGCCCATCTTGTGGCCGTTGCGCAGGTGGGCGCAGTGGGGGGCCTGGCTCATGGACTCCTGCCCGCCAGCGACCACGATGTCGGCGTCGCCCAGGGCAATGGCCTGTGATGCCAGGGCAACTGCGCGCAAGCCGGAGCCGCAGAGCTGGTTGATCTGATAGGCGGTGCGCTCCTGCGGCACCTGCGCCTGCATGGCGGCCTGACGGGCGGGATTTTGCCCCGTGCCGGCGGTGAGGATCTGGCCGAGGACGACCTCATCCACATCGGCCGGATCGACCTTCGCGCGCGCGAGAGCCGCTTCGATCGCAACACCGCCCAGGTAGGAGGCGCTGACGCTGGAAAGACCGCCGTTGAAGGCGCCGACGGGGGTGCGGGCGGCGCCCACAATCACCACGTTGGTCATGTTGGATCGCTCCTTCTTTGCTTGCGGCTGGCGCTGGCCGCGCGCGGCCGGATGCCAGCCTTCTTGCCGGCATCCTTTTCAGGCTTTGCGCGCCGCAGTGCAGCATTTCCGGTCACCTTACTGCGGCCGCTCCCACCCCTCAAGGCGCCCTTATGAGCAATGGCCTGTGCAGCCATCCAGCGTGCCAGAGGTGGCCAGACCTCGCGCTGTGCCCGGCGGCTCGCCATCATGCCGATGTGCCCCGCCGCGGGCTCTTGAACCTCGTTACGTGGAAGAGCTGCGGCGAGCGCGCGTGCCGACGCAGGAGGAACGATGCGGTCGGTGGCGGGGATGACACAAAGCGACGGAAGCTCGAGCTTTTCCGGGCGCACAGGCTGCCCGGCGACCCGCCAGCGCCCTTTTTGCGTGGCGTTCTGCGCATACCAACCGCCCAGGCACTCGCGCGCTACCGGCGCAGCCAGGCCGACGCCGTCGTTCAGCCAGTCCTCCAATGCCACGAAGGCTTCCGCCTGCGGGCTGGCGGGGTCCAGGCGGGCAAACTGCCTGAACTTGCGCAGCGCCGTCAGCGGGTCGAGGACAGCAAAGAGCGCCTGCACCGCGTCCACCGGCAATTCGCCCAGAAGCTCCATTACGGGTGACCAGGCCAGCAAGGCATTGTGGCCGATCGCTGCCTGTCCCGGCGCGGCGTGGAAGTCCCAGGGAGTCGCGAGCAGCGCTAGGCCGGCCAGATCGGCAGGACGCTGCTGAGCCAGGGCAAGGGTGAGGAGGCCGCCCATGCAATAGCCCAACAGCAGTGGCCGCTGCCCCGTGGCTGCCAGCACCGCGTCCAGCGCGGCCTGCAGCCTTCCAGCGATATAGTCGGTGAGAGTGAAGCCGCGTTCATCGGTGCCGGGTGCGCCCCAGTCCAGAAGCAGCGGCCGAAAGCCGCCTGCCGCTTCTTCCAAGGCCAGCCAGCGGACGAAGCTGCGCCCTGGCATGAGGTCGAGGATATAGCCGCGATTGACGAGCGAGGGCACCAGCAGGATCGGCGGCCGATCGCTCGCACTTGCCCCGTAGTCTAGCAGGCGGCTGCTGCCCTCTCGCCACAGGGCGGGAGGATCCTCGAGTGTGCGCTTGTAAGGATGGCGGCGATACGCGCTGATCGCCGTCAGAAACTCGCTGCTGCGCGCCGCGATGGCCCGCTCCAAGGCGGCTGCGAAGGCGTCAGGGTCGACCGCTTCCAGTTCCGGGGCGAGGCTGAGCGCCGCGCTCGGCGGCGGGCTCCAACTCGGCGAGCTGCCTTTCCAGATCCTCCAGGCGAGCGCGGAGCGCCGCCAGGTCACCTGTGCCGCCGCCAGATGCAGCGGCAGCGGGCGCGGCCCCATGCGCGGCTCTTGTGTCATCCGGCTTCCCTACCCCCGCGCTCTCAGAGGCTGTGCTGCCGCGAGGAACTCCGCCGCTCACGGCATTCCACACCCGCGGCCCCACCGCCCAGCCTGCCTGCGCAATCTCGATCCAGGCCCTGGTCATCCGATCCAGCGCCTCGCCCATCGCCGGATCCGCCGCCACTGCGCTGTCTTCCGCCTCGAAAAGATCGAGGTAGCGCTCCGCCAGCGCGTCGAGTTCCTCAGGCTTGACCATGCGCCACTATAGTCCAGGCAAAGCCCCCACGCGCAAGGACCGCGTGAAGGAGAGCGCGTTGATGCACGACGCGTAGGCTGGCAGCCTGCGCTTGGAGGCGTGGGGGCACGCTGAGGCAAGCAGACCATAGGCTTCTGGCCTCTAAGGTTGTGCCGCGCCGCACAATCCGGCCAATATACAGGAGGAGCTGACTTGGCAGAGGGCGAGGAATGTGACCGAAAGGACCGGTAAGAAGGATGAGGAAGCCGCGGTTGTCATCAAGAAGTACGCAAACCGGCGGCTCTACAACACAGCGACCAGCAGCTATGTTACCCTTGAGCACCTCTGCCAGATGGTGAAGGAAGATGTCGATTTCGTGGTTTATGACGCCAAGAGCGGCGACGACATCACGCGGCAGGTCTTGACCCAGATCATCGTCGAGGAGGAGGCCAAGGGCGAGAACCTGCTTCCAATTTCTTTCTTGCGTCAGCTCATCTCCTTCTACGGGCACGGCATGGGCTGGATGTTGCCGGGTTACCTCGAGCAGATGATGAAGTCCTTCTCCGGCAACCAGGAAGCCATGGCCAAGGCCATGCAGGACGCCATGGGCGGCCACTTCCCCTTCCGCGGGCTGGAGGAAATGGGCAAGCAGAACATGGCCATGTTCGAGCAGGCGATGCGCATGTTTTCGCCCTTTGCTGAAGAGCAGAAGCCATCGGCGCAGAGCTCGCGGGAGAGCGCGCCGCCGCCGGAGGCCAGGGAAGCTCCGGCGCCTGATCAACTGGACAGCCTACGGGAGCAGGTGGAACTCTTGCGCCGCCAGCTCGACAAGCTGACCGAAGACAAGAAGAACTAGCGGGGACGCATCCAGCAGGACCGATCGCGAGGCCTTGCTATTCCCCAGGCTTTGACAGAAGCACCTAATCTCCATTTTCAGACAGTGACTGAGGGCTCAGACGACATGACCGAGACCACTTATCCCGACACGCAGCTTCTCATCGACGGCGAATGGCGCGGCGGTGCCGAGGGCAAGAGCATCGAGGTCGTCAATCCGGCGACAGGACAGAAGATCGGGCAGGTTGCCCATGCGACCAAGGTCGACCTCGACGCGGCGCTGGAGGCGGTCGACCGCGGCTTCGGCGTGTGGAGCGCGACTTCGGCCTTCGAGCGTTCCAAGATCATGCGCAAGGCGGCGGAATTGCTGCGCGAGCGCGCCGACAAGATCGCACGCATCATGACCCTGGAGCAGGGCAAGCCGCTGCCAGAGGCGAGGATGGAGACGCTTGCTGCTGCCGATGTCATCGACTGGTTCGCCGAGGAGGCTCGGCGCACCTACGGTCAGATCATTCCGGCACGCGCCGCTGGGGTCATGCAGATGGCGGTCAAGCTGCCTGTTGGGCCAGTGGCTGCCTTCACTCCGTGGAACTTCCCGATCAACCAGGTGGTGCGCAAACTTTCTGGCGCATTGGCAGCCGGCTGCTCCATCATCGTCAAGGCGCCGGAGGAAACGCCGGCCTCGCCGGCCGAGCTGATCCGCGCTTTCGTCGATGCGGGCGTGCCCAATGGCGTGGTCAACCTGGTGTATGGCGTGCCGGCGGAGATCTCCGAATACCTCATCCCGCACCCGGTAATCCGCAAGATCTCCTTTACCGGTTCCACCCCTGTCGGCAAGCATCTCGCAGCACTGGCCGGACAGCACATGAAGCTCGCGACCATGGAACTGGGCGGCCATGCGCCGGCGATCATCTTCGCGGACGCCGATGTGGAGAAGGCGGTGAAGACCCTCGTCGGCTCCAAGTTCCGCAATGCCGGTCAGGTCTGCGTGTCCCCGACCCGCTTCCTCGTTGAGGATCGTGTCTATAGCGACGTGGTCGAAGCCTTCACCGAAGCGGCGAAGGCCGTGAAGGTTGGAAGCGGCCTGGACGAGGGCACCCAGATGGGACCGCTGGCGAATGATCGGCGAATCCCGGCGCTTGAGAGCCTCATCAATGACGCGGTGGAGAAGGGCGCCGAGCTGAAGACCGGCGGTCGGCGCATCGGCAATGAGGGCTACTTCTTCGAGCCCACGGTGCTGGCGGACGTGCCGCTGGAGGCGCGAATCATGAACGAGGAGCCCTTCGGGCCGGTTGCCTCTTTCCGCCCCTTCTCGGGGCTGGAAGAGGTGATCGCGGAAGCCAACCGCTTGCCCTATGGCCTGGCTTCCTACGCCTTCACCGGCTCGGCGGATACCGCGCAGCAGCTGGGCCTGCGCATCCAGGCAGGCATGACGACCATCAACCACATCGGCCTGGCGCTCCCCGAGGTGCCCTTCGGCGGCATCAAGGACTCCGGCCACGGCACCGAAGGGGGATCGGAGGCCATCGAGGCCTACCTCTTCACCAAGTTCATCACCCAGACTGCGGGCTAGACTCGTCTGGAGCAGGTCGCCTCATGTCGTGTCGCAAGGCGACATTGCTGTGAGGCGACCTCTGGTCTTTTTCTCAATCATGGCAGCGGAGGCGATGGCAGGGGAGTGCCTTGAGCCTCGATGCGGGCGGCCACAGAGAGGAGCGGCCCTTCGCCGAAATATCTGCCGACGAGTTGCACGCCCATCGGCAGGCCGCTGCTGTGCAGGCCGGAAGGCAGCGCGATCGCCGGATGGCCGGTCATGTTGAAGAAGGAGGTGTAGCGGGTGATGGCGTTGCCTACCGGTTCCTGGTCGCCGCCCCAGTCGATGAAGGCCTGACCCACGCGAGGCGCCACGACCGGCGCTCCTGGCGTGATGATGACATCGACATC
>JAJUFM010000064.1 GCA_029265995.1 Rhodospirillaceae bacterium | reverse complement strand
TTGTTGAAGGTGACGAGAAAGGCGAAGGCCGCCAACGAGAGCACCATCAGGATCTTTGCATAGCGACCGACCATCTACTCGCTCCCTTGGACCTTGTTCATCACAGCGAAACTCTTCAGGTTCTAGCCCAGATCGCACGGGCCCGCCGCACAACGCGCTTGATGCGATCTAGGCCAGCCGAATGCTATAAAGCTTTCGGCATCAGGGAAATTCAAAGCTCGGGGCGATGGAATGGAAATCCTGGTAGGCGCGCTGCTCATCGCCTTAGTCGTCATTATCTACGCCTGGTATGTCGTTCTGATCCGGCGGCGCAATAGGGCGCTGGAGGCGCTGTCTTCCATCGATGTGCAGCTGCGCAAGCGGCATGATCTCCTGCCGAACATCTTGAAGCTGGCCCAGCGTTTCATGACCCATGAACGCGACCTCTTGAGCAAGGTGGTAGAATTGCGCAACGAGGCCCGCCAGCCTTACGACCCCGGCAGTTCCGACGCGGTACACCGGCATCTTGCCGCAGAAGGTGGACTCCAGGCCGGGCTGCGTCAGCTCTTTGCCCTTGCAGAAAATTATCCTGAACTGCGGTCGAGCCAGGCTGTGCTGGAGGCGCAGCAAAGTTTCGCTATGGTAGAGGGACACATCTCTGCCGCGCGCCGCTTCTATAATTCAGCTGTCACCGAGCTCAACAACGCCGTGCAGATCTTCCCCGGATCATTTATCGCGAAGCAAGTCGGTGTGCAGCCGCTCCCATTCTTTGAGATCGAGGACGAAGCGGTGCGCCAGCCGATCGATGCCAATGAGTTTCTCGGTGCGCGCTGACGCTGCCACTCATGGATGAGTACGACAGCTTTTATCAGACGAGCATCCTTCCCGAGCTGCGGCGGCTGGAGAAGCAACGGCGACGCACCGTCCAAAACATCATCATGCTTGGAGCGCTGGCAATCGCCGGCGGTTTGGCGGCAATCTTTCACGGGCCGCTTTCCGCGGTTACCGGATGGGATGAGAGCCACCTTTTCGTTGCTGCCGCAGCATCAGGCTTCGCAGCTGCCGCACTGATCTTTCACCTCCGGAGCCGGATGCGACGCGAGATAAAATGGGCACTGGTCGCGCCCACCTGCCGCTTCCTTGGCCTCGACTACAGCCTCGACGGCAAGGGTTTTCCGCTCGAGCGTTTCAAGAAAGCCCGGATTCTCCCGCACCATGACGTGGCGACACTACAAGATCGCATCCGCGGAAAGCAGGATGATATTGACTTCGAGCTCTGCGAAGCATCCCTGAAAAGGAGGGTCGAGCGCACCGACGGCAAGGGCCAAACCAGGAGCGAGCTGCGTACGCTGTTCCAGGGATTGCTGCTGATCTACAGCTTCCCCAAGGCATTCCGAGGGCGCACGCTGGTCGTTCCCGACAAAACCTGGCTCGGCAACAGGCTGGCCGGTTTGGGATTGGGTGAACGGGTGCGCCTGGAGGACCTTCACTTTGAAAAGCTATACGAGGTCTTTTCAAACGATCAGGTTGAGGCGCGCTATCTACTTACCCCGGTCTTCATGGAGCGGCTGACCGCACTCGCCGACCGCCTTGGCACGCGCCGTGGCCTCTCCTTCGCCTTTGCGGACCGGGATCTCCTGATCGCCTTCAACAGCGGCGCGACCCACTTTGAAGGCGGGAGCCTTTTCCGCCCGCTGGAAAGACCGGAGCGGGCGAAAGCGCTGATGCAGGAACTGACGCTGATCCACGACCTGATCGACCACCTCGATCTCACCAACCGCACGGGCATCTAGGGCAACCGCTTTATCTGTGCGAGAGCAAGGTCGCGGCAGCTCCCTAGATGTTCGTCTGGTCGGGAGGAACCCCTTCAGGCAGCTGGGCGGCGCCCTCGCCTTCGTCACAGGGAATTCCGTCTGTGCCGACGCCGTAGCAGGTCATGGAGAGCGAGCCCATGGCGTAGCCACGCACCAGCGCCTTTGCCCCGCCTTCCTGTGCCGCTAGTCCGGCGGTGTAGAGCAACGGGATGAAGTGGTCGGGAGTCGGGACCGCCAGGTCGAAGTCCGAATGTTCGAGAGTCTTGAGAATGTCGCCCGGTGCCTCCGTCATCTGCTGGACCACCGCTTCATCGAAGCGCTGGGCCCAGTCGGCGCCGGCATCAGGCTTGTGCCACTCGATGCGGCGGAGGTTGTGGACAACGTTGCCGCTGGACAGGATCATCACGCCCCGGCTGCGCAAAGCATCGAGCTGCGCGCCCAGTTCCAGGTGATACTCGGGCGGCTTGAGGGCGTTGATCGAGAGCTGCACCACGGGAACGTCGGCCTGGGGGAAGAGGTGAGCCAACACGCTCCAGGTCCCGTGGTCCAGGCCCCACTGATCCCGGTCCGCCCCAACCCAGGTGGGCTTCGCGACTTCGGCGACCTCCCCGGCCAGCTCCGGCAGGCCTGGCGCAGGATACTGGAAGGCGAAGAGTTCGTCAGGAAAGCCATAGAAGTCATGGATGGTCCGCGGATGCGCCATAGCGGTCACGGCCGTCGATCCAATGAACCAATGTGCGGAGACCACCAGCAACGCCCGCGGCCGCGGCAAGGCCTTCCCCAGGCGCCGCCACGCTCGGGTGTAGCCATTGTCCTCCAGGGTGTTCATGGGGCTGCCGTGCCCGATGAAGAGGGCGGGCATGAGGGAGGTCATTCTGCACTCCATTACTTTCGGTGCCTGGTCAGGCACAGGATAGACCGGCGCCGCTCGTCATGCGAAGGCCGTTGCTGTGGCAGTCCACAATCACTGAAGTTCTTCTCTCAGCAGAGATCAGCGGCTACCCTTCTTACGATGAAGCGAAGATCCGGCGGCTTTTCAAGCCTGCTCCTCTTTCTTGTACTGGTCGTCGGCGGTGGCCTGGTCATCGGAACGCTGACCGCGCCCGATGCCTGGTACAGGGCGCTTAACAAACCGACCTTCAATCCCCCAGGCTGGGTTTTCGGCCCGGTCTGGACCGTTCTTTACGTCCTGATCGCCGTGGCGGGTTGGCGCCTGTGGCGGCGAAACCGGATCGGCTCTGGTTTAAAGGACGGCAGTCTCTCAATGCGGCTCTGGTGGCTCCAACTGGCCCTCAACTTCGGCTGGTCGCCGCTTTTCTTCTCGGCACATCTCCTCGGGCTCGCGTTCCTGGTGGTGGCTCTGCTCCTGCTCGCCATCATCGCCTTCATCGTGACAACCTGGCGCCAGGATCGCATCGCCTCTTTCCTCTTCATGCCTTACGCGGCCTGGGTGGCTTTTGCCACTGCACTGAACGGCGCGATCTGGCTCCTGAACTGAAGAGAAGCCATGGCGCGCCGCCTCGTTATCGTGAACGACCGGATGCAGCAGGACTATCGCTACGAATTGACCGCGCCGACCGGTCGCGCCTTCGACCCAGATTTCCACCCTGAGCTTAGCCCCAGGGAGATGCTCGAACTCGGTGTCTTCTGCGGGAAGTATCTGACCGACTGTCAGCAGGAATTTCCCGCCGGCTGGTTCAAGAAAGCCAAGCTGTCAGCGACCGGCCGGGACTGCTCTCTGAACTACTACGGTGTCGATGCCAGCCAACCGCTATCGGTCTGGCGTAACAACGGTTGGCTGCATCCGGACGATCCTCGCGGCTGGTTTCAATGGTACTGCCGCTACTACATGGGTCGTCGCCTGCCTGGGGAGGATGCGCGCCAGATCGGGCGCTGGAGAGCCATGCGGCGCCACGTGGCACAAGTAGCAAGGAACTGCGAACCAGGCGACCCTAGTTGCCGGCCCCGCCAACGACAGGCGCTGCTTCACTGGGCCTATGATAGCCGAAACATTTAATGGGAAATAACCGCCGGCCCGTCATTCTTCTTGGCGAATCCACCTAACCTCTTGAAATAAAACAAATCATGACAATATGTAATTCCGTACAGGTGTAATCCAACACGGAGATGCATGATTGTCCAGTAAAAGGCCGGAACAAAAAGAAAGCAGACTTGAGCGTACCGACAGAATTGCGCGAGAACTTATTCAGGCTGAGAGGGCCGCGGAAGCGCGGAAGACTGCGCGCCTGCGGGAGATGCGCCTGAAAGTGGAAGAACGCGCCGTCTAGTACGTTTAGCTCTGATCGGGAACTTCCGGGTTCCCGATCGAGACTTTGGTAATCCAGCCTCTAACACCTTCCTGCCTTGCCTCTGCCCATCCGGGGCTTCAAAATTCCTCATTAGATTCCCTCCGCCGCAACGAAGAGCGCGCATGACTTTGGGTGCCGCACGCTGGCAAATCCTATGCCTGATTCTGAGCGGCGTCGTACTTGCCGCCTGCAGCACGCAGCAGCCGGCAAAGCTGTCCGGAATCATCATCGTAGACGATGAATCAGCTGTCGATCCGACCTACCTGCCAGAGCAGAAAACCATCGCCTACTACATTCGAAAGCTGCCGGATCGCGATTATGTCCAGTCCTATGGCGGAGAAGAACATCCGCGTTTCTGGTACAGCGCTGCCGAAGCCCTCGGCGCGATCGGCAAGCCTGCCGTACCTGCCCTGATCGAGCGGCTGGACACGACGGACTCCTATGAGCTCATGCTTGTGGTCTATGCCCTGATGCTCGCTTCACAGGACCCTGAGTTGCTGGCAACGACGAACGGAAACTACCTTCGTCTCGACACCGTCCTGATAGACGACACCAACCACGAAAACAGGCGCCGTGCCCGTGATTGGTGGCAGCGCCATTTACATCTCTGGAGCGAGAGCTAGAAACGATTTGGTTCAAGGCGCGACGCAGCCCTCCCTGTTCTGGTAGTAGGTCCGGGAACGAGCAGGCTGCTGAAGCAGACCCTCCAGCGCATCGCCGTCAGCTTTTGACAGGCTTTCTGGATCGACCCCGAGCTCCAGAAGGTGCCCGGCCAACGTTCTGGAGCGGTAGTGCAGCGCCCGTTCCAGTGCAGGCTCCCCATCCAGTTGGGCTGTCCGGATGTCGGCACCATGCCGCATCAGCAAGCGAGCAAAGGCGAGAGTTCGCCGCGCGTCACTCTCAACCATGAAGCCCAGCAGGTCCGTCATGGCGCGCTGGATCTCTGCCGGCAGCATGTCGGGTGGTAGCAAGTTGGGCGGCCGCTGCTCCAAAAGCCAGCTGGCCACCTCCACCGCCGCACCGGAAGCTGCAGCGCGCAGCAGGCTTTCCCGGTCGCCCTGGAAGTTCTTCCGTACCAGGGGTAGAGCGGGCGCTACCGCCATCGCTGCGTCGACCATGAACTTTACCATTTGCAGCCTGTCGAGCCGGGCGGCCGTCCAGAGGGCGTCCATGCGGGTTCGCTGGTCACTGGCTGGCCAAAGCAACGCGAGCATCTCCTGATCCTCTCTGGCAACCGCCACTTCCAGGGCGCCGAGCGACGAGAGGTAGGTGCCCTCGCAGCTGTGCAGGTCTGTCCGCGTATTGTAGAAGGCTGGCGCGTCTCCTCCGTGCGCCGTTAGCTCTACACCCTGAACAAGAAGCATGCCGGCAACCTTGTGCGCTCCGTGCAGAGACGCGAGCATGACGATACGCTGATCGCTGAGAATTTCTCTGCACCTCTTCCCACAGCGGGTCATGCTCTCCTGCAAGGCAACCCTATCGTCCGCCTTGATCGCGTCGATGACGGCAGCCCGCTGACCTGACGCACGTGCTTCCAGAACCTGCTGCGTCCCAAACACCGCCAGACCTGCGAGCAGGGCAACTGCGGGCATAGTCTGAACAGCCAGCACGCGGGCCAGCCAGCGCCGCCGCGTGAGCCGCCAGCAAAGAAGATTGACCAGCCACGAAAGCAGGTTCCCCGCGGCGATGGCCATAAGTCCAAGAGCGAGCCCGAGATTGGCGAAGACCCCCCCACCGTCATTCTGCAGAATCAGTACGCCGCCAAGAAGCAGGCCGACGATCATGCAAATCGCAGAGACGCCCAGGAGCCAGTGGTTGGGAGGCTTTCCTGAAGTATCAGTCATGGGATGATGCTTGGCATCTTCCAGATGTCTTCGTCAAAGGGAAGAGCCCCTTCCATCTGCCACGGGCAAACGAAGGCGTAGCGACCGGGCATAGAAGCGACAAGGTGCCGAGCGGGCGTGCATTCACGAGCAAACTGTGGCTAAGCTGGCGGCCTATCCAGATGTCTTCCTGCCAATCATGGTCCCATGCTGCTCCGTCGCCTCATCCTGCTCTATGCCGGCCTCCTCCTCTTCGGCCTCTCCTCGGCCATGATGGTGCGGTCGGGCCTGGGCCTCGACCCTTGGAACGTCCTGCATCAAGGACTCACCTTTCACCTCCAGCTCAGCTTCGGCACGGTGGTCATAGGGCTAGGAGCCCTCTTGATGCTTCTGTGGATCCCGCTTCGGCAGCGGCCCGGCCTGGGAACGATCAGCAACGTTGTAGTCATTGGACTGGCTGCTGATGCCGCCCTGGCAGTGCTTCCCGCTCCCAACGATCTCTTGCCGAGCAGCCTGATGCTGGTTGCGGCCGTGGTGCTCAACGGCATCGCCAGCGGCATGTACATCGGCGCTGGCTTTGGTCCCGGCCCGCGGGACGGCCTGATGACAGGGCTGGCGGAGCACACCGGCTGGACGATCCGCCGCACTCGCACCGGGATCGAGATCAGCGTGCTGGTGCTCGGCTGGCTGCTCGGCGGCGCGGTCGGCCTAGGCACCCTGCTCTTCGCGCTAGGTATCGGCCCGATCATCCACGTCTGCCTCCCATTCTTCCAGGCGATGGTGGCGCCGAAGGTCAGCGGACGCGCTGGGATCGCCCGATAGCGTCATCGCGGAACATCAGGGGTACCGAGAGCCCGAGGGCCATCGCGGGTCGCCCTGCAACTTGGAAGAGGAACGATATGAACATCGACGCCCGGATCGGCATCATCGGTGGCAACGGCTGGCTGGGAAATGCCATCGCTCACGCACTTGTGAGCAGCGGCACCCTGGAGGCCAGCCGGCTCACGCTCTCTGGCCGCTCTGAACGGCGCGGGACGATGGACATCCCCGGGGCTTACTGGACCCGCGACAACGATGAGTTAGCGGCCCGCTCGGACGTGGTTCTGCTGTCGGTTCGACCGGAAGACTTTTCTGGTGTCGAGATCGACGCCAGCGGCAAGCTGGTCATCTCCGTTATGGCAAGCATCCGGGCAAGAACGATGGCAGAGCGCCTGGGCAGCGACGCTGTCGTGCGCTCGATCCCCAACGCCGCTGCCGCCATCCGACGCTCCTTCACACCCTGGTTCGCCACGCCGGCAGTCACCGCCGAAGGCAAGAAGATCGTGCAGGCTCTCTTCGATGCCTGCGGAGAGGGAGCCGAAACCACCTCGGAGGCCGATATCGACTATTGCGTGGCGATGACGGGCACCGGCGCCGCTTTCCCGGCACTGCTGGCGGAAGCCCTGGTCGCCCATGCGGTCAAACAGGGCCTGACGCCCGAGTTTGCCAGGCGAGCCGCCAAGGGCGTGGTGGCAGAGGCCAGCCAGCTTTTTGCCGGGGACAGAGCCGACCCCGCCGAAATCGTCCGCGAGATGATCAATTACCGCGGTGCCACCGCGGCTGCCCTGCAGACAACGCTGGACCAAGGCTTCAACGAGGCGGTTGCGGCCGGACTGGAAGCGGCGATCGCCCGGGCGGCCGAATTGAGCCCCGAGAAGTAGGCGGCATTCGATTTCGAGACCCGCGCGCGGCTTCCCGTGGTTCTTCGATCCCTGGTGCCCCGAGAGGCGGTGTTCGCTCGACTGCCGGAGGCCGAGCGCGGCTGGCGACGGTTGCCAGACGCCCGGGATCTTGGCATTGATCCGCAAAGGATTCTCGACTTGGCTCCCGCAGCCTCCTCTCATTGATCTGGGGGCCGCTCATGCAAGCAGTCCCCCAGGCAACCAGGAACGACGATGGCAGGAACAGCAGCCTCGAGCGCGACGCGGCGCCCTGCGCACGAGCATCTTCAGCAGGTCGGTATTCCGGCTCTCTTCGTGGTGCTTTGGAGCACCGGCTTTATCGGGGCCCGGCTTGGCCTGCCCCATGCCGGGCCGCTGACCTTTCTGGCCCTGCGCTACGGCCTCGTCGCCGCTCTGCTCCTCCTGGTCTCCCTCGCCACCCGAGCCCCTTGGCCAAGGCGCTGGAGCGACGTCGGCCACTACGCCGTTGCGGGACTGCTCGTGCACGCGGTTTACCTTGGCGGTGTCTTCGTCGCCATATCACTCGGCGTCGAGGCCGGTGTCTCCGCTCTCATCGTCGGGATCCAGCCACTGTTGACCGCCGCGCTTGCGGGCCTCTTCCTGAGCGAACGGGTCAATGGGCGCCAATGGATCGGGCTCTGCCTCGGCCTGCTGGGGGTCACGCTCGTCCTGTCTAACAAGCTCGGACAAGGGCCGGGGAGCGCGCTGGGCAGCCTCTCCTGTCTGGTCTCCCTCTTCGCCATCACCCTCGGCACTCTCTATCAGAAGCGCTATTGTACCGGGATGGACCTGCGCACGGGCAGCGTCGTCCAGTTCATCGCCGCCGGTCTCGTCACCGCGCCGCTGGCCTTCCTCTTCGAGGACACCACCATCAACTGGACGGGGGAGTTCCTCTTCGCCCTGCTGTGGCTCGTCTTCGTGCTGTCGCTGGGCGCCGTGACGCTGCTCTACGTGCTCATCCGCCGGGGCGCCGCCGCCCAGTTCGCCAGCCTCTTCTTTTTGGTGCCGCCCTGCACCGCCCTCATCGCCTGGCCGCTGTTCGGGGAGACCCTCGGAGCGACAGCACTGGCTGGGATGGCGGTGACGGCGGTGGGGGTGGCGCTGGCGACGCGGTAGCAGGGAACCTACGATCGGCGCGCGAACAGGCCTCACGCCTCCGCGTGAAGATCGCGGGCAATCGCCGCACCTGCCAGGGCCGCCACCGCAAGCAGCCGCTCTGTTCCATATCCCTCCCGCGCTTTCGCCGACATCCCCGCCATCACCGTGCTCACGAAGTCCGTCACCCGCTCCGCCTCCTTCGGGTGCCGCGCGGCGATGTAGTCGCGGATCATCTCTTCCGCTGCGCGGTGCAAGGCATAAGCAGCCTCCCGCGCTTCCTGGTCGTTGCAGCGCAGGCTCTCCAGCACCAGGCATCCGGCTGCTTCGGCATCCTCGGCGTAGCGGTGGGCGGCCTCTTCAAGCAGCGCCTCCAGCGCCTCCGCTACCGGACGGTCCGAGCTTAGAATCACGTCGAAGGGGATGCCTCGGGTGGTCGTATAGCGATCGAGAACGCGCCTGTAGAGGCCGCCCTTGTTACCGAAGGCAGCGTAAAAGCTGGGCGCCTTGATGCCGAGGCTGTCAGTCACCTCGGCAACGCTGACCGCATCATAGCCGCGCGCGTGGAAGAGATGCTGGGCGCGAGCCACCGCCTCCTCCGGATCGAACTGTCGTGGACGACCGCGACGTCGCGCCTTTTTTGTATCGCTCATTATACAATACCTTGACGAGGGCTATCACCTCATTATGTAGTGATCATTACATTTAATGTGAAGGAGGGCCCGATGGCCAGATTTGATGGTAAGTCCGCACTCGTCCTTGGCGGTAGCCGCGGGATTGGCGCCGCAATCGTGAGGCGTCTGGCAGCAGACGGCGCGAAGGTGGCCTTTACCTACGCCGCGTCGTACGCAGCAGCGGAGGAGCTGGCGGCCGAGACCGACAGCAGGGCCGTCCTGACCGACAGTTCCGATCGTGATGCAGTGATCTCCCGGGTGCGCGAGAGCGGTCCGCTAGACCTTCTGGTGGTGAATGCCGGGATCGGCATCTTTGGAGATGCGCTCGACCTGGATCCGGACGCGATCGACCGCCTGGTCCGGATTAATGTTCAGGCGCCCTATCATGCCGCGGTGGAGGCGGCGCGGCAGATGCCGGAAGGCGGAAGGATCATTGTGATAGGCTCGGTGAATGGCGACCGCATGCCCTTTCCCGGTGGTGCGGCCTATGCCCTCAGCAAATCCGCGCTGCAGGGAATGGCGCGGGGCCTGGCACGGGATCTCGGGCCGCGTGGAATCACCGTTAACGTGGTCCAGCCAGGTCCCATCGATACCGATGCCAATCCAGCCGAGGGGCCAACCAGGGAGCTGATGCACAGCTTCATGGCCATCAAGCGCCATGGACGCCCGGAAGAGGTGGCGGGCCTGGTCGCCTGGCTGGCGGGGCCGGAAGCGAGCTTCGTGACGGGCGCCATGCACACCATCGACGGCGCCTTCGGCGCCTGACCTGCGAGGGAATGCGCTGCCAGGACTGCCGGTCAACAGGACCGCTGGACCTCGGCAGCCTTATCCTATCGCAAGGGTCTTTAGCTTCCCTCTGCGTGTCTCACCGGCTTTCGGGATCCCTGGATGGCCGCATAGACGTAGCCGACAAGCATCGCGATACCTATAACCTCGGCAACAACGGAAATTACTGCGAGCATTGTCCTTCTCCCCTTGTTCTTATGTTCTCTTTTATATGGTCAGAACATCAAGGTAGACCAGTCTAGTCGCCCCGCACCGACCGCTCGAGCCCCGGCAAGGTCGCGATCTGGTCGCAGAGAAAGTCGATAAGCAGGCGAACGCGTGCGAGCTGCCCGCGCTCGGGCAGGATGAGCATGTTGAGCGGCACCGGTGACGGCGTCCAACCAGACAGGATCGGCTCGAGCCGCCCCTCGGCCAGAAGATCCTCCACCAGCCAGCGATGAGCAGCGCCGAGGCCGCGGCCCGCAACCAGTGCCTCGCGCGCAGCCAGCCCGTGATCGACCCGAAGTGTACCATCAAAGGGCACCGCCTGCCACTCTCCCTGGTAGCTCGAAAGCAGCAGCATGTCGCTGCCCGAAATGTTCGACATCCGAATACACTGATGATCGCGCAGCTCCCGCGGCGCCTTTGGCCTGCCCCACCGCGCCAGGTAGGCAGGCGCGGCCACCATCAACCGCTGCGACTGGCCGAGCGCCCGCAACCTCATCGAGCTATCGGTCAGCGGTCCGAGGCGAAGCGCAATGTCGACCCCCTCACCCACCAGATCGATCCGCTCGTCGGTGAGGCTTAGGTCAATGTGAATATCCGGATAGCGATCCTGAAAGGCAAAGATCAGACGCGTGATGTGCAACACGCCGAGCGCGGCGCTGCATGAAACCCGGATCGTGCCGGACGCGGCGCCCCGAGCGCTCAGCGCCTCCTCTCCCGCCTGCTCGACCAGACGGAGGATCTGGATGCAGTTGGCATAGTAGCCAGCACCTTCCTCGGTCAGCGTCACCCGGCGCGTTGTCCGGCTGAGCAGAGGGATGCCGACCGCCTGCTCGAGCTCTTGCACGTGCCGGCTGACACTGGCCTGACCGATCCCCAGGTCCCTGGCGACAGCGGAAAGACTGCCACGCTCGACCACGCGAACGAAGGTCCGCATTCGCTCAAGGGTAACCTGCGATTTATTCATTTTCCGGCAGAACTCTATCCATTTCCTTGATCTACTGGATCGGACTTAGCCGGTTTATCTGAAGGTCAGTTTTCGACGCAAGGAGCTGACCCATGAATGTTCTGCTCGTCTTTGCCCACCCCGAGCCGCAGTCACTGAATGCCGCACTTCGTAACGTCGCTGTGCAAGCACTCGAGGCCCAGGGGCATGAGGTGCTGGTTTCGGATCTCTACGCCCAGGGCTGGAAAGCACAGATCGACCGCGCCGACTTCCCCGCACTGCCACCCGAGCGTCGGCTGAAAGTGCCGTCTGTGTCGGGAGAAGCCTTTACCGCCGGCGCCTTGACCATGGACGTAAAGGCGGAGCAGGAAAAACTTCTCTGGGCCGATGTCCTGCTCCTGCAGTTTCCACTCTGGTGGTTCAGCATGCCCGCCGTCCTCAAGGGGTGGGTTGAGCGAGTCTACTCCTACGGCTTTGCGTACGGGATCGGCCGGCACGATGACACTCGCTGGGGCGACCGCTATGGAGAAGGCAGGCTTGCGGGCAAGAAGGCCATGCTGATCGTCACCACCGGCGGCTGGCATGAACACTACTCCGCCCGTGGCATCAACGGGCCGATGGAGGAGCTGCTGTTCCCGATCCACCACGGCATTCTCTACTACCCAGGCTATGACGTTCTGCCGCCCTTCATCCTCTACAAGGCCGACCGACTGGACAAGGAAGGATTCAATCAGGCGGCAAAGCGCCTGCGCCTGCGAATGCGGACGCTTGGGACTACCGCCGCTATACCCTATCGCCGACAGAACGACGGCGACTACCTGATCCCCACCATGCAGCTGCGGCCAGGACTGGAACACCCCGGCGCCAGCGGCTTTGCGCTGCACCTGAAGTCGGATGAAGCGCGAGAGGCGGAGGAACTGCTGCTTGCAAAGGTTCAGGACGCGGAAACGGTCGGCTCCTCCTGAGTGCGGTCCTTCGCCCCCTCTGCGCTTGGCCTTACGACCCCGCTTCTCCTGCTAGGCTGGCTGGCGTTTGGGGCGGACCCACGAGCGGATGATCGTTACCCAGATCAGGCAGTAGATGACGAAGAGCGCGAAGGCGATCGGCCGGTTCACGAAGTCGATCAAGCTCCCCTGGTACTTGAGCAGCGTGGAGATCAGACTGTCCTCCAGAAGGGGGCCGATGACGATCCCGAGCACCAGGGGGGCGATGGGAATGTCGTTTTCCATCATGAGATAGCCCACGACACCAAAGGCCAGCATGATGGTAACCCCATAGACCGCATTGTTCGAGGCGAAGGCCCCCACGATGCAGAAGAGCAGGATCAGGGGCATCAAGATCGCCTTCGAGATTCTGAGGATGTTCTTCGAGAACTTGATCAGGCCCCAGCCCAGGGGAATCATCACCAGGTTCGCCAGGATGAAGATGAGAAAGACCGCGTAGATGGTCTGGGGGTTGAAGAGAAAGAGCGTCGGGCCCGGGTTCATCCCCTTCACGTAGAGAACTCCGATGACGATGGCCGTGATCGTATCGCCCGGGATGCCGAACACTAGGGCCGGCACCCAGGCGCTCGAGAGAGAGGCATTGTTCGCCGAAGCCGCTTCCACCACCCCTTCCACGTGGCCGGTGCCATATTTCTCGGGTGTCTTGGAGAAGCGACGGCTGATCGCATAGCTGACATAGGCGGCAACGTCCGATCCGGCCCCTGGCAGGATGCCGACGCCCGTGCCGGTGATGTTGCCGCGGATCAACTGTTTCCAACGGGTCCTGAGGAGCTCGCCCCAGTTCCTGAAGATGTTGCCAACGGCCTGAGGTGCCTGGGCCAAGCCATCGCCACTGTTCAACACGGTCCGCAGTACCTCGGATACTGCGAAGATGCCGATCATCACGGGGATAAAATCGATCCCCGACAACATCTCGACCGAGCCGAAGGTCAGGCGTGGTACGCCGGCGGGATTGTTCAGCCCGATGGAAGCGATGGTCAGCCCCATGAACAGGCTGAGCAGCCCTTTGACCGCGCTCGACGTTCCCATGAAAACGGCGCAGGTCAGACCCAGGAGCGCCATCCAGAAGTATTCCTGAGAGGAGAACTTCATCGCGAACTCGGCCAGCCAGGGAGCGGCAAAGATGAGCACGAGGGAGCCGAAGAGCCCGCCGAGAGCAGAAAAGAGCACGCAGGCGCCGAGCCCCAGTTCCGCCTTTCCCTTCTGAGTAAGCCGATAGAGGTCCTCAACGTAGGCCGCGGAGGCGGGCGTTCCCGGCATGCGCAGGAGCGCGCCGGGTATATCTCCTGCGAAGATCGCCATGGCCGAACAGGCGACCATCGCGCCGACCGCTGCAACCGGCTCCATGAAGAAGGTGAGCGGCACCAGCATTGCCGTGGCCATGGTGGCCGTCAGGCCGGGCACCGCCCCGACGAAAAGCCCGAACATCGAGGCCGCGACGACCGCTAGCAAGACGTTCCAGTTGGCGACCAGGCCTGCCGCTTGCAGCATGATGTCCATTACAATCTCCTACCAGGGCAAGCGGGGCATTGGGCCGAAGGGCAAGGGAACGAGCAGCAGTGTTCGGAAGATAAAGTCACAGGCGAAGGCCGCGACGACGGCAATGACTGCCGCCGTGATTGGCTTAACCCTGAATATCAGGAACATGACAAAGGAAATGATGACAGCGGTCGGTATGAAACCGAGCGTCCGGGAAAAAAGGATGTAGAAGACGACGAGGAGAATCGTCACCAAGGCGCCGAGCACGGCGCGCGCATCCTTGAACTCCTCCGGAATGTAGACGAGCGGCGCGTTGCCCGACCTAATTCCTGTGTAAAGCAGCCGTAGCGAACAAGCGATCAGACCAGCCGAAATGAACAGGGGAAAGGTCGCTGCCCCGTACTGTTGGCCAGGAATGGCAGGCAATCCAAGGGAGTACCAACCAAGCGCCAGCCCGATAATTAGAAATATCGCGCCGAGCGTGACGTCGCTGAATCGCATGGGCAGGACCTCGATCAATTGCACGTGCGGACAGGCCCGTCCGCCGACGGACCTGTCCGGTGCTGGTACTGGACTCAGGCTATTGCGTCAGCCCAATCGCCTTCATCGTCTCGCCGAAGTTGACGTCGTTCGTTGCCATGAACTCGCCGAACTCCTCACCCGGCAGAAACTGGACGCCGAAACCCTGGGCATCCATGAACTCCTGGTAGTCGTCGCTGTGGTAGATCGCATCCAGGGCTTCGATCAAGCGATCGCGGATTTCATCAGGCAGCCCCTTGGGCGCGACCACACCGCGCCAGGCGCCGAACTCCCAATCGGAACCCGTTTCTTCCTTGAGCGTCGGCACATCCGGGAAAAGGCTGGAGCGCTCGCTGCTCATAAAGGCGAGGGACTTGACGCGTCCAGCCTCGATCAGCGACCTGGCCTCAACCAGCGAAGAGGGGACGATGTGGGTGCCGCCAGACAAGAGCTCCTGAAGGCCGCTCGCCGCACCGTCGCTGGGGACCCAGGTAACTTTGGAGGCTTCAATGCCTTCGGCATTGAGCATGCCAGCGATGGCGACGTGCCAGCTTGACCCTTGGCCGCTACCGGTGGCCCGGAAGGTGCCCGCAGGCGAGCTCTCGATTGCCTCCAGGAGCTGCTCGACGGTCTCGTACTCGCTGTCAGCCGCGACCTGAACGCCCGCCGGATCCTGGTTCATCAGGGCAAGCGGGGTGTAGACGGTGTAATCGAGCTCGGTCAGTCCGAGCCAGTGCATCAGATTGACCTCAGTCGTTGCAAGCCCAAGGGTATAGCCGTCTGGCTCAGCCTCAGCCATAGCCGAATGACCGACCACGCCGGAACCGCCGGTACGGTTTACGACATTGACCCTCGTCCCTAGTTCCTTCTCGAGGCCCACGGCGATGACGCGGGCAACCGCGTCGGTGCCGCCACCAGCGCCCCAGGCAACATACATGGTAATCGGACGATCAGGATAATCGGCCATTGCCGGCACTGCTGCCATGGCCACGACCGACGCGGCAAGTAAACCCTTTAACAACTTCATCTCTTCCTCCCTAGGATTTTAGATCGACTTGGTATTGCTGGTTGTCTCTATTATAGCGTGCAACATACCTCCCGAGATACAGGGCCGTTTGAAGAGGCCTCGACAGAATCGTCAAAAGCCTCCCGCGACCGTGATGATGGTACCGGTGACAAAGCCTGACCCGGGCGAGGCCAGCCAGAGCGCGGCCTGAGCTACGTCTTCCGGCTCCGCGATCCGGCCCATCGGCGTCAGTGACGCCACCCGGGCAGGCCGGTCCGGATTGCCGCCTTCCGTGTGGATGCGGGTATTCGTCGTGCCTACACGGATGGCATTGACCCTGATTCCCTCCGGGGCAAGCTCCTTGCCGGCGCCAGCGGTGATCGACTCCACTGCGCCCTTGGAGGCTGCGTAGTGAATATACTCGTTGGGGCTGCCCAGCATCGCCGCGAGCGACGACATGTTGATGATCGTTCCGCCCGAACCTCCGTGGCGGCGCGACATCCGCCTAGCGGCTTCCTGGATGCAGTAAACGACGCCGTAAGTGTTGACCGCGAAAGTCGCGGCAAGCTCTTCCGGGCGGAGGTCTTCCAGGCGGCAGGCACGGCCAATGATCCCTGCGTTGTTGACCAGGCACGACAGGCGGCCCAACGCGCTATCGCAGGTCTGGAAAACTTGCTTGACCTCTTCCGGGCTCGCCACATCGCCGCGCGCGGCGACCGCCTTTGCCCCCAGTTCTTCACAGGCGCGAACGACCTCCGCCGCCGCCGCCTCGTCGCTGCGGTAGTTCACGCAGACGTCAAAGCCCTCTGCAGCGAATAGCCGAGCGGTGGCGGCGCCAATCCCGTGGCTGGCGCCCGTCACGAGCACGATCGGTCTCGTCTTCTCGGCTGCTTCTAGCGGCATGGGACCAGTCCCCTACATCACGCTCTCGAGGATCTCGACGTAATCCTGCTGCGTCAGGTCCCGCGGGTTGGTCGGGTGGCTGTGATCGGCCAAGGCGCGCTCGCAGATCCAGGGGAAGAGGTCGCGGGTAACGCCAAGTTCAGACAGCGTCGTCGGCACGCCGAGCTGACGATTGAGGGAGTCGAAGGCATCTGCGAGAGAGACATTGGAGAGACCTGCGATCCGTTCAAGGCGCTTGATCTTCTTGGCGGCCGTTGGGTCTGAAGCATTGGCCCTCAGGACCGGCGGCATCAGAATGGCATTGAGCGTCCCGTGGTGAAGCTTCAAGGCGCTGAGACCGCCGAGTGCGTGGCTGAGAGCATGGACGGCGCCGAGACCCTTCTGGAAGGTCAGGCCACCCTGAAGGGCACCCATCATGACGTCGGTGCGGGCCTCGAGATTCGAGCCATCAGCATAGGCCTTGGGCAGCGACTCCCACAGGCGTTCGAAGCCGTCCATGGCAATCGCTTCAGCCGGGGGATTGTAGCGCGGCGACAGGTAGGTCTCGATGCAGTGGGTAAGCGCATCGAGACCAGTGGCTGCAGTAAGAAAGGGTGGCAAGCCGAGCGTCAGCTCGGGATCACAGATCGTGCGGCGCGGAATGAGGTACTGGCTGATGAAGCCGAGCTTGCGACCATCTTCCAGGGTGATGAGCGCCGCCCGCCCGACTTCCGACCCAGTGCCGGCCGTCGTGGGGATGGCGATCAGAGGAGCTACCGCGCTGGTGATGCGCGGAATGCCGCCGTAGATAGCCGCATACTGCTCCAGCTCGCCGGGATGGGTGGCCAGCAATGCGACGCCCTTGGCAAGGTCGATGGGCGAACCTCCCCCGAAGGCGACGATGCCGTCGCATCCCTCGCGCCGATAGACTTCCAGCGCCTCCTTGACGGCGGCTTCGGTCGGGTTGGTCTGCACCTCCAGGTAAGCGGGCGTGGTCTGCAAAATCTCAGCGCCCGTCACGTCGAGCAATCCCGCCGCTTTCACGCCATGATCGCTGATCAGCAGCGGCCTGGTCACCTTTAGCTCCTCCAGAGCCGTCCCGAGCGATTGAATGGCTCCTGCTCCAAAGGCAATGGTCGTTAGGTAATTGATGATGTGCATGTTCGCTCCGGAGCAGCTTTAGGCTTTCAGGTGATGGCGGCAGGCGCGCGGCCTGTTGATGCTTGTGAAGAAGTCTTGGAGAAACGCAGCTAGAGATGGTGCGAGGCACTTGGGGCGTGCAGCAGAGATACCGGCCCCTTGCCGCGCCTCCCTCCAGTGTCGCTCGATCTGGCAGCTTGCCATCACGCCCCTGTTCCATCCCTCGCTAAATCGTCCCACTATGTGGACGTTGTGACCAGATTTAATCTTGCGGAGCTTGATAGGCTTGTCAACGGTCTGATTGAGGGTCTGTTTCTGATGTTGCTAGCGCGAGAGAGCGCACTGTTCGTCTAAATGTTGCGCGTTCAAGCACGCCTGGCACGAAAGCGGCGGCGATGCGCGCCGCCTGCCAACAAAAGTCCTTCCTACCATCATATGGACGATCATCCACAAATGGGATAGGAACCACTTAATATGGCAATAAAATCAAGCTGCTCCCAATGAACGAGCAATTACCTCTGACCAAATCGGGTCGCGTCTCTCGCCCAGTCCAGGGGACCGCGTCGTTCTCAAAGTTCATGACGGTCCTGCAGGCCATCGCCGACCATCCTGGCGAATTCGATATCGGCAAGCTGATCGAGCAGGTCCAGTTCCCCCGTACGACCATCTATCGCATCGTGGCCGGC
>JAJUFM010000125.1 GCA_029265995.1 Rhodospirillaceae bacterium | reverse complement strand
GGAGATGGTCATGCCGGGCGACAACGTGGCGATGGAAGTGCAGCTGATTGCACCGATCGCCATGGACGAGGGGCTGCGCTTCGCCATCCGCGAAGGTGGCCGCACCGTGGGTGCCGGCGTCGTCGCCTCCATTATCGAGTAGCCCGGGTCCTCAGGAGCCAGTGCGCAGCGTCGGCAAGGGATAGGAGTGTAGCTCAACTGGCAGAGCACCGGTCTCCAAAACCGGGGGCTGGGGGTTCGAGTCCCTCCACTCCTGCCACCTCCGACAGGCGGCCACTTTCGGCCAGGCGCAGAAAAGTTGAGACGCAGGCAAGCCTGCGTCAGGATGAAGTTTAGATGGCGAAGAGCAATCCGGGACAGTTCGTACGCGAAGTACGCCAGGAGGTTTCCAAGGTCACCTGGCCGACGCGCAAGGAGACCATGATCACCACCTTGATGGTGTTCATCATGGCGCTTCTGGCCGCGTTGTTTTTCTTTTTCGCGGATCAGATCCTGTCCTGGGTCGTGCGCCTCATCATCGGACTGGGGGCTTAAACGCAATGGCTCATCGCTGGTACGTTCTGCACGTCTATTCGGGCTTCGAGCGCAAGGTCGCCGATTCGATTCGCGAGCAGGCCGCGAGCAAAGGCATGGAAGATCTCATTCCAGAGGTCTTGGTGCCCACCGAGGAAGTCGTGGAAGTTCGGCGGGGGCAGAAGGTCTCCAGTGAGCGCAAGTTCTTCCCTGGATATGTGCTCATCAAGATGGAGCTGAACGACGAAAGCTGGCACCTGGTGAAGAATACACCAAAGGTGACGGGCTTTCTCGGCGGCCGGGGCAAGCCCGTGCCCATCTCCGAGCGTGAGGCACAGAACCTGCTGCGTCAGGTGCAAGAGGGAGTTGAGCGGCCCAAGCCCTCGATCACCTACGAGGTGGGAGAGCAGGTTCGAGTCGCCGATGGTCCCTTCATGTCGTTTAACGGCGTGGTGGAAGAGGTGGATGAAGAGCGGGCGCGCCTCAAGGTTGCGGTGTCCATCTTCGGTCGCTCCACCCCAGTCGAGCTTGAGTATACCCAGGTGGAAAAGCTCTAGGCGGATTGTCGCAGAGCAAAGCCTGGTGAGCAGCGCGGGAGGCCCGCCATGGCCGCTACCGCGCACCCTTAACCTAGAAGGGACTAGAGATGGCAAAGAAGATTGTAGGCTATATCAAGCTGGAGATCCCAGCGGGCAAGGCGAATCCCTCGCCGCCCGTGGGCCCGGCACTGGGCCAGCGCGGCCTGAACATCATGGAGTTCTGCAAGGCCTTCAATGCGGCCACGCAGAACATGGAGCCGGGCATGCCGATTCCGGTGGTCATCACCGCCTACGGCGACCGCTCCTTCAGCTTCGTCACCAAGACGCCGCCTGCCAGCTATTTCCTCAAGAAGGCAGCAAAGGTGGCCAAGGGTGGCGCGACCCCGAGCCGCGGCACCATCGGCTCCGTCACCATGGCGCAGATCCGCGAGATCGCTGAGGCGAAACTCGAGGATCTGAACGCGAATGATGTGGACGCTGCTTCCCGGATCATCGCGGGTTCAGCGCGTTCCATGGGCATCGAGGTGGTGGAGTAGGGGCATGGCCAAGATTGCAAAACGCGTGCGGTCGAACCGGGAAGGTATCGATCGCAACAAGAATTACAGCCTGGACGAGGCTGTCGAGCTGTTGACCAAGCGCACCAACGCGAAGTTCGACGAGACCATCGAGATCTCGATGAATCTCGGCATTGACCCGCGTCACGCGGATCAGGTGGTGCGTGGGGTCGTCAATCTGCCGCACGGGACCGGTAAGTCCCTGCGCGTGGCGGTCTTCGCCCGCGGAGCCAAGGCAGAGGAAGCGCAGGCTGCCGGTGCTGACATTGTTGGTGCGGAAGACCTTGCAGAACAGATCACGAATGGCCAGATCGACTTTGATCGCTGCATTGCGACGCCTGACATGATGCCGATCGTCGGCAAGTTGGGTCGCGTGCTCGGTCCGCGCGGCCTGATGCCGAACCCGAAGCTGGGAACCGTGACGAACGATGTTGCGTCGGCGGTCGGCGAGGCCAAGGCGGGCCAGGTTCAGTTCCGTGCCGAGAAGGCCGGCATCGTTCATGCCGGTGTCGGCAAGGCCAGTTTTGAAAGCGACAAGCTGAAAGATAACGTGCGCGCCTTTGTGGATGCCATCGCCCGGGCCAAGCCGTCGGGTGCGAAGGGCACCTACATCAAGCGCGTGTCTCTGTCCTCGACCATGGGGCCGGGGGTCAAGGTGGAGGTGGGCAGCCTGACGGCGCCTGCCGCCTAAGAGATACCTGCTTGGCGGCCCAGGCCGCCAAGCAGGTTGTTCGGAAAGGCGGCTTGCCGCCTTTCCACCTGTCCGAGACTGCAGGTGAGCAGCCTGGCTGCTTTTAAGCCCAGCTGCTTTTAAGCCAAGCGGGCCTGCATAGACAGGAAGCACGGGTTTTGTCACTCCGGCCGCTTGCTCCTTGAGCGAACGGACGGAGGCGAGGCTTGAGCTTCCGGGACAGGCGAACCGGGCGGACCCGGGACGTCCCCGGATCCGTCCTCGTGCAACCGGATGCGGCCGCCCGCCGAGGGCGGACGGTCCACCGGAAGGGAGCAAGGACGTGAATCGAGCGGAAAAACAAGAGCTGGTCGCAGCCATGCATGAGCGTTTCAGCTCGGCCACTGCGCTGGTCGTCACCCAGCAGGCTGGGTTGACGGTTGCGGAGTCGACCGAACTGCGGCGCAAAGTGCGGGCGGCGGGTGCCAGCTACCGCGTTACCAAAAACCGCCTCGTGAAGCTTGCTCTCGAGGGCACGCCGTTTGAGGCGCTGGCGCCGCTGTTCTCCGGACCGACCGCCATGGCGGTATCGGATGATCCGGTGGCTGCGGCCAAGGTCTGCGTCGAGTTCGCCAAGAAGAACGAGAAGCTGACCATCGTTGGTGGCGGTCTTGAAGGTCAGATCCTGGACCCGGAAGGGGTCAAGGCACTGGCTTCCTTGCCGTCTCTCGACGAACTGCGCGGCAAGCTTATCGGCCTGATCAACGCGCCTGCCACCAAGGTGGCGGGAGTGGTGCAGGCTCCAGCCGGGCAGCTTGCCCGGGTGTTTGCCGCCTATGGCGCCAAGGACGAGGCCGCTTGAGACGGCTGACGATGCGAGTGATTTCGGAAGTTCGAGCCTAAAAGGAACTGAATTATGGCTGATCTGGATAAATTGGTCGAGGAGCTGTCTAGCCTCACCGTTCTCGAAGCGGCAGAGCTGGCAAAGAAGCTCGAGGAGACCTGGGGCGTTTCGGCTGCGGCTCCGGTCGCGATGGCCGCGATGCCGGCGGCAGGTGGTGGCGACGCCGCTGCTGCTGAAGAAAAGACCGAGTTTGACGTGATCCTCGCCTCTGCGGGAGACAAGAAGATCAACGTCATTAAGGAAGTGCGCGCCATCACCGGTCTGGGCCTGAAGGAGGCCAAGGATCTGGTGGAGAGCGCACCGAAGGCGGTCAAGGAAGCCGTGTCCAAGGACGACGCGGAGAAGTTCAAGAAGCAGCTCGAGGAGGCTGGTGCCACTGTCGAGGTCAAGTGACGACCCTACAGCTGCTGCTTCGGACGTAAGGTCCGGCCGGCGCGCGGGAATTTCTCTCGCGCGCCGCGCCGGCTTTTCGCGTCCCTGTTGCTTTTGCCCTTCGGGGCCCGCCTGAACACGAGGACCGGGGCGGTAAAATTACAGGTTCCTGGGCGCCGCCGAATCCGGCGCCGTGAATTTTCTGATGTTGGTCGTGCGGCGGCGGCCAACAGAGTGATCGGAACGAGGGTCTGCAATGACGATGTCGTTCACCGGACGTAAGCGTGTCCGCAAGAACTTCGGGCGTATTTCCGAGGTCAGCAGGATGCCCAACCTGATCGAGGTCCAAAAGGCCTCCTATGACCAGTTTCTACAGGTTGGCGTGCCGCCGGCCGAGCGGACCGATACCGGGCTTCAGGAAGTCCTGAAGTCGGTTTTCCCGATCAGTGATTTTTCGGGCCGCGCCGACCTGGAGTTCGTACGCTACGAGCTCGAAGAGCCGAAGTACGATGTCGAAGAGTGTCAACAGCGGGGCATGACCTATGCCGCGCCGCTGAAGGTCACCCTGCGCCTTGTGGTGTGGGATGTCGACGAGGATACTGCTGCGCGCTCCATCCGTGATATCAAGGAGCAGGACGTCTACATGGGCGACATGCCGCTCATGACGCCCAACGGCACCTTCATCGTGAACGGGACTGAGCGGGTCATCGTCTCGCAGATGCACCGCAGCCCCGGTGTCTTCTTCGATCACGATCGTGGCAAGACCCACTCCTCAGGCAAGTATCTCTTCGCCGCGCGGGTCATCCCCTACCGTGGCTCCTGGCTCGACTTCGAGTTCGACGCCAAGGACCTGATTCAGGTTCGCATCGATCGGCGTCGCAAGCTGCCGGCGACCACGCTGCTGCTCGCGCTCGAGAGCGCGGAGACGGAAGCTGCGCGCGCCGCGGCAGAAGAAGCGGGCGAGCCGCTGGCGCCAGAGGCCGTGAGCGGAATGTCGGCGGAGGAGTTACTGAGCCACTTCTACGACCGCGTCGTTTACCAGCGCTCCGAGCAGGGCTGGCGCACTCCCTTCGATGCAGAGAAGCTGAAGGGCGTCAAGCTGACCAACGAGTTGGTAGATGCCGACACGGGCGAGGCGGTCGCGGAAGCAGGTCAGAAGATGACCCCGCGCCTCATCCGGAAGCTAACGGAAGGCGGGCTCAAGGAAGTTCTTGTTACCCGCGAAGCCTTGATGGGCAGCTACGCCGCCGTCGACGTGATCGACGAGGAAAGCGGCCTGGTACTGCTCGAGGCGGGCGACGAGCTGACGGAGGAGGTGCTCGACAAGCTGGACGAAAGCAAGATCAACGAGATCGCGACTCTTGCGATCGACCACGTGAACGTCGGCGCCTATCTGCGTAACACGCTCGCGACCGACCGTAACCGCTCGCGCGAAGATGCGCTGGTGGACATCTATCGCGTCATGCGTCCGGGCGAGCCGCCGACCCTGGAGCAGGCGGAGAACATGTTCCATAGCCTGCTGTTCGATCCGGAGCGCTACGATCTCTCCCCTGTCGGCCGCGTTAAGATGAACGCGCGCCTCGGGTTCGAGACGAGCGATCAGGTTCGCGTGCTGCGCAAGCAGGACATCATCGAAATCGTCAAGGTGCTCCACGAGCTGAAGGACGGCCGCGGCGAGATCGACGATATCGACCACCTGGGCAACCGGCGCGTGCGTTCTGTCGGCGAGCTGCTGGAGAACCAGTATCGCGTGGGGCTGCTGCGCATGGAGCGGGCGATCAAGGAGCGCATGAGCTCCGTCGAGATCGACAGCGTCATGCCGCACGACCTTATCAACGCCAAGCCGGCTGCGGCGGCGGTGCGTGAATTCTTCGGCTCCTCCCAGCTGTCGCAGTTCATGGACCAGACCAACCCGCTGTCGGAGGTGACCCACAAGCGTCGCCTCTCGGCCCTGGGCCCGGGCGGCCTGACCCGCGAGCGTGCGGGCTTCGAGGTGCGCGACGTGCACCCGACCCACTACGGCCGCATCTGCCCGATCGAAACGCCGGAAGGCCCGAACATCGGCCTGATCAACTCGCTGGCCACCTATGCGCGGATCAACCAGTACGGCTTCATCGAAAGCCCTTACCGGAAGGTCATCGATGGGCGGGTCACCGACGAGGTAGCCTATCTCTCGGCGATGGAGGAGGTCCGCTACACGGTAGCCCAGGCCAACTCGATCCTGGACGAGGAAGGGCGTTTTGTTGAGGACCTCATCTCGGTACGCCGAGGGGCGGACTACCTCATGGCGCGCGCCGAGGAGATCGACTACATCGACGTTTCTCCCAAGCAGCTCGTCTCGGTTGCTGCGGCGCTCATTCCCTTCCTGGAGAATGACGACGCGAACCGGGCCCTGATGGGATCCAACATGCAGCGTCAGGCCGTGCCGCTGGTGCGCTCCGAGGCGCCGCTGGTCGGCACCGGCATGGAGAGCACGGTGGCCCGGGATTCCGGCGTCGCCATCGGCGCGCGGCGCGGCGGTGTGGTGGATCAGGTGGATGCCACCCGCATCGTCATCCGCGTAAGCGACGAAGCGGCTCACGGCGAATCGACCGTGGACATCTACAACCTGCTGAAGTTCCAGCGTTCGAACCAGAACACCTGCATCACCCAGAAGCCGCTGGTGAAGGTCGGTGACGTGGTGGCCAAGGGCGACATCATCGCCGACGGTCCCTCGACCAACCTTGGCGAGCTGGCCCTGGGCCGCAACGTGCTCTGCGCCTTCATGCCCTGGAACGGCTACAACTTCGAAGACTCGATCCTGATCAGCGAGCGGATTGCCCGTGATGACGTCTTCACCTCGATCCACATCGAGGAGTTCGAGGTCATGGCGCGCGATACCAAGCTGGGCCAGGAGGAGATCACCCGGGACATCCCGAACGTCGGCGAGGATGCCCTGCGCAACCTCGACGAGGCGGGCATCGTCTACATCGGCGCCGAGGTGAATGCAGGCGACATCCTGATCGGCAAGGTGACGCCGAAGGGCGAGTCGCCGATGACCCCAGAAGAGAAGCTGCTGCGGGCGATCTTCGGCGAGAAGGCCTCGGACGTGCGCGACACCTCCTTGCGGGTGCCGCCGGGCGTTTCGGGTACCGTCGTCGAGGTGCGCGTCTTTTCCCGCCGTGGTGTCGACAAGGACGAGCGCGCTCTGGCCATCGAGAAGGCTGAGATCGAGCGTCTGGCGAAGGACCGTGACGACGAAAAGGCGATCCTGGAGCGCAGCTTCTTCGGCCGCTTGAAGGATCTTCTCGTCGGTCAGGTGGCTCAGTCGGGCCCGAAGGGCGTAAAGTCGGGGCTGGAGATCACCGAGGAAGTGCTCTCGAACTACACCCCCGGCCAGTGGCGTGCCTTCGCCGTTAAGGACGACGAGCGGCAGAGCGCCATCGAGGCGGTGGTCAAGCAGTTCGACGACTCGGTGAAGCAGCTCGAGAAGCGTTTCGACAACAAGGTCGAGAAGCTTCAGCGCGGCGACGAACTACCGCCAGGCGTGATGAAGATGGTCAAGGTCTTCATCGCCGTGAAGCGCAAGCTGCAGCCGGGCGACAAGATGGCCGGCCGCCACGGGAACAAGGGTGTCATCTCCAAGATCGTTCCCATGGAGGACATGCCGCACCTGGAGGACGGAACGCCCGTCGACATCGTCCTCAACCCCCTTGGTGTTCCCAGCCGTATGAACGTGGGGCAGATCCTGGAGACTCATCTCGGGTGGGCCTGCGCCGGCCTCGGCCGCCAGGTGCGCGAGATGCTCGACCAGATCCGCTACAACGGCGCCAGCATGGACGCCTTGCGGGAGAAGCTTAAGGTCGCTTACGGCGAAGAGGAGTTCGAGGCCAACATCGCCTCCCTGGACGACTCTTCACTTCTGGAACTTGCTCAGAACCTCCGTGATGGGGTGCCGGTGGCGACGCCGGTGTTCGACGGGGCGCGCGAGCAGGACATTCTGGAAATGCTTGAGAAGGCCGGCCTCGATGCTTCTGGCCAGGCGCAGTTGATCGACGGACGGACGGGCGAGCCATTCGAGCGTCCGGTGACGGTGGGCTACATCTACATGCTGAAGCTTCACCACCTGGTGGATGACAAGATCCACGCCCGCTCGATCGGCCCTTACAGCCTGGTCACACAGCAGCCGCTGGGCGGCAAGGCGCAGTTCGGCGGTCAGCGTTTCGGCGAAATGGAGGTCTGGGCCCTGGAAGCCTACGGGGCCGCCTACACGCTGCAGGAGATGCTTACGGTGAAGTCCGACGACGTCGCTGGCCGCACCAAGGTTTACGAGGCCATCGTCAAGGGCGAGGACAACTTCGAGGCCGGGGTACCGGAGTCCTTCAACGTGTTGGTGAAGGAACTGAAGTCCCTCGGGCTCAACGTCGAG
>JAJUFM010000154.1 GCA_029265995.1 Rhodospirillaceae bacterium | reverse complement strand
TCCAGTTGAGGCTGAAGCACCCGTTCGAAACTGTGCAGACTGGAATAGGCAACGCCCGCAAGGGCTGCGGTCAACAGGGCGAGTGTCAGCGCGATCAGGCCGTAGGCAAGTCGCCGCAATCCCCCTTCTTCTATCACGCCTTTCCCCCCTTGCTCGGCGCCTCCGAATTCTTGGTTCGCTCAGCTCTAGCGACTTATCGTTGGTGGCGGCCTCTCGTGTCCGTTCCGATCAGCCTGTAGCAGGGCCGCATCGACTTTAGCCACCTTGGCTTCCAGGGCGTGCACCTGAGCACGGAACTTGGCAAAGCGGCCTTCCAAGACATCGGCGGGCTTATGCTGACCGGGCCGCTCGTCCGGCTGTTCCAAAAGCCTCGCCATGCGTGCAAAGCCGCGGCTCAAGCGGTGCAGATAGAGGCTGGTCAGGATGAGTGCGATCACGGCCGTCAGCAGCAGCGCCAGGCCCGCGATCTTGAGTTGATCGAAGGTGACATCTCGTGCCGCTGCCAGACTGGGCGCGCGGTCATAACGCAGAACGAGCACGCCCGCCATTTGATCGAAGGCGTTGACCAGCGGCAGCATCATGCCGAATGTCGCCCCATCCGAGATGTCCACTGGCGGCTGGGAATCTCTAACGCCGATCAAACGCAAGCGATCAAGTGCGCTATCGAGACCTGTGTGCGCTCGCGTCTCCCCCACGTGATGCAGCGAGTCGCCGCGGTCGCTGACGATCTGGAGCGACAGGATCTCGGGGTGTTCCTCGTGCAGACGCTCCAGAATCTCCGCGAGATTGTTCATCTGCTCAAGCGCGAGGCCGAGCGCGAGGCCGCGCTCGGCCGTTGCTTTCACATCAAGTGCCAGCACGAGAAAGCGCGAGCGTTCCACCTCTTCCTGAAGCGACCGGAACTTCGCGTTGGTCAAATAGGTGAGAAGGATCACCGCCGACGCGATGATCCCCACCATGTAGATTGCAATCTTGAATGAAAGACGCACGCCCCGGCCTCCGGCTGCCGGGAGTAAGATCAGCTTACTGCCGCGACAGCTGCCGCACGATCATTCTGGATCGAAAAGATGCTGGAAAAGCCGCTGATGTCGAAGACTTCACGTACATGTGGGGAAAGGCAGCAGAGGGCAAGCTTCCCACCGCCTGCGCGGCCCTGCTTCGCTGCCTTGAGCAGCACGCGAAGGCCGGCCGAACTGATGTACTCGAGGCTGGAGAAGTCCAGGACGACGGCAGGTCGGCTCTGGATCTGCTGTACCAGTACCTCGTCCAGTTCCTTCGAGGTGTTGCTGTCCAGACGACCTTGAACCGAGAGGATCAAAACTTCCCCGTCCATCGCTTCACTGATTTGCATCGTACCTTTCCCTCGCCTCCTTTACGCCGCAGCGCCATCTTGTGGCAGCGGTTTCTTAAAGCACAGCTTATTTCGCTCATTTTCTCGGCGATAGCAAAGCTCATCCATCAATGTCCGAAGAAAATGTACTCCCAGGCCGCCGATGGGCCGTGTCTCCACAGGGGCATCTACATCCGGCTGTGCCACTTCCAACGGGTTGAACGGGCGCCCGTCATCCTCGACCCCTACCTGCACCGCTGCGGGCTCACGCTTCAGCGAGATCCTTATTTCTCGTTCGCCGCTTCCTTCATCGTAACCATAGCTGACGATGTTCGTCACCAGCTCGTCCAGAACGAGATTGAGGTGATAGGCAGCCTGCATGGGAACGCCCTGATCTGCGCAAAAATCTTCTACGGCTGCGGCCAACCTGTCGAGCTCCGCAAGGTCATTGCGCAACACGAGTTCCAGAGAGCTTTCCGTGGCGATCATCGCATCCCCTCATCCCCAGCCGCCGAAGGGTAGCACAGCTTCGGGCTTGTACGGAACTCAAACAAGGGTTGATCCAGGCAAGAGCATTGCCCGGTTGAACAAGATGAGGCCTAGGGATAGCTTCACGTAACTTAAGGCGCATATTATCGTTTTATTACAAATGGTTGGGGGTAGGAGTGGGTAGCGTTAGGAACAGCTGCCGCGCGCCGCTGATGGGCGTGCGCCGGCGAATCTCGCTTGGCGCGCTGGGGATTTTGGTCGTCTTGGTCACGGGCGTTATTTCTCTTTTTGCGCTGCACTACGCGCAGCAGCAGCAAGAGGCGGTCTTCCAGCGCCTTCGAGAACTGCGCGTGGCAAGCGAACTGGCCACCGATGCCCAAATCGCTTTCAAGCTTCAGGTGCAGGAGTGGAAGAACACCCTGTTGCGAGGCGGCGACCCGCAGCTTCACAAGCATCATCGTGCGGCGATGGCGGCTCAAGGGAAGGTGGTCCAAGACAAGCTTGGTGCTTTGATCGAGGCGCGGGATGATCCGGCCCTGGCAGAAGCCGCGAGCGCAGCGCGCGCTGCGCACCAGACGCTTTTGATCACCTATCAGCAGGCTCTGGAGCGATTTGATGACGGAGGGCGCGCAGAATTCGGCCTTTCGACGTAGAGCTCGATCTTCTTGCGGAGCGGCTGCGTGCGGCTGCCAACCATATGGAGGCCAATGCGGGTTAGCGGCGCGCGAACGCTATCACCACCTCCAGCTTGTCATTCTGGGCGCGCACGGCGCCGGCTGCCTCATCCTATTCCTGTTGTTGCTGTCGCTTCTCCGCCATCCTCGCGGAAGAGGCTAGCCGACATGGAAATCCTTTCGACCTTTCTGGGCGGCCTGGGTCTTTTTTTCATCGGCATCAAGTTCATCGGCGGCCATTTGAAGAGCTTGAGCGGTCGCCGGTTCCGCCGCTTTGTCGCTGCTTCAACCCACCGACCGCTTTCCGCTGCGGCCGTAGGCGTCATGGCGGGCGGTCTGACCCAGAGCAGCAACGCAGTCACCTTCATCGCGATCAGCCTGGTCACGGCGGGGCTCACGAGCCTGGGCCAGGTGGCTCCGCTGGTAGCCTGGTCTAACGTAGGGACCGCCGGCCTGGTGCTATTGGCAGCGGTGGATCTGCGCCTCGTCGTCTACTTCCTGCTGGGTGTTGTCGGCATCGCCTTCTACTTTGACGTCGAGCAATCTCCACGATGGAGGCACGTAGCGGGCGCTCTTCTCGGATTAGGGCTTCTTTTTCTCGGCTTGCAACTCATCAAACTGGCAGGAGCGCCACTGAGCGAACTCGAGTGGATGAGGGCCCTCGTAGCCTTCGCTGCCGCCTCCGATCTTCTGGGGCTGGGGCTCGGTCTGCTGATTGGCGTGGCCTTGCAGTCGTCGTCGACGCTTGCGGTGATCGCTGTGACGCTGACCGATAGCGGTCTGCTATCGCTGGAGCAGACGGTTGTACTCCTCCTGGGCGGGGGCCTCGGTTCTGGGGTCGCCGTCGCGCTCATGGCTGTGAACCTGGGCGGCACGGCCAGGCAGCTCGCACTTTTTCAGGTCGTCGTGAAGGGCATTGGGACGATCCTCTTGCTTCTGCTCTTCTGGGCGGAGCGCTATGCGGACCTCCCCCTCCTGTTGCATCCTTTGAGCGGGATCATTGGCGACAGCGCGATGCAAGTCGCCTTGATCTTCTTGGTGGTGCAGCTTGCCGGCGCTGCGCTGGTGATGCCGCTTCAGCGCCCTCTCCTCGGAGTCTTCGCGAAGCTGGCGCCTCCTGCACCGGAAGAAAGCCTATCGCGTCCACGTTATCTCTACGAACAGGCACTGGAAGATGCCGCAACGGCGCTGGATCTGGCAGAACGAGAGGAACGCCAACTGCTCGCGCGGCTTCCCGCCCTGCTGCCAGCAGAAGGAGTGGGGTCTTCCATGCCTCAAGGCGCTGCTCCCGCCCTCGCCGCGAGTATAGAGTTGGCTCAGGAAATCGATCGTTTTCTGGAGGAGCTTTTGCGCCGTGGTGCAGATGACGAGAGCATCCACGCCATCATGAACCTGAAGAGTCGCAACCGGCTGGCTATCGATCTTTGTGAAGCACTGCGAGAACTGCTGCCACTGCTCGATCAGGTCCGAGGGGCGGCAACGGTGCTCAGTCTTCCCCAGTTGCTGGTCGAAGCAAGCCACGCGCTTCTAATGTGCCTTCATGATGCGATGCGCGATCGGGATCCGCTCGATCTCGAGCTGCTTCGGGAAATGACGGGCGACCGGGCAGAATTGATGGAGGGAGTTCGGCGTGATCTTTTGCGCCAGAGGTCGGGCCTGGACCAGGAAGATCGGGAGAGTCTCTTTACCGCCACCAACCTATTCGAAAGGCTCGTTTGGCTGGTTCGGCGCTACGCGGCACAGATGCCGGAAGTTGCTGAATTTCCAGCGACTGCAGTTCGCTGATGAATTCTCCGGCTGCTGAAATCTGCAGAAAGCGTCGCTCCTCATCCTGCAACGCAACTGCCGTGAGCGCATTTCCATAGGACGCGCCGGTGTCGACGTTGATCCGATTGGGAAGATTTTCGGGGGCGGGCACGGCTGAATGGCCATGAACCACCACGCAGCCGTGATCCTCCTGCGATTGGCTGAAGAGCTTGCGAATCCAGATCAGGTCCTCACGCCGCTGCTGATCCAGGGGGACGCCCGGCCGGATGCCGGCGTGGGCGAAGAAGTAATCCCCTTCCTGGTGGCTCAGCTTCAAGCTGTGCAGCAGCTCCTTGTGCTCCTGTGGCATCGCGCGGCGAACCTCTTCCGCAACCACCTCCGGGTTCTGGGAGGGGTCCACGCCATAGCTGCGGCAGGTCTCCTCGCCGCCGTAGAGCAGCCAGCGCATGGTGACCTGGGGGGTCCCTTTGAGGCAGCACAACAGCATCTCCTCGTGGTTGCCCATGAGGCAAAGCCGCTCGAAGCCGTCAGGAGGAGGGGCGATAAGCCGATCCAGAACTCCCCGCGAATCAGGCCCTCGGTCGACATAGTCTCCCAGGTAGATCAGCAGGCGGCGTTCGGCCGGGCGCGCTTGCGCGTCCTTGCAGATTTCCTCGAGTAGAAGGTCAAGTAGGGTCGCTTCGCCGTGTACGTCTCCGATGGCGTAGATCTGCGTACCCTTCGGTACCCCGTAGCAGTTCACCTTGATCCTCCGGTAGCTTATGCCAGTAGACGGCCAAGGTCCCCCTCCCGGATGGCGCGCTCCATCTCCTCATCGAAACGACGCGCGACATCCTCCATCAGACGGTGCCAAAGAGCGGTTCGTTCGCCGCGCCCGAGATTTTCAGGCACAGACGTCGAACGTTCGATGCGGCTTTCGACGCCGCTGGTAAACTGGCCATTACGATCATAGGCGCGCAGGGCCAGAACGATCCGCGCATCATAGCGCTCGCTTTGATCACGGGTCACGATCCCGCGGAGGCCGCGGGTGCGTTCCAGCTCCGTTTCGCGCACACTCGCGTCATACAGGATGGCCTGGACTTCCCCTTCCGCGCCCACGGGCGTCAACCGTTGTCGCACCCATCGTTCCACAACGGCCTTCGGCGGGTCCGGGAAATAACGGCCTACTTCCGAAGAATCGTCACCGCCCCCGGTTTCGTCCCTGAAATTTACACGGGCCACATTGAGGCGCAGGGACGGGCGGTCACCAAACTGGATGGGTGCGAAGTCC
>JAJUFM010000071.1 GCA_029265995.1 Rhodospirillaceae bacterium | reverse complement strand
GGTGACTTCACCGATGTGGCGGCCCGACATCTGGAGTTTCACCTGCGCAAGATGCGTCCGCGCGTCCACCTGGTAGAGCCGAATTCGATTCGGCGTGCCGATCAACTGGCTGATGTGCGGCGCAAAGATCTCTTTATTCTTTTCGACATTCGTCGCTATCAGCGGGATTCGGTAGCTAGCGCGCGACTTGCGGCGACAAGAGGCGCCACCGTTGTCCTCATAACGGACCAGTGGATGTCCGATGCGGCCGAGGTAGCGGATATCGTGTTTCGAGCGCGGGTCGATGGCCCTTCGCGCTGGGACAGCTTGATTGGCATGGTCGCCCTGGTCGAGATCCTGGTGCAGGCCTACGACGAGCAGGTGTGGTCACGATCCAAAACGCGGGTGGAAACCATAGAAGCACACAGAAGCGTGCTTTCGGGCGCTGAGGACGCCTCCGTAGAACCCTTGGACCAGAACGCAGAAACATTTGTTACTAGTTGATGTTCTGGAACGGTCTTTGTAACGTCCGCTGCCACGATGAGCGAGTTGACTGACAAGATGAACGCGAACGGGGTAGTGCTACAGGCGGAAGAGCTGACGAAGCGCTTTGGCGGGCTCGTCGCGCTGTCCAACTATTCCCTCGCGCTGAAGCCCGGAGAGATCCTGGGCCTTATCGGTCCGAACGGCGCAGGCAAGACCACGGCCTTCAACCTCTTGACGGGGGTGATACAGCCGACACGCGGGCGAATCGCCTTGGCTGGGCGAGACCTTACCAACAGCGGTCCGGAAGATTTCGCCGTAGCGGGCGTCGCGCGCACCTTTCAGAATATTCGCCTGTTCCGCGATCTCAGTGTTTGGGAAAATGTTGCCGTGGGCGCCCATCGCCGCGACGGGCCTGGTTGGCTGTCGACCATGCTGGGCCTGCCGCGCGTGTGGCGTGCCGAGCGCGCGCTGCGCGATCGTTCGGCGGCGCTTCTGGAGCAGGTTGGTCTGACCGACATGGTGGATCGCAAGGCCGGAGATTTGCCGTACGGTCTCCAGCGCAAGGTCGAGATTGCGCGGGCCTTGGCCACGGAACCTCGGGTTCTGCTTCTGGATGAACCTGCAGCGGGCATGAACGCGACCGAGACGGTCCTACTGACGGAAATGCTGCAGGACCTGGCGAGCAAATCGACAGACTTCAGCCTGGTGGTGGTCGAGCACGACATGCGCCTGGTGATGACTCTCTGTAGCCGCATTCAGGTAATCAACCGCGGCGAACTACTTGCCGATGGCTTGCCTGAAGAGGTGCAGCGTAATCCAGCCGTTATCGAGGCTTACCTGGGCCGCAGCCGAGGGAAGCGAAAGGGCAGGGGGCGCATCCGTGCTGGTGCTTGAGGGTTTGGATGTATGGCGCGGGCCCTCCCAGGTGCTTCACCAGATTTCTCTGGAGGTAGCGAAAGGGGAGATCGTTGCCCTGCTCGGCGCCAATGGGGCCGGAAAGACGTCAACCCTGCTGACTATCTCGGGCCTCCTCAGGCCGCGCGGCGGGCGGGCGATACTTGTCGAGGGCGGGCAGGAGTTTGATCTGTCGCGGCTGTCGGCCGACCGCATCGTCGCGGCGGGCGTGGCCCATTGCCCAGAGGGGCGGCAGGTCTTCGGCGGGTTGAGTGTCACCGAGAACCTGCGCATGGGCGCCTTCCTGCGTCGCGATGGAGAGGTGGCACAGGACATGGAGGAGATGGGGCGCCTGTTCCCAATTCTCCGAGAGCGGGCCGGCGGTCTAGCAGGGCAGTTGTCGGGAGGGGAGCAGATGATGGTCGCAATAGCCCGCGCTCTGATGTCGCGGCCGAAGCTGCTGTTGCTGGATGAACCCTCGCTCGGCCTCGCACCGCAGATGGTGGACGCCGTCTTCGATATCATCGAAACCATCCGGGAAAGAGGGACGACGGTGCTGCTGGTAGAGCAGAACGCCGGTATGGCGCTCGACATCGCCGACCGCGCCTATGTGCTGGAGCAGGGGAAGATTACTCTTTCCGGACCGGCTGCAGAGCTGGCTGAGGATCGACGGCTGCAGGAGGCCTATCTCGGGCTGGCACCCGCGGAGGCAAGCTCATGACCAGCTCTTACCTGCTGCAACAGGTCCTTAACGGCTTGGTCTTGGGCTCCGTCTACGCCCTGGTGGCCGTCGGTTTTTCGATGATCTATGGGATCGTGCGCCTGATCAACTTCGCCCATGGCGATGTGCTGATGGTTGGCGCTTTCACGGCTTTCGGGATCCTGCTCGTCTTTGGATTCCCACTGTGGGCGGCGGTGCTGGCGGTTCTGACCATCGGCGCGATACTTGCGATGTTGATCGATCTCGTTGCCTTTCGTCCGCAACGAAATGCGCCCCAGGTCAACGGCTTTATTACCTCTCTCGGCGTCTCGATCCTGATGCAGAACCTTGGCATTCTGTTGCTCTCGGGCCGGCCCAGGCCCTTCAACCTGCCGGATTGGTTGCGCAGTAATCTTGAGATCGCTGGCGCGCGCATGACAGTCCTCGAGGTGGTGACGGTCGTCATCACGCTGGTGGTATTGGCCGGGCTCACACTGTTCGTCCGCGGAACCCGGCTCGGGATTGGCATGCGCGCCACCGCCGAGAATCCCACGGCCGCGCGGCTCATGGGTATTCGCGTGAACCGGGCGATCGCGACGGCCTTTGCCCTGGGTGGCGCCTTGGCGGGGCTCGCCGGGCTTCTTTATGCGGGCAGGGCGGGGCAGATCCACCCTCTCATGGGGTTCGTGCCCGGCCTCAAGGCCTTCGTCGCGGCGGTGATCGGGGGCGTCGGGAGCCTCGTCGGCGCGGTTTTGGGCGGCTACCTGCTCGGTTTCGCCGAAGTACTCTTCGTCGGCCTGATGCCGCCAGCTTACGGTTCCTACCGTGATGCCTTCGTTTTCGGTCTCTTGATCCTCATTCTTCTGATCATGCCGAATGGCCTTATGGGGCGTGCTGCGGAGGAAAGAGCATGAGCCTGCAGCGCCACCATCTGGCCTGGGGTCTTCTCGCGGCAGCCGTCGTGGCGTTGGTGGCCTTCGCGGAAGCGCGGCTTAGCGGCTACGAGCGGACCGTCATGGGATTTGCCGGCATCTATGCGATGCTGGCGATCAGCCTGAGCTTTTCCAACGGCCTCACCGGGCTCTTCTCCCTGGGGCACCCGGCCTTCATGATGGTGGGCGGCTATGTCGCTGCCATTCTAACCTTCCCCGCCAACCGCAAGGGCTTCATGCTTCCGGCCCTGCCGGAGTGGATGGCGACACTGGAGTGGTCGCTTTTTCCGGCCACTCTGGCCGGGGGAGTGGCGGCTGCCGCCGTTGCGGTCATTGCCGGTTTCCCGGTGCTCCGGCTTCGCGGGCACTATCTGGCCGTGGCCACCCTTGGCCTCATCATCATTCTGCGCGTGGTGATCAACAATGCCGATGGAGTGACCCGGGGGGCGCTCGGCCTGAACGGTATTCCGCGGCACACGGACCTTTGGTGGATCTTCGGCTGGCTCGCTCTCTGCCTCTTCGTGTGCTGGCGCCTCAAATACTCTTCCGTGGGACGGAGCTTGCTGGCCATTCGTGAGAACGAGATGGCAGCCGCCTGCATGGGGGTGCCCCGCGCCCGCGCCAAGCTTGCAGCCTTCGCACTCGGCGCCTTTTTCGCAGGCGTAGGGGGCGCTTTATGGGCCCATCTCTTGACCAACCTGACCCCCGGTTCCTTCAGCATCACGCTCGCCTTCATGCTGGTGGTCATGGTGGTCGTCGGCGGTAGCGGCAGTTTGATTGGCGCTGCGATCGCGGCGGTTGCGATAACCTTCTTGAGCGAGGCGCTACGGCCAGTCGAGCAGGCTGTCGGCGCCTATGGCCTGGTTCAAATTGTCATTGCTGTGCTTTTGATCGCAATGCTCTTGCTGCGCCCGCAGGGCCTCTTCGCCAGTGCGGAGCCCGCCCTCCTGCGCCCGGCGCCTTTCCGGGCGCGGAGACCACGACATCCTTCACAAGTAGAAAAACGGGAGGTTTGAGATGAGGTTTTCCAGTGTCTTGATGGCTGCCAGCGCCCTGGCGTTGCTAGGGAGTGTCGTGCCCTCACAGAGTGAGGCGCAAGAGCCGATCCGCGTTGCTGCGCTCTATGCCCTGACCGGCGGAATGTCGTCGCTCGACGGCCCCTCGCTCAAGGGAGCTGAGCTGCACGTGGACCAGATCAATGAGGAGGGCGGTGTCCTGGGCCGTCCACTGGAACTTGTGGTCTTCGATACGCGCACCGACCAGCAGGTTACGGCCACGGCGGCGCAGGAAGCCGTATCCAGTGGGGTCGTCGCCGGCTTCGGCCAGTCGGACACTACTTTCGTGATGGCTGCTGCCCCCACTTTCCAGGATGCGGGCATTCCCTTCATCACCTCCGGTGCAACTCATCCCATGCTGCCCACATGGGTCGGCGACCACATGTTCATGGCTGCCTTCGGTGACGACGACCAGTCTTACGCCATTGCCGACTATGCCTACGACACGCTCGGCCACCGTCGGGTCTATGTCTGGACCGACAACTCGATGGACTTCACCCGCGCGTTGACCGCCTTCTTCAAGGAGCGCTTTGAGGAGCGGGGCGGCGAGATCATCGACGAAGACTTCTTCATGATGGGCGATACGGACTTCTCGGCGCAGATCGCGCGCCTTGAAGCAGTCGATCCGGCCCCCGACGCGGTATTTATCTCCGCCATCCCGAGCGAGGCCGGCCTTTCGGTCCGCCAAATTCGTGAAGCCGGCATCGAGATGGACATCATCTCGGGCGACGGTTTCGATACCGAACTGGTGGCCTCAGTGCCAGGGCCTGATCTGGCCAATGACGTCTATTTCTCGACCCACACCTATCTGGCCGATGACCGTCCAGAGGTGCAGGCGTTTATCGATGCCTATGAGGCCAAGTTCGGTCACGCGCCCGAGAATTCCTTTGCCCCGCTGGGCTACGACGCCATCGGCCTCATTGCCAACGCGATCGAACAGGCGGGAAGCGACGATCCTGCCGCGGTACGGGACGCGTTGGCCGAGACGCGCGATTATCCCGCGGTAACCGGGACCATCTCCTACACGCGCGAGAACATGGTGCCACCGAAGCCGGTGTCCATCATCTCCGTGCACTCGGCGGAGTTCACCGTCGAAGATATCTGGCGTCCGGAATAAGCCGTCAAAAGCGGCCGGAGGGGCTTTCTCTCCGGCCGTCCCCTTTAGTTTGTTATCAGGAGCGACCCCGTGGCCATAGAACGTGAGAAGCTAGTCTACATCTGCTATTCGGACATCGCCGGGCAGGTGCGAGGCAAGGGCTTCCCGGCCAGAGATCTGGAGAAACGAAGACGCTTCGGTGTCGGCTGGACTCCGACCAACATCATGATCAACTGCCTCGGGCGAATTCCCAAGACGCCCTTCGGCCCGCTGGGTGACCTGCATCTGGTACCGGTAGATAGCCAGGACGTCGTGCTGGACTTTGGCGACGGCACGCCAGTGGAGCATTGGCTGCTGGGTGAGGTGCGGACACTGGATGGCGTGGACTGGGAGTGTTGCCTGCGATCGCTCCTCCGCCGTGCCCTGACGGAACTCGAGAATGAGATGGGGCTGCGCATCCTCGCCAGCTTCGAGCATGAGTTCTACCTGGAAGGCGCTGAAGAGCGCAGCGGCGACGCCTATGCCCTGAGCTCGCTGCGCAGCAACGCCGTCTTTAGCGAAGAATTCATCGGCGCCCTGCGGGCAAACGGGCTCGAGCCTGAAACCTATTTGCCGGAGTACGGGACGAAGCAGTACGAGGTGACCGTCGATCCTGCGCCGGCGCTGGAAGCGGCCGACAGGGCCGTAAAGCTGCGTGAGATCTGCCGGGCCGTAGCCCGGCGCCACGGTTTCCGGGCCAGCTTCTCCCCACTGGTTACCCGAGGAGTTGCGGGCAACGGTGTCCATGTCCACTACAGTTTGCTGGATAAGGAAGACCGACCCGTTACCTGGGATCCGCAACAACCGGGCGAGCTTTCAGAAGCGGGAGGTTCCTTCGCCGCTGGGATCTTACGCCACATTCGAGCTCTTTGTGCGCTGACGGCGCCGAGTGTGATTTCCTATGATCGTCTGAAACCCAACTCCTGGTCGGCTTTCTGGGGGAATCTGGGTCTGCGCGATCGCGAGGCACTGCTGCGCATCTGCCCTTATCCGCAAGCTGCAGATGTCGATCCGGCACCCTGTTACAATCTCGAGTATCGGGCTTCGGACGCCGCGGCCAGCCCCTATCTTCAGCTGGCGGCCCTCGTCTTCGCCGGATTGCAGGGTCTGCGGGAGAAGCTTCCTGCGCCGCCGATAACCGAAGGGGATCCGGAAGCGCTCGGGCCGGAAAAGCGCCAGGAGATGGGTATCCTCGACCTGCCGCGGAGCTTGGGTGAGGCGCTGGACGCCTTGGAAAGCGACCAGACCGTGCTTAGCTGGCTCGGGCCGACGCTTTCGCAGGCATATCTGCTGCACAAACGTGGCGAATTGGAAATGCTGGCGGACAAGGACGAGGCGGAGATCTGCCGCGTCTACACAGAGGCTTACTGAGGATAGCAGGATGAACGAAATGACTCGACCGTCGGCCCTTTTAGGGCCGGAGGATCCTGCGCCTGTGGGAAAGGTGGAGGGATCGCAAACCTCCCCCTTCCTTTTGATTTGCGATCACGCAGGTAACGCCGTACCGGCGGCACTGCGCGACCTGGGACTTCCTGCCGCGGAGCTTGAGCGGCACATTGCGATCGATCGGGGTGCCCTTCAGGTGGCGCGACGACTGGCCGATCGTTTGGCCGCGCCACTGATATTCCAGCGTTATTCACGGCTGGTGATCGACTGCAACCGCCGCCCGAAAGCCTTGGACTCGATCCCCGCAGTGTCTGATGGGACCGAGGTGGTGGCCAATCGAGAGTTGGACGAGGCCGGGAGGCGGGCACGTCTTACTGAGATTCTGTTGCCCTATCACAGGTGCATAGAGGAAGCGCTCGAGGCGCGCGCTGCAGCACGGCAAGCTACGCTTCTTGTTTCGGTCCACTCCTTTACGCCAGAGCTTCGGGCAAGGCCGACAGCGCGTCCCTGGCACCTCGGTCTCTGCTGGGGGCACGATCGCCGGTTCAATGATGCAGTCTTGGCGGCCTTGGAGAAGCAGGAGCCGGATCTTCCGCTTGGGCGCAACGAACCCTACGCAGTGGACATGGAGCATGACTACTCCATTCCCCTGCATGCGGAAGCCCGCAATCTGCCTTACGTGGAGTTCGAGATGCGCCAGGATCTTCTCGAGGGACCGGAGGCTCAGGAAGCTTGGGCGGAGCGTTTGGAGCGCGCCCTCCGCCAGGCTGCCGATGATTTCTTGAGGGGAGGGGAATAAGACGATGGTTAGTAAGGGTGTTACGCCACGCAATGCACCGGTGGACCCTGCGCGCACTGCCCTGCTGCTGATCGATGTACAGAAGGGGATTTTCCATCCCGGCGCAGCAGATGCCCGGCCCTACTTCTTTCGCAGCGCCAAGGACGTGGCCGTGCCCAACATGGTACGCCTGCTCAGCGCAGCCCGGGCCGCAAAGCTGGAAGTCGTTCATACGGTAATTCAAAGCCTCACTTCGGATGGAAGAGACCGCAGTCTGGACTACAAGCAGACCGGCTTTCACTTCGCACCGGGAAGCCTGGAAGCGGAGCCCTGTGATGAGGTCGCGCCAGCGGCCGACGAGATCGTGTTGCCAAAGACCTCTTCGAGCCTCTTCAACTCCACGATCTTTGAGTATCTGCTGCGCAACATGGAGCTCGACACCGTTATCGTGACGGGCTTCCTCACGGACCAGTGCGTAGATCACACGGTGCGGGATGGAGCGGATCGTGGTTTTCGGATGATCTGCCCGGTCGACGCCTGTACGACCGACAGTCAGGAGAGGCACGGAACGGCACTGCGTGCCTTCAAGGGCTATTGTCGTCAGGTCACCACTGAGGATTTGGTGAAAGAAATGCGATAGTCTTCGGCCCGGTGGCTGGCTGTACCTGGAGATGAGTGGGCATGCGCCGCTTTCCGCCGGAACGAATCGTCTGCCTGACCGAAGAGACCGTCGAGACGCTTTATCTTCTCGGGCAGGAGCAGCGGATCGTTGGCGTTTCCGGCTACGCGGTTCGGCCCCAGCGGGTACGGCGGGAAAAGCCACGCGTATCCGCCTTTACGACAGCCGACATCCCCAAGATTCTCGCGCTGGAACCTGATCTGGTCCTCACCTTTTCAGACCTCCAGGCCGACATCGCTGCAAACCTCCTGCGCGAAGGCGTCACGGTCATAGGATTCAACCAGCGCGACATTGCCGGCGTGCTCGCCATGATCCGGACCCTGGGAGCCATTACGGGAACGGCACCAGAGGCTGAGGCCCTGGCTGCCGGATATGAAGCGCGCTTGGCGGAGGTGGCCTCCCGGGCGGCCGCGCGCGAGGATCGACCAATCGTTTACTTCGAAGAGTGGGATGAGCCGCTAATCTCCGGCATCAAGTGGGTGTCGGAATTGATCGAGATCGCGGGCGGGCAGGAGGCTTTCCCGAACCTCTGCGGCCACAAAGCGGCCCGAGACCGGATCGTGACGCCCCAACAGGTTATTGCTGCCAGACCTGATATCATCCTGGCGTCCTGGTGCGGCAAAAAGGTGCGCCCGGAAAGAATCGCAGCCCGTCCCGGATGGAAGAGCATTCCGGCCGTTCGGAACGGGCGGATCTTTGAAATCAAGTCGCCGCTTATCCTGCAGCCGGGCCCTGCAGCACTGACAGACGGCCTCGACGCCATCATGGCTGCCCTAGAAGCATGAAGCGACCTGCTACAAGCCTTCGATCAGCGATGTGGCCGCCTGCGGGTTCCTGATCTTGTGGCCACTTATGACGTAGAGGTAGACGTCGCGGGCGCTGGTGGTCTCTCCAGCCCCACAATAGTTCATGTCCTCAGGCAGGTCGCCGGAAGCCCACGTCTTTATCCGCCTGAGCCAAAGCTCTTGCGCAGCGACGCTGTAGCCTAGAGGTTCTTCCTCAGTCGTGCCCATGATGCGCGCATAGATGAAAGGCGCGGTTGGGTCGGCGATCTGGGGGAAGTCTCCATCGGCAGCAACCACCGCCGCCACGCCCTTCGCACGAATCATCTCGACGAACTCGGGCGTGCAGAAGCTCTCGTGGCGCACTTCAACCGCGTGCTGCAGAGAATGACCTTCATGGGATGTCGGAAGTAGATCAAGGAATGCCTGGAAGTCTTCCGGGTCAAACTTCTTTGTCGCCATGAATTGCCAGTTGATCGGCCCAAGCTTGCTAGCCAAAGCCATGACGCCGCTCGTGAAGAATCGCTCGATGCTTTCACCTGCCTCCGCCAATACCTTCCGGTTGGTGGCAAAGCGAGGCGCCTTCAATGCGAAGACGAAGTCCTCGGGCGTCTCATCGTGCCACTTTTGGAAGGTCTCCGGCTTTTGCGAGCGGTAGTAGGTGCCGTTCACCTCGATGGAAGTGAGCTTTCGACTCACATATTCCAGTTCGCGCTTCTGCGGCAGGCCCGGCGGATAAAAGCTCCCGCGCCAGGGTTCGTAAGTCCAGCCACCGATGCCAATGCGGATTGCGCCACTCTCAGCCATGCGGTCTCTCTACTTCTTGGAATCGAAATACGACGCTAACAAAGAAACCACGGCGCGCTCGCGTTTTCACGAGAGCGGTAAAGGGTTCGCGAAGAAATAGTGGCTGTTGAATGCAAGGCGCTCTGCGCCGCGCTGCTGGCGGAAGGTCGCAGGAGACGACCATTGGTTGCGTGGCGGTGAGGGTGGGATTCGAACCCACGAAGGGCTGTTAACCCTTACACGCGTTCCAGGCGTGCGCCTTCAACCACTCGGCCACCTCACCCGCGGGCCCGGAAGTTAGCCACAAGCGCCGGGCGATGCAATGACACATTGCCGAGGGAGAGACGATGGCTGCGATCTTCCTCCCCAAGCTCGGTGAAGCTAGCCTGCGACTGCTGTTCCGACGATGTGAGGGAAGGCTGATGGGACGCTGGCTGAGCCGGGTAGTGGGAGGCGGTTTGCTGGCCGCGGCTCTGCTGCTGCTGTTATTGGACCTGTGGCGTTGGCGGAGCGGTGAAACGGAGAATCTCTCTCTCCGTCCCTTGGGCGAAATCTGGTTCAGCCTGGATCCAGGCAGCCTCAATTTGGTTCAGGCGGTTATCGAGCGTTATCTGCTGGCATTTCTCTGGGATCCTCTCCTGCTGACCCTGCTGACCTGGGCCGCCGCGCCGATTCTGGCGGCCCTTGGGATCTTCTTCCTCTGGTTGGGTGCGCGAAGCTGAGATCGCGTGGACAGTGGAGGCCGCTCTCCGTTAGGGTGCGTCTCTCGCTGTGAAGATGAGGCCTTGAGCGATGCCAACACCGCGCCAGGACGGCTTTAGAATGCCTGCTGAGTGGGAGCCTCATAGCCGCTGCTGGATGGCCTGGCCCTGCCGGGAAAGCCTGTGGGGCGAAGGCCTCGAAGCGGCCCGAGACGCCTTTGCAGAGGTTGCAAAGGCCATTGCCGCCTTCGAGCCGGTGACGATGCTCGTCGAGCCGGACAGCCTCACAGACGCTTCCGTCCGCTGCGGCAGCGGCGTCGCCTGCATGCCGATGGAGATGGACGATTCCTGGCTGCGGGACACGGGGCCTAGCTTCCTCCTCGGACCGGACGGCGAACTCGCGGCCGTTGACTGGATCTTCAATTCCTGGGGCAAGCGGTATCGCCCCTATGATCGGGATGCCGATTTGGCCCGCGAGATCCTCGAGTACCTCAAAATCAAGCGTTACGCCGCACCGCTGGTTACGGAAGGCGGTGCGCTTCACGTAGACGGGGAGGGTACGCTCCTCGCGGTAGAGCCTTCGATCGTGAACGACAATCGCAACCCCGGAAAGGATAAGGATCAGATCACCGAGCTGCTGCTCGAATACACGGGATCCAGCAAACTGATCTGGCTGCCTCAGGGCTTGCGAAACGACGAGACGGACGGGCACGTGGACAACGTCGCCTGTTTTACCGCCCCAGGAAGGGTTGTGGTGGTAGCGACCGAGGATCGCGACAATCCCAACTGGGAACCGCTACAGGAGAACCTGGAAGTTCTGCGCAGCGCCACCGATGCTGCCGGGCGAAGCCTGGAAGTGGTGACCCTGCCGCTGCCGCGCGAGATGAAGAACAGCAGGGATGAACCTACCGCGCTTTCCTACGTGAACTTCTATCTGCCGAATGGTGGGGTGGTCTTGCCAGGTTTCGATGATCCGGCAGATGACGAAGCCTTCGAAACGCTTAGCGCGCTCTTCCCGGGACGAAGAATCGTTCAGGTGCCGGTGGTGGATATACTCAAGGGTGGCGGGGGCATCCACTGCATCACGCAGCAACAGCCTGCGCCTCCAGAGCCGAGAGAGGCAGAGGAAGAAATCGAAACCGCGGTGTGACGCGATAATTACGCCTCGTCTTCCACAATGGTCCAGATCTTTGCGTGCTCTTCTGCGCGGCTCGGCTGGATCACCCGGTAGGCTTCGCGAATGGCCCCATCCTCGGCCACCTCCCGCGCAATGGCGAGCAGGGTACCTACCTTGTGCTCCTCTGCGAGCGATGCAGCGAGGTCGAGTTCCTCTCGCGCAACCGGTAGCGCGGCAGCCAGGTCTGGCGCACCATAGCGTTCCACGAAATGGCGGGCGAGGCGTTCCACCAGCGCGAAGAAGTCGCTCTCCTCTATCTCTGCAACCTCGACCAAGGTGCTGCGGCCGAAGGACTGGCAGCCCAGCCAGCCGCTGGTGAAAGCGAGCCGCTGTTTGCGGTCGACTTCCGCTGGATCTAGGTCAAGAAAGGCAAAGGTGCCCGGTACGGCCCACTCGCCCGCCTCGGCTGCCAGCGGGAAGATGTGGCTATCGCTCTGATCCAGCCGCAGGGTTCGTATCAGTTTTTTCATGCGCGGGAGCATAGCGCCAAGCCCGCTTAGGCCAAACTGGACAAAGTTTGATTTGGCTCAAAGCACAGGCCTCCGAGATGGGTGATTATGGAACCGTCGTTCTTCCTGATCATCGGAGGATTAGTGTCATGTCCAAGCAAAACGAGCAGTTCAATGCACCGGCGCGTCAGAGCGGACGCTACGCCGACAACCCGCTGATGTCTCTACGGGAGGAGATGGACCGCGTCTTCGAGCGATTCCTTGGTGGCAGCTTTTGGCGCCCCGGCAGCCTCTGGGATTCTCGCATCGGAGATGATTTTGGTTTCTCCGTATCTACCCCCAAAATCGACCTGGTCGAAAAGGAAGATGAGGTGGTGGTGACAGCGGAGTTGCCGGGAATCACCGAGGACGAGGTGGAGATAACCTTGGCTGAAGGGTCGCTGACGATCCGTGGCGAGAAGAAGAGCGAGGAACAGCGTGAGGAAGGAGAGACCGTTATCTCCGAGCGACATTTCGGCGCTTTCGAACGCCGGATTGCGCTGCCCGAGGGGATCGATGAGGAAAAGTGCAGTGCCAGCTTCGACAAAGGTGTGCTGACGGTCCACCTGCAGCGCCAGCCTGAAGCGGTTAAACGGGCGCGGCGCATACCGATCGGCAAGTAGGTACGCGTTGCATCGCTGGTGTTGACTTGCTTGGGAGGGCGGTCCGTACTACCGCTTACGCGCGAGCGTGAGCCCGTCGCCGATGGGGACCAGTGACAGAGAAATGCGCTGGTCCCCCAGCAGCTTCCGATTGAAAGCCTGGAGCGCCAGGGTGTCCCGGTCCTTCTCTGGGTCTAGGTCGGCTTCCTCGCGGAGGATGTCGCCGCCCCAGAGGACGTTGTCCACCAGGATCAGCCCACCGGGTCGCAGCAGCTCCAAACCCTTCTCGTAATAGATACCATAGCTGCTCTTGTCCGCGTCGATGAAAAGCCAGTCGTAGGTCCCGCTTTCGCCCGCTGCAATCAAGGCATCAAGAGTCTGCGCCGCCGGCGCGACCCGCAGGTCGATGCGCTCTGCAACGCCCGCTTTCTGCCAAAACCGCCGGGCGATGGACGTCCACTCCTCGCTGACGTCGCAGCAAACAAGCCTTCCGTCCGCTGGCATGGCAAGGGCGGTGCAGAGCGCCGAGTAACCGGTGAAAGTTCCGACCTCAATGGCGCGCTTCACGCCGATCAGCTCCGCCAAGAGGCGCATGAACTGTCCTTGATGCGGCGCGATCTGCATGCCTTGGCGGCCTGAACGAGCAGTTTCTTCCCTTAACTCTTTAAGCAGTGGATCCTCTCGCAACGAGACTGAAAGCAGATAGTCCACGAGAGGTGACGTAATCTCGATCTGCTTCGACATGCTGCTGCTCCGATCAGGCCTTGCTTGCCGGTTCGCGGGTTTCCAGGAAGCGGATAGCGGGGAAGTTGTCCTGGGCGTCCTGCAGGTGCCAGGCATTTCGCGCCATGAAGACGGGATAGTCTTCATGGTCTTCCGCGAGGCTCCCCTTGTTCTTGTCGATGAAGTTCTTAAGTACGGCGGGTTCGTCGGCTTCGACCCAACGCGCAGTATAGTATTGCGTCGCTTCCAGTGCGACCGGCACCTCGTATTCGGTGCGGATGCGGTCCGCCAGAACGTCGAACTGCAGGGCTCCAACGACCCCCACGATCCAGTCTGCGCCAATCATCGGTTTGAATACGCGCGCCGCGCCCTCCTGGGCGAGCTGCTGAAGCGCGCGGCCCAAGTGTTTGGCCTTGAGGGGGTCGAGCGCCCGCACCTTGCGCAGCAGTTCCGGCGCAAAGGCAGGAAGGCCGCGAAAGTTGAGCTCTTCCCCTTCTGTCAGAGAATCACCCAGGTGCAGCGCGCCATGGTTGGGGATGCCAATGATGTCCCCGGCCCAGGCCTCTTCCGCCAGCTCTCGATCCTGCGCAAGGAAGAGCACCGGGTTGTAGATCGCCAATTGCTTGCCGGTTCGAACCTGTTTCAGCTTCATGCCGCGCTTGAAGTGCCCCGAGGCGAGTCGCACGAAAGCGATCCGGTCGCGATGCTTGGGATCCATGTTCGCCTGTATCTTGAACACGAACCCTGAAACCTTGCGGTCTCCCGGCGAAACGTCGCGCTCGCTTGCTGGTTGAGGTCGCGGCGCTGGTGCGAAGCTGGCGACCCCATCGAGAAGCTCGCGAACCCCAAAGTTATTGAGGGCTGAGCCGAAGTAGACCGGCGTCTGCGTGCCTTCGCGATAGCGCTCCAGATCAAAGGCCGGGCAGAGCCCACGGGCCATCTCCACCTCTTCCCTTAGCTGCGCCACTGCGTGATCCGGCAGCAGTTCGTCAAGCTTCGGATCATCGATGCCGTTGCAGGCTTCACCCTCATCCGGCCGCTCTCCCTTGGAACGGGACAGGAGAATGAGGCGGTCGCGCAGCAGATCGTAGCAGCCGCGGAACTGACGCCCCATGCCGATTGGCCAGGAAGCCGGGCTGACTTCCAGGGCGAGCGTTTCCTCGATTTCCTGCAAGAGTTCGAAGGAGTCCTGCGCCTCGCGGTCCATCTTGTTGATAAGTGTAATGATCGGAACGTCGCGCAGACGGCACACTTCGAAGAGCTTCCGGGTCTGGGGTTCGATGCCCTTTGCCGCGTCGATGACCATGACGGCGGAATCGACTGCGGTGAGTGTCCGATAGGTGTCTTCGGAGAAGTCCTCGTGCCCCGGAGTATCAAGCAAGTTGAAGGTGCAGCCGCCATAGTCGAAGGTCATGACGGAGGTCGCAACCGAGATGCCTCGCTCGCGCTCCACCTTCATCCAGTCCGAGTGCGCACGCCGCTGCTCGCCCCGGGCCTTTACCGCACCGGCGAGCTGGATCGCGCCTCCGAACAGCAGCAGCTTTTCGGTCAGCGTAGTCTTACCGGCATCAGGATGCGCAATGATCGCAAAGGTGCGTCGCCGGGCGACAGGGGCGGGAAGGCTGTCTGCGAGTTCCGACACCTCAGCGCGATCGGTAAGTGTACTCATAAGGTCTTTCCGCTTTGTCGATTTGTTCTAGCGAATTCTGCGAGCCGCGGCGTAGACCGTCAGCTTCTTCGGCTGCCGCAATTGGCGCCTACAATTGGTTCGGTTGATCTTGCGAAGGTCAGCATGTACCGCAGCCTAGCCCTCTTCGAAAGGTCAGCTGCTGCTTTCAGATGGGGAACGCGTAAGCTAGGCCAATACGGTCTGCCATAACGTTCTTCAATCTCGGACCGTGCTTGCTCCCTCAAATTGCAGGATAGAGCGCTCATATTGTGCGCCTGCGAAGGCTCTGCTAGATCGGGCGGTAATAAAGGCCACGGTGCCGCGACTCCCGCTTCATCAGTCAGCACAGGAAAGTATCGCCCCATGAGTGCCATTCTCGACATCCGCGCGCGTGAAATTCTCGATTCCCGTGGCAATCCTACGGTGGAGGTCGATGTGGTGCTGGAAAGCGGCGCCTTCGGACGGGCGGCTGTGCCCTCTGGCGCTTCCACGGGAGCTCACGAAGCGGTGGAAAGGCGTGATGGGGATAATGGCCGCTACAACGGGAAGGGTGTGCTGCAGGCCGTAGAAGCAGTCAATCATGAGATCTTCGAATTGCTTTCGGGGATGGAAGCCGGAGAGCAGTTGGCGATTGACCAGGCGATGGTCGAGCTGGACGGTACGGAGAACAAGGGGCGGCTAGGTGCTAATGCCATCCTCGGCGTCTCGCTGGCCGTAGCCAAGGCTGCGGCCGAGGAGGCGGAAATGCCGCTATGGCGTTATGTCGGTGGCGCCTATGCGCGAACCTTGCCCGTGCCTCTGATGAACATCGTGAATGGGGGCGCCCACGCGGATAACCCGATCGACGTGCAGGAGTTCATGATCCTGCCCGTAGGCGCGAGCTGCTTTTCGGAGGCTCTGCGCGCCGGCACCGAAGTGTTCCATGCGCTCAGGAGCAAGTTGAAGGCGGCTGGTCACAACACCAATGTGGGAGATGAGGGGGGCTTCGCACCCAATCTGAAGTCTACGCGATCAGCCCTGGATTTCATCATGGAGGCCATTGCAGCGTCCGGCTATAAGGCGGGCGAGGATGTTGTGCTGGCTCTCGACTGCGCCGCAACCGAATACTTCAAGGATGGCAGCTACGCCATGGCCGGCGAGGGGCTTTCACTGTCCAGCGACAAGATGGCTGACTGGCTTAAGGATCTGGTGAGCGCCTATCCGATCGTTTCCATCGAAGACGGCATGAGCGAGGATGATTGGGAGGGGTGGCAGGCTCTCACTGCGGCCATTGGGGACCGTGTACAGCTCGTCGGCGATGACCTCTTCGTCACCAATCCCGCGCGCTTGCGACAGGGAATTGACTGCAGGGCCGGCAATGCAATTTTGGTAAAGGTCAATCAGATCGGCACTTTGTCAGAAACATTGGAAGCCGTTGAAATGGCCGCGCGTGCGGACTTCGGCGTGGTAATGTCCCACCGGTCCGGCGAGACGGAGGATGCCACCATCGCGGATTTGGCGGTAGCGACGAACTGCGGCCAGATCAAGACCGGCTCGCTCTCCCGCTCTGATCGCCTGGCCAAGTACAACCAATTGCTGCGTATCGAAGAACAGCTTGGTTCCTCTGCGCGCTACG
>JAJUFM010000085.1 GCA_029265995.1 Rhodospirillaceae bacterium | reverse complement strand
TTTTCAAGACCGCTGCCTTCAACCACTCGGCCACCCGTCCTTGCGCTTGCAGTCCTTTAGAGCGCTCGGCCCTGCGGCGTCAACTGCATGAGCGTACCTGAGAGAAGGGGAGCCAGCCGCGCCAGCGGGCGAAGCGTTCCAGAACCAAGCAGCCAAGGAAACCCAAGGTAAGCCCAATTCCGTTGTACAAAAGATCGATTGCGGTGGCGCTCCGCCAGGGCAGGAAGTGTTGAACGGCCTCAATCAGCCCGCCGAAGAGGAACAGCAAGACCAGCCATAGAAGGCGATCCCGCCAGCGTGGCGCCAGGAGGAAAACGAAGAGCTGAGACAGCCCAAAGGCGCCAACATGAACGACGAAGGATCCACTCTCCCGCGCCAGCTGTGGAGTTTCGATCACAGCGCCGGCCATCAGGGCGAGGAGATAGAGCACCAAGCCCACTATGGCGACCAGGTGCAAAGGCCGCCTTTCCCGCACAGTTCCCCCGGATCCGTCAGGCACAGGCAGGACCAGCAGCAGACTGGTCAAGGCGCACGAAGCAACGCGGTCGGCGTAAAGCTGAACTCAGCATAGGAAGGCCCCTTCTCCGGCTGCAGGCGACGCGCATAGATCGCCGCAACTTCGATGACAGCATGAACATAGTGTCGCGTCTCATCGAAGGGAATGAGCTCGATCCAGTCCAGCAGGCCGATTTTTCCCTGGCGAGGATCACCAAAATCCTTGAGCCAGGCATCGACCCGGCCGGGTCCTGCGTTATAGGCGGCCAGGGCCAGGGGAAGCACTCCACCATAGCGGGCCAGCATGGCGTCAAGGTAGGCGCGGCCGAGACGAAGATTGTACGCCGGATCGGCCGTCAGGCGGCCGGGGTCATAGGGTTCGCCGAGTACCGCCGCTACCTCCCGCGCTGTGCCCGGCATCAACTGCATTAACCCCAATGCACCCGCTTGACTGACAGCGTGGGTGTTGAACCCGCTTTCCTGGCGGATCAGCGCCAGCAAGAGAGGCTTTTTCTCATCGGCCGGCAGGTCAAGTTGCGGCAAGGGGTAGAGCAGGTCCGGAAAGCTCCAGCCTGCACTGAGAGCACTGCGTGCATTGCGGATTACCTCGTCTTCGCGGCCCACAGCGCGCGCCACTTCGCCGAGCAGGCGGTACCTTTCCCCATCCAGCCCGCCCTCGCGTATCGTTTCGAAGAAGGGCGGCAACAGGTCGCTTCGGCCGACCTCATGCAGGCGGCGAATAGCCCGCACCAGGTCCCGCTGCTCGAACGCCAGGCGGGCATTCAGCCCCACCTCCAACAACCGGGGTGGCTCCTCCTGTTGGCGATCGACGCTTCCGCTCTGCAGAGCCGCCATCAGCCCATAGAAGACGCTGTCATGCTGGGCGGCCACATCATGCCACTGCGTGGCCCAATCTTCACGCCCCATCGCGGCGGCCGCCTGGCCGCACCAATAGGCACCGCGCGCGATGCTGTCGCTGCCGCTGCCGTGGTGAAACAGGCGGTCGAAGTGCGCGTAGGCACGCTCCGGGTCATCGCGCTGTAACGCCAGCCAGCCAGCCATGAATTCGGCTTCATCGAATGCCGGCCCCTCGCTCATCCCGTGGGCAGCGGCCAGGCGATAGGCCGCGTCTTCCTTGTGTTGGGCCAGCAGGCGCTGAACCGCCTGGCGCACCACCGGCCAGCGATCGGCCGCTTCCCGCCCCAGGACCACCGGCGGCGGATCGAGAAGGTCTGCGGGATCGTAAGTCGGACTGCGCCGCATGCGGTAGGCAACGAGGTCCAAGACGAGGCCGCTCTGCCGCAAGGTTTCAGTCGCTAGCGCCGCGGCCAGGCGCTCGCCCTCGGGCTGCAAGAGATGAAGCCTGGCCCGAGCTTCCAGCACCCGGTGCTGATCGACTGCGATCGCGCCAGCCGCCCTGGCTTGAGCAAGAGACTCGAGGGCGGCTTTTGCCTTCCCGTTGCGGAGCAGTCGGTCGAGCCGAGCTCGATGATCCACAGGCAGCAGTGCCCCGCCGAAGCGCTTTAACAAGGTGTCATCAGCGGCAGCGTCTGGCCCGAGGTCGCGCCAGCTTCGCCGCGCAACCGCGGCAGCCGCTTCTAACTCCCCTCTACCCTCGAGAATTCGCACATAAGCAAGCGCAGCTTGCGCCGTGATCGGCGGAAAGGCGCCAAACCAGCGGAGAAGTTCATCCTCGGGAAGTTCTTGCGGAAGCTTGCTCTCAGCCGCGCGTTGCAGCAGGCCTTCCTTTGGCCACCCCGCGTGGCGCAGAAGGAAGCTGGAAAGCGCCTCAAAATCCGCCGCATCAGGGTTACGGGTCAGCAAGTGCCACTCAAGCAGGCTGCGATCGAGGCCTTCGAGCAACAGCAAACTCGCTCTGGCCTCTCCAGCGCGGCCTTGATCTACCGCTGCGAGGCCCTGAGCCAGAGGATTGGCCGCCACCACCGGAGGAAAGAGGCAGAAGAGAGCCGCAAAGTAGAAGAGAACAACTACGACCTGCACTCGACGCCGGCCGGAACTTCGGGACCGAATAGGGCACTGGGGCACGAGCTTGCTCCTCTTGGCGAGCGGCAGCAAAGACGCTTTCAAAGCAGCCGTCTCCGTGGCTTTCGGTCAACAGAGCAAAAGCAATAGGCGTGTAGAGGGCTGCTTTCCGCCAGTAGGAAGAAGCAAGACTTCTTTAGGGATAGGGCCATCTATAAAGCACGCGACGTGCGCGAAGTTTGGAGGGAGACCCATGGCGATCGACTGGATGCAAGACCAGCGCCGGACTCAAAGCTCCGCCACGATCGACAGAAGCACACGATTCGAGCGAAACTCGCGGTCACGTTCGTTACTGTCCACGCGGCTATGGGTGAAGGAAAGCTCCGCGTTGAAGTTCCGATTCCACAGGTAGGTGATCCGCGGGCCCGCTTCGAAATAGCGTTCATTCAGGCCCGAACCGTTGTAGCGATCGTCGTAGTAGTGGGCCGAGGTGCCGATCAAGAGATTGCGCAGAAGCTCATGCTCCACCCGTACGTCGAGCGCGGTGCGATTGTAGCTGGACGCTTCGGAGTTGGTGGTTTCAACCACGCGCCGCTCCAGCCCGACCTCGACCGAGGTAAGCCGTGTCACGTTCCATAGCAGGCTGCCGCCGAACCAGGGGCCGCTGGCATCGTCAAAGCGGCTGGAAACGAAGTTCTGCCGCATATAGCCGCCATAGACCTCACCGGTGATGATCCCGCCCGCGTCAAAGCCAGTGCCGAAGCCGATACGATAGCCATCGGACTCGCGGTTGATCGGCTCCCGCGTGTCATAGCGGCGCACGTTGTAGCTTGTCTGGATGAAGGGACTGACGTTTGGCAGCAACTCATAGGCGATGCGTGATTGCACCTCATAGATGTTGTAGTCGCGGTCAGACTGGGAGGCACTTCCGCCGCCGACCAGATCCACCGATCGATAGTCATGGCGCGTATAATCCGCACCGAGACTCAGCGAGAGGCGCCCGACACCATGGTAGCCTGTCAGGTTGGCGCGGGTTCGGTAATAGACCGAGGGTTCATCATTGGCGGCCTGGACGTCGGGATCTCCCCGCTCCTCGTGCAAGCGCGCTATCTCCAAGCCGCCTTCGATGAAGGTCCCTCGTTGAACGTCTAGCCGTCCATCTAGAGCGATACGGCCGTCTAGGAAGTTTTCACTCTGGTTATCGGCGTAAAAGCCGGCCGCTACCTCCGTTTCCGCCGCGAGCCGATGGTTCGACCAATTGGATTCGACCCGCACCCCGGGATTGAGGGTCGTGATGAAGTCCGCCTCCCGATCGTTGCGGGTCGCGTAGATGTTGTCGTCGTAGAGCCCGCTGAGCCCCGCCCTCGGATAGATCATGAAAGCGCCCGCTCGCACACCGATCGGATCGACCTCCGGCCGCTGACGTGCATAAACGGGCACGCCGCGATCGCGCTCACGCTCCAGATCTACTTCCTGCGCCCAAGCGGAGGCGCCCACGCTCATCAGCATGCCGATCAGCAGCAAGCCCAGCGGCCGCCAGCCAGTAGAGACTTTCACTCGCATCTTTGCCCCCCAAGGTTTTCTGTAGTCCCCTCGCAATCGAAGAGAGCTCTTCATACGGGGGCGCCCCACCTTTCCCTGATAGCATTTATCGATCCGCTTGACCCACCACTACCAGAGGTGGCTTGGGATCTAAGTTTATACTGACGAATATGCCGCAGGATTGGGCGCGCGAATGAGAGAAACGAAGGAGGAAAGGAAGCGCAAACAAAACTATGGCGACTATCCCAAGGAGTGATAGGCTTCCCCCCTTCGCCACCCAATTCAGATAAAGAGGTGGCCGCTCAGCACTTGGGGGGGCAATGATCAAGCTCGACGATTCATCTCGCAAGGGACGGGCCTTCGTCACCTTGGCTGGCCTGGCGTTTGCATTGTTGAGCGGCATAGCAAACGCTCAGGCGCCGGATGGCATGCCGCCCCCTGCGGTGGTGGTTCAGCAGGTAGAGATCCAGCCCATCGATGAGCAGGACGAGTTTATTGCCCAGGCCGAAGCGATCGAGGCGGTGGACATTCGTGCGCGCGTACAGGGCTTCCTTCAGGAGATTGCCTTCCGATCGGGTCAGGAAGTTGAGGAGGGTGACCTTCTATTCCGCATCGAGCCGGATCAGTACGAAGCGCAGCTGGCCTCGGCACGCGCCCAGCTTTCCCGCAGCGAAGCCGCGCAGCAGGAAGCGCAGCGAACGCTCGCGCGAACACAAGAGCTGGTTCAGCGTCAGACGGCTGCGCGCGCGACTCTTGACGAGGCGCAAGCTGCAGCCGACATCGCCGCCGCTGATGTGGAAGCAGCACGGGCTGCCATCCGAACGGCAGAGCTCAACCTCTCCTATACCGAGATCAGTTCACCCATCAGCGGCTATATCGATCGGCCGCTGTTCACCCGCGGCAACCTGGTTGGTCCTGATTCAGGGACGCTGGCGCGTATCGTTCAACTCGATCCCATCTGGGTCACCTTTTCGCTGCCGGAAGACATCTTTGTCTCCCTGCGCCAGCAGGCAGCTGACCAGGGGCGGAGTCTCGAGCCTGAAGGTCTGCGACTGACCCTTCGCCTGCCGAACGGCAGCGACTATCCCCATACCGGCGAGGTCGACTACGCTGCGAGCGAAACCGACGTCAGAACCGGCACGATACCCGTCCGCTTGCGATTTCCCAATCCTGACAAGGTGATACTGCCCGGCCAGTTCCTGACGCTTTTCATCGGACTGGAGAATCCCCAGGAGCTACCCGTCGTGCCGCAGTCTGCGGTGCTGCAGGACCGCAGCGGGCGTTTCGTCTATGTGCTGCAGGAAGGCAACAGCGTTACGCAGCAGCGGATCGAAACCGGCCCTCGCGTACCTGACGGCTGGGCAGTTACCGGCGGACTGGAAGGTGGCGAAGAGGTGGTCGTGCAGGGCATCCAGCGCCTCAGCGAAGGGGCGGTGGTGCAACCCTCGCACCGCTCGGTCGGAGACGCCGAATGAAGGGGAACCCCTTCATCTCCCGAACCCGGCTGGCGATGGTAATTTCCGTCGTGATTTCGCTGGCCGGCTTCATCGCCCTTCAGGTCCTCCCCGTACAGCAATACCCCAACATCACGCCGCCAACGGTCAATGTCTCTGCCGTCTACCCGGGCGCGAGCGCAGAGGTTATCGCCGATGTGGTGGCCGGACCGTTGGAGACCGCCATCAACGGTGTCGACAACATGCTCTACATGTCGTCGACCAGTTCCAACGCCGGCCAGTATTCGCTTGCCGTTACCTTTGAGGTGGGGACAGACCCGGATATCGCGCAGGTCAACGTCCAGAACCGGGCACAGCTGGCGCTTTCCCAACTGCCGCAGGAGGTGACGGATCAAGGCGTCACCATTCGCACCAGTTCGCCGGATTTCTTGTTCGCGATCGGCTTCTACTCGCCGAACGCCGAAATGGACGAGTTGGAGATCGTCAACTACGCCTCAACCCAGGTGGTGGACACGATCAGCCGCGTGGCCGGCGTGGGAGAGGCTTCCGTCATCGGTGCCTCTGAGTACGCCATGCGCGCCTGGTTCAACCCGACGCGCATGAATGCTCTCGGCATTACCATTGACGACGTCATCACCGCCATCCGGTCGCAGAACATCCAAGCCTCCCTTGGCAGCGTGGGCGGACAGCCTGCGCCCGCCAACACCGAGGTCGAGTACAGCTTGGTGGCCGAAGGCCGCCTTCAGACCCCCGAGCAATTCGAGCAGATCGTCATTCGCACAGGAGAGCAAGGCTCGATCGTGCGGCTGGGCGACATCGCCCGCCTGGAACTCGGCGCCCAGAACTACTCGGCTTCCGCCCGCCTGAACGGCCAGGCGACCGCCATGCTGTCGATCGCCCAGGCACCGGGTGCCAATGCGATCGATACGGCGGATGCGGTTCTCGCCGAGCTCGAGCGTCTGTCGCAGCAGTTCCCCGCGGATCTCGAGTACAGGGTGGTCTATGATGCTACCGATTTCGTGCGGACCAGCGTCGACCAAATCCTATCGGTCCTGATAGAAGCCTTCCTTATCGTTCTGGTGATCACCTTCCTCTTTCTCCAGGATTGGCGCGCTACCGTCATCTCCGCGCTCGCCATCCCGGTCTCCTTGCTCGGCGCCATGGCGATACTGCTCGTGCTTGGTTACTCCGCGAACACCATCACGCTGCTGGCGCTGGTTCTTGCTATCGGTCTGGTGGTCGATGACGCCATTCTCGTGGTGGAGAACGTTCAGCATGTGATGGAAGAGCATCCGGGAATGAACGTGGTGGAGGCGACCCGCACCGCGATGGGACAGATCACGGGTCCCATCATCGCCACCACCTTCGTCCTCCTCGCGGTGGTACTCCCGACCGCCTTTCTCCCCGGAATCACGGGACAGCTTTACAGGCAATTTGCAGTCACCCTCTCCTCCTCCCTCGCGGTATCGGCTCTCGTCGCCCTCACCCTAAGCCCTGCGCTCGCGGCAACTCTCCTGAGGCCGCCGAGGCAAGGTTACCGCCGCGGACCGCTGGGCTGGTTTGCACGAGGCGTCGAGTTTACGCGTCGCAGGTACGGTGGGATCGTCGGGTTCCTGCTGCGAGCGCCCTACATTCCCCTCGGCGTCCTGGCCGGCGCTTTCGCTGGAGCCTATCTCCTCTTCGTCAGCCTACCTGCAACCTTCCTGCCGGATGAGGATCAAGGCGCGATCTTCATGGATCTGCAGCTTCCCGAAGCCGCGTCGCTCAACAGGACGCAGGAAATCATAGCGGAGGTCGAGGAGCTTCTCGGTCAGACGGAGGGAGTTTCCGACGTACTCGCCGTGGCCGGCTTTAGCCTGTTGCAGAATACAGTATCGCCGAACGCGGGCATGGCCATCGTTTCCCTCGACCACTGGGACGAGCGCCAAGATCCCCAGCTGCAGATCGATGCGCTTCTCACGAAGCTGCGCCAACACTTTATTACAATGCCAGGCGCCACAATCGCCGCCTTCATCCCTCCTCCGATCCCCGGTGTCGGTTCGGTCGGCGGGCTGGACCTTCGGCTGCAGGCGCTGCAGGGACAGCCGGCAGAAGAGGTGGCGCAGGTCGCGCGCTCCTTCATCGGAGCCTTGAACCAGGCCCCGGAAATCGGCGGGGTGACAACGACCTTCAACGCTGATGTTCCTCAGATCTACGTCAATGTGAACCGCGACCGGGCGGAGACACTTGGGCTGAGCTTGGGCCAGATCTATTCGACCCTGGGCGCCCACTTCGGCTCACGCTACGTGAACGATTTCACCCTGGAGGGCCGTGTCTATCAGGTAAACGTGCAGGCGGATGCCGATTACAGATCGGATGTGGAGGATCTGAGCTACCTCTATGCACGCAGCGCCACCGGCGAAATGGTGCCACTGCGCACGGTGCTGTCGACCACCACGGTTTTGGGACCCTACGTCATCCCGCGCTACAACCTTTTCACGGCGATCCAGATCAACGGTCAGCCCGCGCCTGGGGAAAGTTCCGGGGCTGCCATGGCTGCTGTCGAGCGCGTTGCGGCGGAGGTGCTGCCGGACGGCTATGGCTATGAATGGGCGGGCATGTCGCTGCAGGAGCAGCAGACGAGTGGACAGGAAGTCATTGTTTTCGCCCTGGCTCTCATCTTCGCCTACCTCTTCCTGGTGGCACAGTACGAAAGCTGGATGCTCCCACTGTCGATCATTCTTTCGCTTGGAGTAGCGATCTTCGGTGCAGTGACGGCACTCACACTCTTTGATCTGGAAAACAGCCTCTATGCGCAGGTAGGTATCGTCCTGCTGATTGGCCTGGCCGCCAAGAACGCCATCCTGATCGTCGAGTTCGCTCGCGTGCAGTACGCCGCCGGCCGCTCTGCAATCGAGGCCGCACGTCTTGGAGCCGAACAGCGCTATCGGGCGGTGCTGATGACGGCTCTCGCCTTCATATTCGGCGTTCTACCCCTGGCGCTCTCAACAGGCGCAGGAGCAGGAGCGCGGGTGCCGGTCGGTGTGGCGGTTGTTGGCGGCATGATTGCAGCCACCGTCATCGGCCTCTTCGTCATCCCCAACCTCTTCGCCGTGGTAGCCCGTATAACCGAATGGGCAGTGGGAAGACCTGGGCAGCCGGCACGCGAGCCAAAAGCGGAGGGTCGAGAAGTGGGGGATACCTCAGCGGTATCCAGTCCCCCGGCTTCAGAATAAGAAAAAACCCCGCGCCTAGGCGCGGGGTCATATAACTCACCAGTGAGGGCCTGAAATCAGGCCTCCGGCTCTTCATACTCGGGCATGGCCTCGATCTCTTGCTCCGTGAGATCGGTCACGTACTCGTTGTCTTCGTTCGCAGTCAGTTCAACCCTATCGAAGCCAACAGCTACCGTCTTTTCCATTAGCCCGAGGAAGCCGCCAAATCCAACCAGAAGAGCCTGAGGCTCACCATTGGAATCAACCAGCAGGTCATTGATGCTGGCAATGGAATCGCCTTCCTGGTTCACCAGGGTGCCACCGACAATGTCCTCGGCCGGCACGCCTTCGACATCGATCCCCGTGGGATCCCCATCATAGGGGTGCAGTTGGCTGAAGTCGGTGGGTGTCGTGGTGTCGGTGAGACCACTGGTGGTGTCATCATCACCCATCTCAGGCATCGTGGTGCCTGCGTCATCACCAGTCGCCGCGCCACCAGTGGTGCCGGTTCCAGTGGTGCCGGTGTCGCTCGGAAGGTCGGTATCGCTACCGGCATCGTCCATCTGGTCAGAGCCGGAACCGGTGCCTAGGTCATCGGTAGAAGAGTCAGTGCTGTCATCTGCCGCACCCGCGCCGGCACCACCCGTCTCGGGCATGCTGTCACTGGTGCCGGTCGTCGCATCACCAGAGCCGGCCGCACCACTGGTACTCGAATCTTCCTGAGTCGTGGGCGCTCCGTTCGTATCGGAAGTACTTTGATCCTGTGCAAAAGCCATGCCACCCGCGACAAAGATAGCGAAGGCTGAGACGGCCGAAAGCAGGGTTTTTTTCATCCTTATGTCTCCACTTGTGGTGGTTGATACCGCTGACGCTGGCATAGGCGACGCCGCCGGAAATAATCTGAGGACTTCCTGCGACTGCGCCTGGTCTGTGCCAGCCAGCCAGCCTCGCATTGAGAACACGAGTGGTGAGATGAGGTTCCATGCCTCCTGCTACGTGCGGGAGAATTCCGCTCCAACCGGTCTAAATTTCTGGCATTTCCTCTGAAAGAGGAGGATCATGCGCCGCGGGCGGTGCGCTGCTGCCATCTGGGGGAGATAAAGAGATGCCAACAATCGCCGAGGAGTTTCTACTGCTCTCGCACGACGAGCACAGTGGTCGGATGCTTTACGCGACACAGCCCATTACGCAGATCGCCCTTGTGGGCGCTGTACTCATGGATCTCGCCTTTTGCGACCGTATCGACACCGATCTGCAGCAGCTGATGCTCGTGGACCCGGCACCGACAGGAGAACCCGCGCTGGACCACATCCTGGGCAAGATTGTCGAGGACAAGAACGAGCAGCGTTCAATTCGCGATTGGATCGATCGCCTGGCGCCTGAGGCAGAGCGTGTGCGCGAGCTGTCTTTGCAGCGCTTGATCGAGCGCGGCATCCTCCGAGAAGAGGAAGGACGCTTTCTATGGGTCTTCTCCACCCGTCGCTACCCTATGGTCGACGACAAGGAGCAGACTGAGGTCAAGCTACGTATCGCACAGCTCCTGATGAGCGACGATATTCCCGAAGCGCGCGACATCGCGATCCTCAACCTGGCAGACGCCTGCGGACTCCTGCACGAGATATTCAGTAACCAAGAGCTGTCCCGTCTCGAGGAGCGCATCGAGCAGCTCACCCGGATGGACCTCATCGGCCAGGCAATCTCGGCGACGATCGACGAGCTGCGCGCAGCCTTGGTCACAGTTGTACCGCGCTAACCCATGTCATTCCTCCTCTCCCTACACGCCTTGGCGGCTGTCATCTGGGTGGGAGGTATGTTCTTCGCCTACCTGATCCTCCGGCCCGCAGCTGCTGGTCTCGAGGCACCTGATCGTTTGACCCTTTGGCGCGATGTCTTTGCGCGCTTCTTTCCCTGGGTGTGGGGCGTTATCTTGACGCTGCTAGTTAGCGGCTACGGGATGGTTTTCGGTCCATTGGGAGGCTTTGCTGGCGCCGCTGTGCACGTGCACGTCATGCAGGCGGGCGGACTGCTTATGATGCTGATCTTCGCCCACCTCTTCTTCGCCCCCTGGCGCCGCTTCAAGCAGGCGGTCGATAGTCGCGATTTTCAGAAAGCCGGGACCCAACTGGCCGTCATCCGCAAGATCGTGGCCGTCAATCTGGTCCTCGGCCTTCTCGTCGTGATCATCGGCAGCGGCGGCCGCTACTGGTAGACAGCAATGACGCAGGGCAACAAGATTACTGCCCACTATCGCCGCGAAGGCCCGCTCAGTGAGCGAATTCTGGAGCTGGTGCGCACGCACAGGGGCGAAATCGAGGGCCCCCTGTGCGCGCCGGATCTTGCCCGATTTGATCAGTTCCATATGGGTGGGCCCCGCAGCACGGCGCATCTTGCGAAGTTGGCTCACCCTCGCGCTGGCGATCTCGTGCTGGATATCGGGGCGGGCATCGGCGGTCCTGCCCGCCAGCTTGTTCAGAACTACGAAGTCACGGTCGTCGCCCTCGACCTGACGGAGAGCTTTTGTATCGACGCGGCGGCTCTCTCGCAGGCAGTCGGCATGAAGCGAGCGGTTCTGCCGTGCTGCAGCGATGCCACGCGCCTGCCATTTCGCGACGACAGCTTCGATATCGTATGGACGCAGCACGCGGCCATGAACATCAGCAACAAGGTCGGGCTCTATGAGGAGGTAGCGCGGGTCCTCAAGCCCGGCAGCCTCTTTGCGCTCCACGACATCATGGCCGGGCCGGCGGGGCCACCCTACTACCCGACCCCCTGGGCGGGAAGTGAGCAGCAGTCCGCCCTGCTCCCCCCAGAAGACGTGCGTCAACTGATCCGCGCTAGCGGGCTGGTGGAAGTTCAGTGGAACGACGAAACGGACGCGCTCTTGGAGGCGCAGCGCGCCGAACGGGAAGCACGCAAGGATGCCCCACCGGATCCAGGCCCCCATCTCCTCTATCCAGGCTTTCTGGACCTTGCCCGAAATCTACAGCGCAGCCTGAGAGAAGATCGCGCGAGAGTGGTCACCGCTTTATTCCGCAAAGGGACTCTTTGACCCTTGCACCTAGCGGGTGCCTGTAGAATGTTCAGGCGAAGGCGCCTTTACTCTTGATTTCTCCCGCTTTCTCCGTACATCAGAAACCTGACTGATTAACTCCGGATTGGAAGCGGGCATGTTTCGGCTTAACCGGCTGACCGATTACGCCGTGGTCGTCATGGCGCAGATGGCTAACGGCGAGGGGCAGGTACGCACCGCTCCACAAATTGCGGAAGAAACAGGCGTCCCTTCCCCCACGGTCGCGAAAGTCCTCAATGCGCTGGCGCGCGACGGCCTCATCGTCTCGCAGCGCGGCGCCTCTGGAGGCTACCGACTGGGTGCCCCACCTGAGCGGATCACCGTGGCTGCCATTATCGAAGCCTTGGAAGGCCCGATTGCTCTGACGGCCTGCGTCGATGGCCAGTCGGGGCACTGCGAAAGTGAAGCGCTTTGTCCCATGCGGGGCAATTGGGATCGCGTGAACACGGCGATCCGCAATGCTCTGGAAGGGGTAACTCTGGAAGATATGACCGCCGGGCTGTTCTTGCCGATGATCGGAGAGCGGCCCGCCGGCGCTGCTAGAGCAGATCGTCCCAAGTCGGGTGCCTTGAACGGTCCCGATGGAGCACGACCCGCTCTGGATCCTTGAGTGTGGAGCGGCTTCATGCATTCGGTCGCAGGACGAGCGGTACCGACTGAATGCTATTGATCTAGCGCCGCTGGCGCCAAGTAAAGCAAGCGAGCCCAAACGGCCGAGGAGAGATCAAGAATGGCGGCAAGTGTAGAGACCGTCGAGCAGGTAGAGTCACTGGCGGAGCGCTACAAGCACGGCTTCGTCACCGACATTGAGATGGTAACGGCTCCAAAGGGTCTGAACGAAGACATCGTTCGTTTCATCTCGGCCAAGAAGAAGGAGCCGGAATGGCTTCTGGAATGGCGCCTGAAGGCTTACCGGCAATGGCTTCAGATGCCTGAACCCCAGTGGGCGCGGGTCGATTTCCCGCCGCTGGATTATCAGGATGCCTACTACTACGCGGCGCCTAAGCAGGATTCCGATCGGCCGAAAAGCCTGGATGAGGTAGATCCCAAGCTTCTTGAGACTTATGAGAAGCTGGGCATCCCCCTTCGAGAACAGGAAATGCTGGCGGGCGTTGCGGTCGATGCGGTGTTCGACAGCGTTTCCGTCGCCACCACCTTCAAGAAGAAACTGGCGGAAGCGGGCGTCGTCTTCTCGTCGATCTCGGAAGCAGTCCAGACGCATCCAGAGCTGGTGCGGAAGTATCTCGGTTCGGTGGTTCCGCCAGCCGACAACAAGCACGCTTGCTTGAACTCGGCCGTCTTCACCGACGGCTCCTTCGTCTATATCCCAAAAGGGGTGCGCTGCCCCATGGAGCTTTCAACCTACTTCCGGATCAACGCCGAGAATACGGGGCAATTCGAGCGCACCCTGATCATTGCCGACGAGGGCAGCTATGTCTCCTATCTGGAGGGCTGTACCGCGCCAATGCGCGATGAGAACCAGCTTCATGCCGCGGTCGTAGAGTTGATCGCCCTGGATAACGCCGAGATCAAGTACTCCACCGTGCAGAACTGGTACCCGGGAGATGAAGAAGGCCGCGGTGGCATCTACAACTTCGTCACCAAGCGCGGGCTGTGTGCGGGTCGCAACTCGAAGATTTCCTGGACCCAGGTTGAAACCGGTTCGGCTATTACATGGAAGTATCCGAGCTGCATCCTGAAGGGCGACAACTCGGTGGGCGAGTTCTACTCCATCGCGATCACGAACCACCGCCAGCAGGCGGACACCGGAACGAAGATGATTCACTTGGGGCGGAACACGACCTCCCGCATCATCTCCAAGGGTATCGCGGCGGGCCGCTCGGCACAGACCTATCGTGGGCTGGTGAGCTTGGGTGGCGGCGCCGAGAATGCGCGCAATTACACTCAGTGTGACTCTCTCTTGATCGGTGATCGCTGTGAGGCGCACACGGTGCCCTATATCGTCAGCAAGAACCGCAGCGCCCGCCTGGAGCACGAGGCCACCACCTCGCGCATCTCGGAGGACCAGCTCTTCTACTGCCGCCAGCGGGGCATCGGGGAAGAGGATGCTGTAGCCCTCGTGGTCAATGGCTTCTGCCGTGAAGTGCTGCAACAGCTCCCCATGGAATTTGCGGTGGAGGCCCAGAAGCTCGTGGGGATTAGCCTCGAAGGATCCGTAGGTTAAGCCGCCTGGATCAGAGATC
>JAJUFM010000083.1 GCA_029265995.1 Rhodospirillaceae bacterium | reverse complement strand
GTAATCGAAGCGGGTACCGGCTCCCACTTCGATAGTATGGGTTAGGCGGCGTCCATCGAAATCGGCGGCTACAAAGTACCAGCCGGCGGGCAGAACGAGATGCGGGTTTGCGCCGCTCACGCGGTGGAGTACGTGGCGATTACCTTCGCTGTCTCGCCCGAAGGTTTGAATCTGCCAGTCAATCTCTTCCTTCAGCGCAGGGCGACCCACACCCGGAATGACGGCTAACGTAATTTCGCCGGCATTTAAATTTACCGTGTGGCTGACGGAAGCGTTGGCGTTGACCAGCTCCTGCTTCAGCGCAGCGCCATAGACCGTCGTGAGAAGGTACTGTCCTTCAGGCAGGTCGAACTCTGCAGTACCCCCGGAAGCATGGGCGGCCAACTGCGCCTCGCCTCGGCCATTCAGGCGATGAAGACTGAAGGACACCCCCTGCGGGATCTCCTTGGCTCCGGCGTTGATGATCGCGCGGACGGCAAAGCCACCGGAGGGCACAGCGGCCGTCTGCATGCCATCTGCCGCAACCGCCAGCGAGGCTGTCAGCGCAACGACCACCCCAGCACAGGCGCCGGCGAGCGATCTCAGTCGAAGCATTACGTATTCCCCCCAGGTTCGGCTGCCACCCAGTGAAGCAGAATTCGGCGAAGCCATGGCTACACAACCCGGCGTCCCGCCTACGTCTGCTCACGCGCATGAGGAAGTGGAGCAGGTGCCCAATATGGTCTCCTGGCGGATCCACTTTCATGCCATCGCATCAGTACTATGGCTACGAATCCGGTGCAATGGCGGAAAAGGCGCATGCCGAACCTCTACTGTAACAATTGCCGCTCAATTGCTGACTGCGACCGGAGCCAAGAGCACCGACAAAAAATGGGGCCGGACGGTCGGCCCGTCCGGCCCTCAAAAATACCAAGGCATGCACCAGAGTGGTCCGCTTTACGGTCCTCCCTGGTGCGATCTTGCCAACTAGAAGAGGCCCTCGATGCGGCCCTCGCTGTCGAGACGGATCGAGTTGGCCGCCGGTACCCGCGGGAGACCCGGCATGGTCATGATATCGCCGCAGATCGCCACAACGAACTCCGCCCCCGCGGACAGGCGAACCTCACGCACCGTGAGCGAATGGTGCGAGGGCGCTCCCTTCAGGTTCGGGTCGGTGGAGAATGAGTACTGGGTCTTGGCCATGCAAATCGGCAGGTGTCCGTAGCCGGTGTCCTGCAGCTCCTGAATACGAGCGCGCACCGACTTGTCGGCCTGCACCTCAGAAGCGCCATAGAGCTGTGTGGCGATGGTTTCGATCTTCTCCCACAGCGGCATGTCGTCGTCGTAGAGCGGCGCGAACTGATCGGTACCGCCCTCGACCATCTTTACCACCTGACGTGCAAGTTCCTCGGTTCCCTTGCCGCCCTCAGCCCAATGGCTGCAGATGACGGCTTCAGCGCCAAGCTCGCGCGCGGTTGTACGCACCACTTCCATTTCAGCGTCGGTATCGGTGACGAACTGGTTGATCGCCACGATCGCCGGCACACCGAAGTGCTTCACGTTTCGGAGATGGCGAGCAAGGTTGCTGCACCCCTTCTTCACCGCCTCGACGTTTTCCTTGCCGAGATCTTCCTTGGCCACGCCGCCGTGCATCTTGAGAGCGCGGATCGTCGCCACGACTACGGCTGCGTTTGGCTTCAAGCCCGCTTTGCGGCACTTGATGTCGAAGAACTTCTCGGCACCGAGATCGGCCCCGAAGCCTGCCTCCGTTACCACGTAGTCCGCAAGCTTCAGGGCAGTCTTGGTCGCGATGACCGAGTTGCAGCCGTGAGCGATATTCGCAAAGGGACCGCCGTGGACGAGGGCGGGATTTCCCTCGAGAGTCTGGACCAGGTTCGGCGCAATGGCGTCCTTGAGCAGAACCGCCATAGGCCCCTCGGCCTTCAGGTCACGCGCCAGGATAGGCTTTCGATCGCGAGTATAGCCAACAACGATCTTGCCCAGGCGCTCGGTCAGATCCTCAAGATCGCGAGCCAGGCAGAAGATCGCCATCACCTCGGAGGCGACGACGATGTCGAAGCCGTCTTCACGCGGGAAGCCATTCGGGGTGCCGCCCAGAGAGTTGACGATGGAGCGCAAGGCTCGGTCGTTCATGTCGACAACCCGGCGCCACGTGATCCGTCGGCTGTCGAACCCGAGCTGGTTGCCCCAGTAAATATGGTTGTCGATCAGCGCAGACAGCAAGTTGTGCGCGATGCCGATCGCGTGGAAGTCGCCCGTGAAGTGCAGGTTGATGTCTTCCATCGGCACGACCTGCGCATGTCCGCCACCTGCAGCGCCGCCCTTCATACCGAAGCAGGGCCCCAGGGAAGGCTCGCGCAAGCAGATCGCGGTCCGCTTGCCGATGCGGTTCAGGCCGTCGCCCAGGCCGACGCTTGTCGTCGTCTTACCCTCGCCAGCCGGCGTCGGCGTGATCGCCGTCACCAGAATAAGCTTTCCATCCGGCCGATCGGTCAAAGACCTGATAAAGTCGAAGGAGATCTTGCCCTTGTAGGGGCCGAATTGAAGGATCGCCTCCTCCGGAATGTCGAGCTTGGCGCCAACCTCAGTAATCGGTTGAAGTTTGGTTTCGCGCGCAATCTCGATATCAGACTTGCCCATAAACGTACCTTCCCCTGCACAACGACTGGTCAGCTGGCTAAATGAATCGGACAGCCCGCGCGCAGGGCCTATTGAAGCCTCCCTCCGCGTGGACTAACCCGACCCTCGACCCAGGGCGGCATGCAGGCCTGACCGGAACGCGCTCGCAGCCACGCAACCCCCATCCGCACTGAAGTCTGACGCTATCTATAGACCTTCCCACCCACAGTCACCAGACCGACCATCCGCAACCAAAAAGCGCCATCTTTCGCTACTCCGCGGGCTGCGCAGCAGGTACCCGGGCTTTTGAAGGACGGGGCAAAAGCAAAGCGGCTGCGACAACGCCCAGCGCGCAGATCGTGAGGACCGTATAAAGGCGGGAGAAGCCGGTTTCTCCACTGTATCCCCAGGCCGCGAGCGGTACGGCCATCGCACTTACGCCCAGAGACAGGACATACTTCACACTGTAGACCCGGGCGCGCCAGTGGGCCGCGGCGTAGCGCGCAACGATGGCATCCTGGATCGGGATGATGCCGAAGGTCACGACCATCAGCGCGAGCGCTACCGCAACAGTGGTCCAGGCATCAGCAGCGAGGAGCAGCAACAGGAGCGGAACCTGTAGCCCTCCCAGCAGCAGCATGAGCGAGCGCGGAGAAAAGCGATCGGCCGCAGGGCCTGTGATCAATTGGGTCATGGAAGCGCCGGCGAAGATCAAGGAAGCCAGACCCGTTGCTCCGATTAACCCGCCCAACTGTTCAACGGAGAAGCTCGCCTCTACTATCTTGGGCATGACGATGGTGAGCACGGCAAATATGACACCGCCCAAAAGTGAAGAGATGCCCAGGTAGCTGAAGACCCGGATCAGAATGTCCCGCCCGGGTGTCTCAGCCTCCGTCGAGGTACTCGCTTTGCGTCGGCGAACAGGCATTTCGTCAGGCACCAGCAGCAGGAAGGCAATACCCGTCAGCAGGGCCAATAAACCAGGAATGACGAAGGCCGCCTGCCATCCCAGCCACACCGCGAGGCTGCCGGTCGCGATGGGCGCAGCCGCGACGCCCAGATTGCCCCATACTCCATTGATGCCCAACAGGCGCCCTACCCTCTCCTGGCTTTCCGCCACCATCGCGATTCCGACTGGATGGTAGATGGCAGCGAAAGTACCCATGCAGAAGAGCCCAGCAGCCAACTGCCAGGTGGTCGTTGCAAAGGAGGTGCCTATCGCAGAGGCGCCAAGCCCGAAGAACATCAGCGCAACCATATTGCGCCGGCTCCAGACGTCCCCCAGCCAGCCTGCAGGCAAGGTGAAGGCGGCAAACGCGACGAATCCCGCCGTAGCCGGCATCAGCAGATCGCCGTAGAAGCCCTGCCCGCTTAGCTCCAAGGCGACGGCCACCGTCGGATAGATGAGCATGAAGAAGTGATCGTAGGCATGCCCGATGTTGAGAAAAAGAAAACGCGCCCGCCCTTGAGACATCAGCATCCTCCGCCAGACCGAAGCAGTGAGCCTACTCCTCGCGCCTGCGACCGTCTCACGCTATCCTGACACACAATGTCTACCAACGGCCAAAACACGCCTTTGGCACGTGCCGAGCTACAGGCGCTGATCGAAAGAAGCCCCGGCCCGGTGCAGGCCTACGCGCGAAACTATCCCGCCGATTGGGATACGGGCCGTCATAGTCATCGGCGGGCACAGCTGGTGTTTGCCACCCGCGGCATGATGACGGTGACGACGCAGGAAGGACTGTGGGTCGTACCTCCGCAGCGAGCCGTATGGGTTCCGCCAGACATCGAGCACGCGCTGAAGATGCATGACGTCGTGCATCTAAGAACGCTGTACATCGATCCCAGTTGCTCGCAGCACCTGCCACGGCGGCCGCGCGTTCTAGCGGTGACGCCGCTGCTGCGTGAGATCATCCTGCGTCTCATGGAATTGCCCGCCAAGGCGACCACCCTTGGCCGAGGGGCACGGCTGGTCGAGGTGATGCTCGACGAGCTGCAAGCGGGCTCCGCAGCACCACTGCATCTTCCAGAGCCCAGGGATCCACGTTTGCGCCGCATCTGCACCGCTCTGCGCCAAGACCCTGCCGATGGGCGATCCCTGGCAGAATGGAGCCGGTGCGTCGGTGCTTCGCAACGGACGCTCGCACGACGTTTTCAGGCAGAGACCGGCATGGGCTTCGCCGCCTGGCGCCAGCAGTCACGGCTTCTCGCTGCTCTGCCGCTGCTGGCCGAAGGATTGGCCGTAACCTCCGTCGCTTTGGACGTTGGCTATGACGGCCCGAGTGCCTTCATCGCCGCCTTCAAGCGAAGCTTCGGCGTTACACCGGGACGCTATCTCGCCGCTTCTGAAAGCAGCGGAATCGCCTCCGAGTAAGGCACGTTCAGTCGCAAAAGGGCGAAGGGGGAGGCACTCTTGTCGCCAGCTCCAAGCCCCCGCGGCACATAGCCTTGAGCATTCAGCGGCAAGTAGATCAGCTGCACTGAATTGCTCAGATTGCCGCCGACGAGAGAAAGCCTGAAGGGATGACTGGCGACGACGAGGTCACAGTGCATCGGACGAAACCGCCCAGCCTCTTCCCATCGTTGGGCAACGCGCTGCAGGCGTCGCGCGGCGGGGCGACTGCGATCCTGGCACAAGAGATCTCCCGGCAGTGGCTGGTGATCTTCCAGATCGATGGGTGTGTAGAGCGCCCTATCCCCCCACTGGCGGTGGGTGTGCAGCGCATGATCGAGGTAAAAGCTGTGGGCCGCGCTCCACCGAAAGTCCAAACGGTCCACACCAGCACTGCGCATCAGGTAGGAAATGAAGGCGGCAGACCAAGGCACATCCCAGGTTTCAGAGGCACCCTTGCGATAAAGCTCGCGTTGCTCCTCGATATGCCATCCCCAGCCCTCCTGTTCCTCTCGCACCGCGTTCCAGTAGCCTTGGAGCAGATGGAAGACTCGGGGATCACTTTCCGACATCGACTCCCGCAACACGACGCGTTGAGGACCGCGTTGGTCGATTATCCCGCCGCCAAAGGCCTCCCACTCGCGCAGCGCCAGCTCTACAAGCCGCTGACGAAGCTCCTCCGGATAGGCGATCGGCGGCCTCTCCAGAGGTGAGCTGACCGCGGCGCAGGCGGTCAGCGCCAGCAGGAACAGGAAGCTGACGAACAGGCGGACCGCTGTGCTCAATCCTGCCCCTCGCCGCTGACCTCTGCCAACAGCCAGTCGCGGAAAAGCCGAGCGGCAGGCTGCTCCAGAGCGCCAGGCGGATAGACGAGATGGTAGCCTTCCGGATGCTCGAGCTGTTGCGCAAAAGGCATGACCAACCGCCCGGCCTCCAGATCTTCCGCCAGCAGCCAGGGACTGCCGAGCGCGACCCCTTCTCCGTTTATCGCCAGCTGGGTAAGCACAGACACATCATCGATCAGCGGTCCCCGCCGCACGTCCACCTCTTCCAAACCGACGCTGGCGGCCCACTGCAGCCAGAAGCCATGATCGCTTTCATGTAGCAGAACATGATGAGCCAGGTCCTCCGGCCGATGGAGCGGATGGTCCCCCTCTAGCAGACGTGGACTGCAAACCGGTACCTTTTCCAGCCGGAACAGAAGTTCCGAGGTCAGGCCGGTCCAGGGCCCGCGCCCGTAACGCACAGCCAGATCCACGTCATCGGTCGCGAAGTCGGCCAAAACCGGGCTGTGATGAAGTTCCAGCTCCACTTCCGGATGAGCGAGCCAAAAGCGACTGAGGCGGCCAACCAGCCACTTGGCCCCGAACGCCGGGGCCATGCTCACGCGCAAATGATTGTCGCGCTTGCGTGCCCGAAGCGCCGCTACGGCTTCCCCTATCCGATCCAGCGCCAGTGTGAGTACGGGTGCCAGACGCTGACCTTCCGGAGTCAGCTCGAGCCGCCGGGTCGAACGTAGAAATAGCTGAAACCCGAGTTCCTCCTCGAGCTGGCGCACCTGATGACTGATCGCTGTCTGCGTGACGTGTAGTTCCTGCGCAGCCCGGGTGAAGGAAAGATGACGTGCCCCGGCTTCAAAAGCCCGAAGTGCGTTAAGAGACGGCAGGCGGCGGCTCATGAACGCGCTCCTATATATGAGATAAACTCACCAATAGCATGCCAAAGACTCGTTTGTCCGCTTCTTATCGAAGGCGCATCTTGATGGGAACAGCATCTTGCAATGCCAACCCGAGTGATGAGGTGTGGACATGTATCTCCGCCCTGACGACATCCGCTTCTTGACCGGCACCGGTCTTTCCCCAACCAATCACATGAGCAGTCCTCATACCCCGACCGCAGAGGTCGTGCGGCAAGCGCGACAAAGTCATGGCCGATCTCCTCTTCTCCGTCTGTTCGGGAAACTGCTGCTCAAGATTGGACGGGGGCTGGAGCACACCGGGCAACATTGGACCTGCGTCGCCGTACGCCTCGGCCGCTGACCCTCGCCAGAGCCGAGAGGCTCGTCGCTTCAGCTGCAAGCTCTCGGCTCGGGCCTGCGTTCAGGAAACGGGCTCTGGCACACGGGTCGACGCAGGCTCCCAGTGATCGAGAAAGCCCGACAACCACCTGCCGAGCCGCGCGAGATGACGTTGCGCTTCAAGCAACTGCTTCTCGCGCGGCTGCGCCCCGGGATAGTCGAGCATGTGACTGGCTTCATCGAGCCATGACTCCTGAATATCTGGAGTCACTTCCGGGTGGAACTGCAAGCCATAAGCCCGCCCGTAGCGAAAGGCCTGGTTTTCGAAGGTTTCTCCCGTGGCGAGCAGTTCCGCCGACCGCGGAGCTTCAAAGCCTTGGAGGTGCCAGTGATAGACCATTAGGTCAGCGGGAATCAGCGGGCGACCCGCATTGGTCGGCTTTACCGGATAGAATCCTATTTCGCTTAGGCCTTCCTTATGCGGCCTCACGGAACCACCCAGCGTGTGGGCGAGAAGCTGGCTCCCCAGGCAGATTCCCAGTAACGGCTTGTCGGTTTCAAGCCACTTCTCAATCCACTTCAACTCATCGCGCAGATAGTCCAGCTCACCCGCCTGCTCGACCATCTGAGCGCCGCCATAGATCACGGCAGCGTCGAAAGCGTCCCGCGACGGCAGCGGTTGGCCCTCGGCCACATTCACCGCCTGGAGTTCATAACCGCGCTCAGTCAGCTCGTGGGCCAGCCGATCGACCCGCGCGTTCGGCATATGCCGGACCAGAAGTATCTTTCCGCTCATTCCCTTCCTCTCGCTACCAGTACACGAACCTGATATTGCCGCCCCCGCTGCGGCTCACAAGCGGCGCCGGAGCATAGCTGCTCTACAGTGAGGTTCGAAACCGCCTCCTATAGCCTCCGACTGTTCAGAAAGGCCCTAAGATGAAAGCGCCGCTGCGCCTCCGGGTAATCGGTGCTGACAGGGACGGGACAGGCCGAGCGAGCAAAACAGCCGGCCTGTGCACAGGCATCGAAGTTAGCCTTCAAATAAGCGGTGCAAGCTTCAACATCATAGGTCGTACCGTTAAAGGCACCCACCGGACAGGCGGAGAGGCAAGGCTGCTCGGAACAGCTTAGGCAGGGGCTCTCTTCCTCGGCTTCTGCAGGCAGTTGCAGCGCCTCTCGAAAGAGAAGCGCGCCTCGGTAGGAGTGCCAAAGGCCGTGGCGTGGATGGATCAGCAGTCCCAGTGGCGAAGGAGCCAAACTCTCTGCGCGCCGAGCCCAACGAAGGAAGGGATGATGCGGCGGCCCGCCGAAGGGAAAAACCGCCTGAGCGCCCAGAGCTTCCGCTATTTGAGAGATCACGCGAAAGGACCAGCGGTCAAGGGGGTCACGGCGGCCATCCAGATACTCCGGTGATTGCGAGAAGGTGGGCCAGAGACTGCCGCCAACAGCACCGGCAAGAACCACAGTCCTCACAACCCCGCAATCCGCCAAGAGCGGCACGCCATCCTCTTGCACGGGATGGAAGGCACCACGGCTGCGCAGGCCGACTGCTTCTAAAGCGGAATGTACGCACTCGATGTCCATGCAGACCCTCTGCCGCAGTGACAGCTCGGGCGCAAGCCCGAGAGAGCAACAGCCAGAGAAAGGCGATCTTCTTTCCCCCCGGGGCGGGCAATGGTAGTGCTGTGCGTGACTGATCCAGGAGAGGGAGAGCGGCACGTGAGCGAGGCGGCTTTTCTACTACGCCCAGGGCAGATGACCTTTGAGGAGCTGCACGCCTTCTGGCGGCTGGCGCGACCTCTAGAGCTCGCTCCCGAGGCGCGACCAGCAATCCGTGCGGCGGCCGAAACCGTGGCCCGAATCGTGGAAGAGGGGCGCCGGGTCTATGGCATCTCCACCGGCTTCGGCAGCCTCGCGCGTCGTTCAATCCCACGCGAACAGGTGGCGGAATTGCAGCGCCGCCTGGTGCGATCGCACCAGGCCGGTGTAGGGGAGCCTTTGCCGCCTCGGGTTGTCCGCCTCATCATGCTGCTGAAACTTGGCTCTCTTGGCCGCGGCCATTCCGGCATTCGGATGGAAACGCTGGATCTGCTCATGGCAATGCTGAATGCGGACCTCTTGCCGGTCATTCCGGCCCAGGGTTCGGTGGGGGCCTCCGGCGACCTGGCGCCGCTGGCCGCCTTGGCAGCAACGCTTATGGGGGAAGGAGAAGTTTTCCTCGAAACGGAGCGTTTACCGGCGGCCGAAGGTCTCGCGCGACTGGGCCTCCAGCCTGTCGAGCTTGTCGCCAAGGAAGGTTTGGCGCTCTTGAACGGCAGCCAGGTCTCCTGCGCCTTGGCTCTCGATGGCCTTTTTCAGGGGCTGGACGTCTTTGCCGCTGCAGTCATCGCCGGAGCCATGAGCACCGATGCGGCCCTCGGCAGCGACACCCCCTTCGATCCTCGAATTCATGAGATTCGGGGGCAACCGGGGCAGATCTCACTTGCTGCCTGGCTGCGCGATCTCCTGGCCGATAGCCCCATCCGGCATTCCCATCTCGAGTGCGACCGCGTTCAGGACCCCTATTCTTTACGTTGCCAACCCCAGGTGATGGGAGCTTCCTGGGACCTGCTCACCAACGCTACCCAGATGTTGGTGCGCGAAGCCAATGCCGTGTCGGACAATCCCCTCGTCTTCTCCGACAGCGGCGAAATTCTTTCCGGCGGCAACTTTCATGCGGAGCCCGTCGCCATGGCGGCCGATATCATCGCGATCGCCCTGGCAGAAGTGGCTTCACTGGCAGAACGGCGGATCGCGCTCCTGACGGATCCCAACCTCAGCAATCTACCGGCCTTCCTGGTCGCAGAACCGGGGCTCAACTCCGGCTTCATGATCGCCCAGGTCACGGCGGCGGCCCTTGCCAGCGAAGTCAAACTGCGGGCCCATCCAGCCAGCATCGACAGCCTGCCGACCTCCGCCAACCAGGAAGACCACGTCTCCATGGCGACCCACGGCGCGCGCCGCCTCGGCGCTATCGCCCAGGATGTCGGGCGGATCATTGCCGTGGAACTCCTCTGCGCCGCTCAGGGTCTTGATTTAAGAACTCCACTGGACACATCGCCGCGGCTGAAGGCGGCAAAGGATCTGGTCCGTGCGCAGGTTCCAATGCTGGGCGACGACCGAGAACTGACACCAGATATCGAAAAAGCTTGGGACCTAATCCGCAGCGGCAGCTTCTTCAAACAGCTATGGCGGCAGGAAAGCTTGAACCCCTTCGACCTCCGGCCCGCCTCCTCATCCTGACAAGCCGGAATACGACTTATCGCAAGCCCATTCTGCGGCGGGGGCGCTTGTCAAGGAGGCTGGGGCGGCGGAACAGGCGGTCGGGGAGATCGAGTATCGAGGACATGGTCTTGCCGACGCGCATGCCCACCGTCAGCACCTCGTCAATTCGCCGCTCGAGAAAGGCGTTTGTATCACTTGCTCCCTCTGAGCGATCGTCCAGCCAGTAGAGCGTCGTGGCGGAAATTACGCCTGAGAGCAGTAGCCGCTTGCTGTAGTAGTTGTAGTCGGTGGCCCTGTCACCACAGGCATACCAAAGCTCATCGGCGGTACGCCAGAGCAAGCGCGTCGCGAGAGGGGCATTTGGCGGCAAGCCCAAGAAGGACAGGCTCTTGCGGACCGCTTCTCGGTGCGGTTCCAGGCACTCCAGGCGCAGACGGATGCCGGACGCAATGCGATCGCGGACACGCATCTCTTCCAGATCCAGGGAAGCCAGCCCCGCCAGCATCTGTGCGTCGGCCCATAGACTGAAGGCTTCCACGAGGTCGCGCGGCCCAGCGGGAAAGAGGTTCATGGCCGCTTCCGGATCCAGATCGAGATCCCGCGCCGCCGCGCGGATGGTGGCCTCCGTCCAGCCGTCGAACATGACGTGGGGCAGCGCCGCCTCTAACAAGGCCCTCTGCATTTCTACTTGCGCCACACCGCCCTCCTTTCAAACGATACCACCGGCCGGAGGCTGCATTACCAGCGAAGTTCCAGGTTACACGTCCAGGTTCGCAACCTGCAAAGCGTTGGCCTGGATGAACTCCCGGCGCGGCTCGACGTCATCGCCCATCAGGGTTTCGAAGATGATGCCTGCTTCCTCGGCCTGCGCCACCCGTACCTTGAGCAGGGAACGCGCCTCTGGATCCAGTGTCGTCTCCCACAGCTGGTCGGGGTTCATTTCCCCCAAGCCCTTGTAGCGGGAAACACTCACGCCTTTTCGGCCGAGGGTGAGCATCATATCGGCCAATGACACCGGTCCATAGACCGTCTTTTCGGCATCGCGGCCGATAAGTTTGCACGGATGCTCGTAAACTTCCCAAAGCCCCTCGCGCAGGTCTGCGAGACCTCGGGCGTCGCTGGAAGTCAGGACGGAGGCTTCCAGTTGCCGCGTCTCCGGCACGCCGCGCACGATTCGGGTAAAGACCAGACCGCCCTCCCCGTCTGAGGTCCCGCTCCAACCGCGTTCGTATTCCGGTGCAAGGCGGTCGAGCCGCTGCGCCACAAGGGCCGCCAGATGATTGGCCTCCTCCTCGTTGCTCAGAGCGTTGGGCGCGAGCGCTCCGGCTATGGCTGCCTGTTCCACCACGTCCCAGGAGCCAACACGCCACACGAGAGCTTCGATCAGTTTGCGCGCCCGCAGTGCTTGCCGGACTAGATTGGCAAGGTCCTCGCCGGAGCGCTGCTGTCCGCGAGTTTCCAACACCGTTGTCTTGATGGCGTTCGCGATCAAGTACTCCTCCATCTCGCGATCGTCTTTCAGGTAGGTGGAGGAGTCACCGCGTTTTGCGCGGTAGAGCGGCGGCTGGGCAATATAGAGATGGCCTGCCTCGACCAGTTCGCGCATCTGCCGGAAAAAGAAGGTGAGGAGCAGGGTTCGGATGTGAGATCCATCGACATCCGCGTCGGTCATGATGATGATCTTGTGGTAGCGCAGCTTCTCCAGGTTGAACTCATCCGGTCCGATGGAGGTGCCGAGCGCGGTAATCAGAGTACCGATTTCGTTGCTCGACAGCATCTTGTCGAAGCGCGCCCGCTCCACGTTCAGGATCTTGCCGCGCAGAGGCAAGATCGCCTGGAACCGCCGGTCGCGGCCCTGCTTGGCCGAGCCACCGGCGCTGTCACCCTCAACGATGAAGAGTTCCGACTTGGCCGGATCCCGTTCCTGACAGTCGGCGAGCTTCCCCGGCAAGGAAGCGACGTCGAGAACGCCTTTGCGACGGGTCAGTTCACGCGCTTTACGGGCGGCCTCCCGGGCAATGGCAGCTTCCACTACCTTGCCGACCAGCTTCCGCGCTTCTGCCGGGTGCTCCTCGAAGTACTGGGATAGGCGGTCGTTGACGACCGACTCCACCACGGCTCGCACTTCCGACGAAACCAACTTATCCTTGGTCTGGCTGGAAAACTTGGGATCGGGAACCTTGACGGACAGCACGCAGGTGAGGCCTTCCCGAGCGTCATCCCCGGTCAAGCTCACCTTCTCCTTCTTCAGCAGTCCGCTGGCCTGCGCATAGGAGTTGATCTGCCGGGTCAAGGCGGCGCGAAAACCTGCCAAGTGGGTGCCGCCGTCGCGCTGCGGGATGTTGTTGGTAAAGCAGAGCATCGTTTCGTGGTAGCTGTCGGTCCACTGCATGGCGACCTCTACCGTGATACCGTCGCGCTCCACACTCATGTGGATTGGCTCTTCCAGCAGCGAGTGGCGGCTCCGGTCCAGCCACTGCACGAAAGCCTGGATGCCGCCTTCGTAGTGGAGATCGACCTCTACCGGTTCCGGATGTCGCTCATCGCGCAGCCGGATGCGCACACCAGAGTTGAGGAAGGCAAGCTCCCGCAGGCGATGTTCCAGCGTGCCGAGGTCGAACTCGATGTTGCTGAAGATCTCGGTCGACGGCATGAAAGTGATCTGCGTGCCGCGCTTGCCCTCGGATTGGCCTACCACCTCCAACGGCTTGATGGCCTCTCCATCACGGAAATCGAGGAGATATTCGCTCCCGTCACGCCAAATGCGTAGCCTCAACCACGAGGAGAGCGCATTCACCACCGACACCCCCACGCCATGCAGGCCGCCGGAGACCTTGTAGGAGTTCTGATCAAACTTTCCGCCGGCGTGCAGCTGGGTCATGATGACCTCGGCTGCCGAGACGCCTTCTTCATGATGGAGATCGACTGGAATGCCGCGGCCATTGTCGGTGACCGTAATCGATCCATCGCCGTTCAGCGTCACCATTACGGTATCGCACCAGCCGGCCAGCGCCTCGTCGATGGCGTTGTCCACCACCTCATAAACCATGTGGTGCAGGCCGGAGCCGTCATCGGTGTCCCCGATGTACATGCCGGGTCGCTTGCGAACGGCCTCCAGGCCGCGCAGCACCTTGATCGACTCGGCTCCATAGGCCTCACCATCAAGATTATCTTCGCGCATCTGAGCAGGATTCACGTTCGCGCTGACCATGTTGTTCCGTCTTTCATTGTAAACATGGACGGCCGGTTTCAGCCGTCACTTCGAACCAAACCATTCTGCAGGCGGTAGCGCTGCGCGGCGTCGCCGAGCGGCGCGAAGGCTTGGGCGTCGGTGCCCGTGAGCCAGACCTGCAGTCCCATTGCGAGGATCTCGTCAAAGAGCCCCGATCGCCGCTGGTCGTCGAGATGTGCCACCACCTCATCCAGCAACAGCAGAGGCGTTGTGCCTCTTTCCAGGCTCATCAGGCGCGCGTGCGCCAGAACAATCCTCAAGAGCAGCGCCTTCTGCTCGCCCGTGGAACAGAGGTCTGCCGCCATGCCATGATCCCCATGGCTGACCAGGAGATCACTGCGATGCGCGCCTACTGCAGCCCCACCAGTCTCGGCATCGCGAGCCCTAGAGTGGGCCAGTGATTGCTGAAGCCGCTCTTCCACCGCGACCGCGGGCTCTTCATGGAGCCAGGTTTCCGCATCGCCGGCGAGCGCCAGTTCCGCCCGAGGAAACTCACCTTCCACCTGAGCACAAAGACCGGCCAACCGCCCCACAAGGTCACGGCGGGCCGCCGCAATCGCCACGGCCCTTTCGGCCATTGTCCGCTCCAACACCAACAACCACTCGGGCTCACTGCGCCCCTCGCGCAACAGACGCGAGCGCTCGCGCAGTGCCTTTTCATAGGCGTTAAGGCGCCCGGCATGGGCTGGATCGAAGGCATAGACCAGGCGGTCCAGAAAACGCCGGCGCTCGCTTGCCCCCTCCCGAAACAGACCATCCATCTCCGGCGTTACCCAAACGGCCGCAAGCACGGCACCGAGCGCCGCCTGGCTGGTCGCCGTTTCGCCGTTCACTCGAACAACGCGCCTTTCCCTGGCAGCCGAGTGGAGGTCACGACCCGTCCCGAGATCGTGGGGACCAAGGGGACCTTCGACACGGCCGGCAACCGCCCAGCCCGCCCCTTCGGGCTGGGCGTTGTCAGGCGCGTGCATCTCCAGATCACCCAGTCGCGCGCGCCGCAGCCCGCGCCCCGGAGTCAGCAAGGAAACGGCCTCTAAGATATTGGTCTTACCGGCGCCATTTTCACCCAGCAACAGCACCGGGCCCGGGAGAAGCGATAGCTGCGCCTGCCGCAGATTGCGGAAACGATGCACGCTTAGCCGCGAGAGCCAAGTGCGCTGTCGTCCGACGGCAAGGGTTCCGCTTCCCGGCCCGCTCTGGTGGGTCGCTGCTGGCTCCATTTCGGGAGACGGATGAAACTGCGCGGTGGCGCTGCGCAAACCTATACTCGCATCGGCATCAGGACATAGAGCGCGCTGGGATCTGCCACATCGCGCACGATCGTCGGTGAGGCAGCATCGGCCATGGCAAACTC
>JAJUFM010000060.1 GCA_029265995.1 Rhodospirillaceae bacterium | reverse complement strand
GCCGCCGCCTCTCCATGAGGACGTGCAGCCAGCACAAAGGCTTCGTCACGCCACTCGATCAAGCAAACCTCCCGACAGCGGTCCTACACGCTGCCCTATAGGCTGAAATCCAGCCCCCACTGCTGATAGCGCTCTGGATCGTCCACCCAGCGCTCGCGCACCTTCACGAAAAGGAAGAGGTGTACGTGGGTCTCGAGCATCTCTTCCAGTTCCCGCTGCGCCAACTCGCGGATCTTGCGGATCGTCGCTCCCTTCGCGCCGATCGCCATGCGTTTGTGGGCATCGCGCTGGACATAGATGGTCTGGCTGATCTTTACCGAGCCATCCCGAAATGTCTCCCAGCTTTCCGTTTCCACCGTGAGTGAATAGGGAAGTTCGTCATGCAGGTGAAGAAAGAGCTTTTCGCGGGTGATTTCGGCGGCCAGGAGCCGCTGCGGCAAGTCCGAGATCTCGTCTTCGGGGTAAAGCCAGGGCCCTTCCGGCGCTTCGCTCGCCAACCAGGCAAGCAGATCGTCGACACCGTCGCCCTTCAAGGCAGAAATCATGAAGACGCGCTCAAAGGGAAAGGCCGCCGACAGCTCCTGCGCCAGTGCCAAGAGCTTCTCCCGCTTGATCTCGTCGATCTTGTTGATTGCCAGGAGGACGCGACGAGCCTTGCGCTCCCGCAAGCCCTGAATCACCAGCGCGGTCTGCTCATCGTGCGCCGGCTTGCGAGCATCGTGCAGAACAATAACAAAATCCGCATCCTCAACCGCATTCCAAGCGGCTCCCACCATTGCGCGCTCAAGCCGTCGCTTCGGCGAGACAAAGATGCCCGGGGTGTCGACAAAGATGAGCTGCGCCTCGTCACGCAGCGCGATGCCGCGCACTCGGGTCCGCGTCGTCTGTACCTTGTGCGTGACGATCGATACCTTGGCACCCACTGCCTGATTCACCAAGGTGGATTTACCGGCATTCGGCGGCCCCGCGAGAGCGATCACCGCGCTACGCGTCGTCATTCTGCTTTACCCTCGGCTTTAATACGATCCAGCAGAGCGCCTGCCGCGGCCTGCTCTGCTGCACGCTTGGATCGGCCCTGGCCCTCGGCCGGCTCTTCGCCTTCCACCTGGACGCGTACCGTGAAGATTGGCTCATGAGCCGATCCGGCGCGCGCAGTTTCAGTATAGCTAGGTAGAGGCCGGCCGCAGCCCTGCGCCCATTCCTGCAAGGCGGTCTTGCTGTCCTGAGGCGGACGGCGATCTGCGGCCAAAAGCGGCTGCCAGAGCGGTTCGATCATTGACCGCGCCGCGCCGAGTCCACCGTCAAGATACACGGCTCCCAGGATCGCCTCGCAAACATCTGCCAGGATGGCGGGATTGGAGCGCCCTCCCCCTTCCTCTTCACCAGCCGAGAGGCGAAGGTGCGGCGCCAGGTCCAGCCGCTCGGCAATGAGCGCGAGGCTGTCCTGCCGCACCAGCGCTGCGTGGCGGCGCGCCAGGAACCCTTCGGGCTCCTTGGGGAAAGCGCGGAACAGCATGTCCGCCACGACCAGCCCCAGTACGCGGTCACCGAGAAATTCCAACCGCTCGTAGGACCGCTTGCCACCGGTACTGGCGTGGGTCAGCGCCTCCAATAAAAGCTCTGGATCGCGGAAGCGATAGCCCAGCCGCTTCGATAGAGCCAGAGCATCCCCCGGCAGTTCTTCTTTCCGCCGTTCGCGGCGAGAATTCACTTTGCTCGGGCTACTCAATGCGATCGAGGATGCGGCTGAAGCGGATCGAGGAGGGCCAACGCCAGAACTCCCAGAAGCGCGCGCTGCCGTCGTGCGAGAAGAAGACGATCTCGGCCCGCCCCACGAGGTTTTCGAAGGGAACAAAGCCTACCTGTCCAGAGCGACTGTCCTGGCTGCTGTCGCGGTTATCGCCCATGGCGAAGTAGTGGCCTTCCGGCACCTCGTAGACGCGCGTGTTATCGAAAGGCATGTTGTCGCCCCGCTCCCAGATTCGGTGCGAAACACCATTGGGAAGGGTCTCGATGAACTCGGTCACACGCACGGGGAAGCCTCCGGTCGCGGAGATCACCGTCTCCCCCACGCGCTGTAGCTCTACCGGTTCCTCATTGATGTGCAGGACCCCGTCGACGACCTGAATGCGATCACCCGGCAACCCGACGATCCGTTTGATGTAGTCGGTGGAGTTGTCCGTGGGCAGCTTGAAGACCGCCACATCCCCTCTCTCTGGCTCGCTCGCAAGCACCCGCCCATCGATGATCGGCAAGCCCCACGGCAGGGAATAGCGACTGTAGCCGTAGGAGTACTTGGAGACGAAGAGATAGTCGCCCACCAGCAGCGTCGGCAGCATGGATCCCGAAGGGATGGAGAAGGGCTCGAAGGCAAAGGTGCGGAGCACGAGCGCGATCAGTACCGCGTAGACCACTGTACGGACGGTCTCGCCGATCCCGCCTTCGCTCTTTTTACGGGTCATCGTGGAATCCATGGCATCCTCATAGGGGCCCGCTCATCACAGGAGCCCCGGCGGGTATAGCCTTTGCGGAGCGATAATAAAACTGCGGAGTAGTTCTCCGGAACGAATCCGCTCCTGCTTCCACCGCAACCGTGGCGCTGCTGGTCACGCTTGCCCCTGCTGTCCTTCGAGTCAGGAGCAGCTACTTCTGGGGTGCCTTCCGACGAAAGCGCGCCCACTTGGCACGCCGACGGCCGCGAAGGAGGCGTAGCCGCCGCGCCCTCTGGTACCCGCGCACGATGCGGAAAGTGATGACGTAGGCAAGGAACCAGGCTGCTACCGCGGTCGGTAGAGAGCCAACGAGCATGGGGATAAAGACTTCGTCGAGATGATCGAGGATGTAGCCAAGGGAGATGTGCTCGGGCAGCGGTTCGAGTTCGCGGCTATGCCCGATGAGCCAGCGGCCGAAGGTAAAGGTCCAGGCCCAGATGAAGGGAAAGGTCCAGGGGTTGCCGATCGCCGTCCCGAGCGCCGAGGCGAGGACGTTGCCGCGCATCAGGATCGACAGCAGCGCTGCGCCTAGGAAATGAAATCCCATGAGAGGGGTGAAGGAAATGGCCGCACCGCAGGCAAAGCCGGCAGCGATGCGATAGGGACTGGCCGGCAGGCGGCTGAGGCGATGGACGGCATAGCGTGCGCTGCGCCTCCATCCACTGCGCGGCCACAGAGCCGAACGCAGCCGCCTCAGCCATGATAGCGTGTTACGGCGCCCGAACAGCATGCTTCAACATAAGGAGCTGCTGCCACAGCACAACCTGAGCTAGGCCGCGATGTGAAGGGGCATCCACGTCCAGGGAGTTGATCTGATCGCTGCGGAATTGCCTCGCACGATCTGCTTTAGAGCCAGGCATTGTTCTTGCAAGAACGGCATTACCCCCGGGCGCGTTCCACCGAGCAGATCTCGGGCATGGCACGCAAAGCCGCCATGACGTTTGTTAGATGCCGCACATCCGTTATCTCTAGGTCGATCAGCATCTCGAAGAAATCGAGAGAACGGCGGGTGATCTTCAGATTCGTAATGTTGCCTGCGTTCTTTCCGATTACGGTCGAAAGCGCGCCCAGGCTTCCGGGCTCGTTCGAAAGAACCACATGCAGCCGGCCCGTGAAGGGCTCGTCGGCATGACTGCCCTCCCACCCCAGATCGACCCAGCGCTCCGGGGTATCCTGAAAGGTTTGCAGGGTATCACAATCGATCGTGTGAACCGTGACCCCCTTGCCCGTCGTCACAATTCCCACAATCCGATCGCCCGGAAGGGGATGGCAGCACTGGGCAAAGTGTACGGCCATGCCAGGGATCAAGCCCTTGATCGGCACCGCGTGGCCGTTGCTCCGGGCCTTGCGAGCCTTGGCGATGGGCACGACCTTGTTGGCCCGCTCCTGCTCGCGAACACCCGGGAAAACCGCAACCAACACCTCGCGAGCGGTAACGTTCCCCTGCCCCACAGCGACATAGACGTCGGAGACGCTATCGGCCTTGAGCTTCTTGAGGACCGTGTGAACCGCCTTGTCGGTCAGCTCATACCCCTCTTGCCGGAAGGCGCGATCGACGAGCTGGCGACCCAGGTCATGGAACTGCTGTCGCTGTTCCTGGCGGATGAAGCGCCGGATGGTCGCCTTGGCCTTGCCCGTGACAACGAAGTTCTCCCAATCCGGGGAGGGGCGCTGCGCCTTGGAGGTAACCACCTCCACCTGATCGCCGTTCTGGAGGGTGGTGCGCAGCGGCACCATCCGACCATTGACTCGACAGCCGACACAGGTATTGCCAACCTCCGAATGAACGGCATAGGCGAAGTCGATGGGGGTTGCGCCTCGGGGCAGTGCGATCAGGTCACCTTTGGGCGTAAAGCAGAAGACCTGATCCTGGTACATCTCGAGCTTGGTATGCTCGAGAAACTCGTCCGGATTGGAAGCATGCTCCAGAATGTCGAGCAGTGCGCGGATCCAGCGGAACTGCCGCCCTTCCATGGGCTGATCGGGCCCCGTTGGAGATTGCTTGTAGCGCCAGTGCGCCGCGACGCCGAACTCGGCAATCTCGTGCATGTCGGCGGTACGAATCTGCACCTCGATGCGCTGCTTCAAGGGACCGATAAGGCCCGTGTGCAGTGACTGGTAGCCGTTGAGCTTCGGGGTCGAGACATAGTCCTTAAAGCGGCCGGGAACGACCGGATAGCGGGAGTGGAGTATCCCCAGCGCCTGGTAACAGCTCGCCACATCCGCCACGACGATGCGAAAGGCCATGATGTCCGCCAGCTGTTCAAAGCCGACGTTGCGATGCTGCATCTTCCGCCAAATCGAATAGGGGGACTTGATCCGGCCAGAGACAAAGCCCTCCAACCCCTCATCCCGCAGCGCCCGTTCGAGTTCGGCAATCACGCGATCGGTAATGTCCCCGCCGCGACTGGTCAGGAACTCAAGCCGTGCCGTAATCGAGCTGCGCGCATCGGGGTTGAGCTCGGTAAAGGCCAGGTCTTCCAACTCGTTGCGGAAACGCTCGAGGCCGATGCGGGCGGCCAGCGGCCCGTAGATCTCCATGGTTTCGCGCGCGATGCGCTTCCGCTTTTCTTCCGACTTCACAAAGTGCAGCGTGCGCATGTTGTGCAGACGGTCAGCCAGCTTGACCAGAAGGACGCGGATGTCCTCCGACATGGCCAGCACCAGCTTGCGGAAGTTCTCGGCCTGCTTGCTTCGCTCGGACTGCAGCTCCAGCCGGCCCAGCTTGGTGACGCCGTCGACCAGGCGCGCGATCTCGGCGCCAAAGAGCTTCTCGATATCCTCGAGGGTCCCGTCCGTATCCTCCACCACATCGTGGAGGAGCGCCGTAATGATGGAATCCCCGTCCAGCTTCAGTTCTGTCAGGATGCCCGCGACTTCGATCGGGTGTGAAAAGTAAGGATCGCCGGAAGCACGCTTTTGGCTGCCGTGCATCTTCATTGCGTAGACATAGGCACGGTTGAGCCGGTCTTCGTCCGCCCCCGGATCGTAGGATCTTACTCGTTCAACCAGCTCGAACTGCCGCAGCATCCCTTTCCTAACCCCAGATCATTCGGGAGTAGTACAGAACAGATTCTGCCCTCGCCATTGGAGCGTTTTCTATTCGGTCTTTCCCACCTTTTTGAAATTAAGCGCGCAACGCGACCTCGCCAAGCAACATTCTTTCACAGCTGCCTCGCCCACAAAAAATGCCTCCGCAAATCAGCTTCAGCTCTTGCGGCTGCGAACCGATCGGCGGAGGCATCGTCTGACGCTGTTTCTCTCGCGCCTTGGCCGTAGCCGCGACGCTTGTAGGAGGCAAAAATCCGGGGCGACCGCTTCTTCAGTCTCTTGGCTGCTCGCCCGCCTTCACCGCGCGCTCATATTCCGCTTCAATGTTCTTTCCGGTCGCGCCGCCAAGTACGCCTTCGTTGGCAAGGCCGGCGCTAAGCAGCGCGGTCTCAGAAAGATCCTCCTCTTCCGGCTCGTCGACTTCGACATGCCGCTGGAGGCTGCTGATCAGCGACTGCTCCAAAGTCTCGGGATCGATGGTCTGATCCGCGATTTCCCGCAAGGCCACAACCGGGTTCTTATCGTTATCCCGATCAACGGTCAGCGGAGCCCCAGCCGAGATCTCTCTAGCGCGATGCGCAGCGTAGAGGACAAGTTCGAAACGATTGGAAACCTGCAGAATACAGTCTTCTACCGTGACGCGGGCCATGGTTCAAAACTCCGGTACCGGATGGGGATGGGGCGATCGCACTCTTGGTTATAAGAAGCCTCCCCGCCTTCTGCAAGGTCACTGCGAAGCTGGCGACCTCAGGATAAAGCATCGACAACGGCCGCGGCAAAGGCGTTGACGTCTATTCAAGAAGCTGAATTTTCTGTTCGCTCGGCAGGCGCGCGATCAGAGTCTCGAGTTCCTCGCCTGTCGCCGGGTGGCGCCATTGAGGCTCGAGGTCCCGCAAGGGGAAAAGGACGAACGCACGCTCCTGCACGCGCGGGTGCGGCAGCTGTGGTCTGGCATCGAGCTTTGAAACCAAGCCGTCGAAGTCAATGAGATCGAGATCGACAATCCGCGCCTCGTTGCGCAGCGTGCGTGTCCGCCCAAGTTCATCTTCCACCGCGTGAAGCGTTTCGAGCAAAGCCAGCGGAGATCTCCCGGCGGTCGCCTCTACCTCCGCCACGCCATTTACGAACCAGGGCTGGTCCGACGCTGGGACCGGTGCGCTGCCGTACCAGGGAGAACGCCGCAGCACGCGCACGCCGTAAGTCTCGAGTAGCTTCAAGGCTGCTTCACAGACGTCTCGCGGCTGACCCAACTGGGGATGCGGCAGGTTCGAACCGATGGCAATCAGGATCACTAGCAAAATCCCCTTGGTAACACCTGCTAATCGCCGATGCGGAGAGTCGCCTGGGAAGAAGCGCGCGTTGCGTAGAAGCGCCTGACATGCGAACCTGCGGCATTCCGAACCGACGCTCAGCCTATTAGCTGCAGCGGCCCAGATTGTGAATTCACCAAGCGACACTTCAACAGCATTCTGCCGACAAGGATCCCTTCTGCATGCATTTCTACCCTGAGGAGCGCATTGCCCTCTTTATCGATGGCGCCAATCTCCATTCAACTGCGAAGAGCCTGAGCTTCGATATCGACTACAAGCGTCTTTATGATCTCTTCGCTACCCGGGCGCGCCTGTTACGCGCTTTCTACTACACAGCAATGCTTGATGAGCAGGAATATTCGCCCCTGCGTCCGTTGATCGACTGGCTCGATTACAACGGTTATTCGCTCATTACGAAGCCGGTTAAAGAGTTCACCGACGTGACCGGGCGCCGCAAGATCAAGGGGAACATGGACATCGAGCTGGCCATCGACATGATGGAGCTGGCCGAGCGCCTGGACCATGTAGTCCTTTTTTCCGGAGATGGCGATTTTCGCCGCCTGGTCGAAGCCGTGCAGCGCCGCGGGGTAAGGGTGACGGTCATCTCCTCGATCAAGGCGCATCCGCCAATGATCTCCGACGACCTTCGGCGCCAGGCTGATAACTTCGTCGACCTCGTGAACCTGCGCGAGCACATCGAAAGGCGCGGTCAACAGGATCGGCGACACCCCCGTCCCGTGGAGTCCGACGAGTGGTCAGAGGAGGACGAGCACGAGGGGCCACTTTGACGTCTCTATGGGAGCCAATGGATAAGTTTTCGGAAGGCAATTTCCAGGCCCCTTCCCCCGACTGCCCTCTCTGTCCCCGACTGTTAAGCTTTCGCCTCGAGAACAGAGAGCGCTTTGGGCGCTATCACAATGCGCCTGTGCCATCCTTTGGGCCTCTGGAGGCCAGGCTGTTGGTCCTGGGGCTGGCGCCCGGGCTTCACGGCGCGAACCAAACGGGTCGTCCCTTTACCGGCGACTACGCAGGCGACCTGCTTTATCCGACGCTCCTGCAGGAAGGCTGGGCGGAAGGCCGTTACGGTCGCACCAGCGATGATGGGATACGGCTTGTCGACTGCCGCATCACCAACGCGGTGCGCTGCGTGCCACCGCAAAACAAGCCGGTCGGTAGCGAGATCGCGACCTGCCGGCCGTTTCTCGAGCAGGAATTGCGAGCAATGCGCAACCTTCGGGTCGTCCTCGCCCTTGGCCGCATCGCGCATGATCAGCTGCTTTCAACCCTCGGCCACCGCCGCGCCGCCCATCCCTTTGCACATGGCGCTTTTCACGAACTACCGGATGGACTGCTGCTGGCCGACAGCTATCACTGCTCCCGCTATAACGTGAACACCGGTCGCCTGACGGCCGAGATGTTTCAGGCAGTCGTCCGAGCAATCCGCGAGCGGCTGGGGTCGGCACCCAATTCTAGTGCCGTTCCGGAGCGCTAGCCTCAGCCCCTCTCTCGAAGCAACCGCGCGCGCTGGCGCGACCAGTCGCGCTTCTTCACGTCCTCGCGCCGGTCCGCCTTCCGCTTGCCCTTGGCCAGGCCCAGTTCCAGCTTCGCTAGACCGCGCTCGTTGAAGTAGATCGACAGGGGGACGAGCGTATAGCCGTCGCGCCGCACTTGCCCGAGCAGCCGTTCCATCTGCCGGCGGTGGACCAAAAGCTTGCGAGGCCGCCTCGGCTCATGGCTAAAGCGGTTCGCGGGGCTGTACTCGGAAATGTGAGCATTGAAGAGATAAAGCTCCCCCTTGCTCTCACCCGCATAGGATTCGCCGAGTGAAGCCTTGCCCGTTCGCAGCGACTTGACCTCGGAGCCGGTAAGAGCAAGTCCAGCTTCCAGCCTCTCCTCGATAAAATAGTCGTGCGTCGCCCGGCGATTCTGGGCGACGACCTTTCGCCCTTGCGCCATGGCTTTAGGTCTCCGTTCTATGGGCCGGCGCCTACCATCCCGAACCGCAAGGTTCAGATCAGAAAAAGGCGGCCGGCCCAGGTTCCAATATGGCGGGCCGTTCTAGTTGAGCAGGCCCGCGTGAATCATCGCCTTACGCACTTTGGCCTGTGTCTCAGCCGACACCGGCACAAGCGGCAGACGCAGTTCGTTGCGGCAGTGCCCCAAGAGTGAAAGCGCATACTTCACTGGCTGCGGGCTCGGCTCCACAAAGAGGGCCTGGTGCAGGGGCATCAGGCGATCGTTGATATTCTGGGCCAGGGCAATGTCGCCCTTCTTCCAGGCAGCGTGGAGCTCCGCGCACAATCTCGGCGCTACATTGGCGGTGACCGATATACAGCCGTGCCCGCCTTGCACCAGAAACGGCAGCACCGTCGCGTCTTCGCCCGACAGCTGGCAAAAATCCTTGCCAATGGCCGCCCGGGTGAGCGCAGGGCGAACGAGATCGGCGGTTGCATCCTTGACGCCCACGATCCGCGGCAGCTCAGCCAGTCGCGCCATCGTCTCGACCGTCATATCCACGACCGAACGGCCTGGAATGTTGTAGATGATGATCGGCAGGTTGCTTGCGTCATGCAAAGCCTTGAAGTGCTGATAAAGCCCTTCCTGGTTAGGCTTGTTGTAATAGGGCGTCACGACCAGCGCCGCGTCGGCGCCGACCGATTCTGCGTGCTCCATGAAATCGAGGGCTTCGGCGGTGGAATTGGAGCCTGTGCCGGCTATCACAGGCACGCGCCCCTCGGCCGCCTCGATGCATACTTGCACCGTCCGCTTGTGCTCATCGTGACTGACTGTCGGCGATTCACCAGTGGTGCCCATGGGCACAAGCGCATCCGTTCCTTCGTCGATCTGCCATTTCACGAAGTCACGAAAGGCCTGTTCGTCGATGGCGCCGTCCCGAAACGGCGTGATCAATGCGGTAAGGGAGCCCGAGAACAGCGGCCCGTTCATGGTGACATGCCTCGCGTACTTGTCGTTTGGAAGCCCACAGCAGCAACCCGTGGGACGAAGAGGCGCAAGATAGCCTTGGGCTTGCCCGGGAACAAGCAGTGCGCAATCGCTTTAGCAGGTGCCGGCCGCATGTTAAGGATAAAGCCCAATCGGGTGGGGAACCGCCGAGCAGGAGGCTGCCATCGTGCTACGACCGGGCATTTCTACCATAGTCGTTCTTGTCGTTCTGGCGCTCGCTGGTTTCTCCGCATCCAGTCCGGAGGCGAAGGCTCAATCTGCGGCAGATGCGCAATCCCTCCGCCAGGCCATGGCCGCGGTGGATGAAGGGGATTATGAGGCAGCCTTGGCCATTGCCGGCAGTCTCGAAGACCCGGCGCTTTCTCGCCTCGTCCAATGGCGCCGCCTGATGCGTGAAGGGACCCGTGTTGGGTTCGGCGAACTGGCAGACTTTGTCGAAGCCTATCCCCATTGGCCAGGAAGCAGCACTTTACGAGGCTATGCGGAAGAGGCACTGCCGGCGCACCTCACGCCCGACGAGAGGATCGAATGGTTCCGCCGCTTTCCGCCCGAAACTGGCGCCGGCGCCCTCGCCTTTGCGCGCGCCCTACGCAGCAAGAGGCATGCAGAGGAGGCCGATCAGGAGGCGCTGGCGGCCTGGCGCGATATGAGCCTTCCCGCCACCGTCGAAAGTGCCTTCCTCGCGGAGTTCGGCCATGTCATCGGCCCGGAAGAAATCCTTGCCCGAGTAGAAAGAGGGCTCCAGAACAACAGCAGCGCAGCGATATCCATGGCGGCGCGGGTGAGCGACGGGCACCAACGAGTGGCGGAAGCGCGCCTGCGGCTCTCCCAGATGCAAGCCGGGGTGGATTCCGCCGTCGAGCGAGTCCCCCCTCACCTCCAAGATGACCCCGGCCTGCTTCATGAGCGCGCACGCTGGCGCATGCGCAGCGATTTCTATGAGGGCGCCGTCGAACTCCTCGATCCAGCTCCGCCCGTGACCGAGCAGACCGCCGACCATTGGTGGCAGATCAAGCATTGGGTTGCGAGAAGAGCGCTAAGCCAGGGGCAAGCTGATGTCGCCTACCGGATTGCCAGCAACCACGGGGCCACACGCGGAATTACCTTGGCTGAGGGAGAGTTCCTCTCAGGTTGGATTGCGCTACGTTTCCTGAACGATCCGGAGCAGGCTTATCGGCACTTCGATCGTCTGTATCACAACGTCTCCATGCCGATCTCGCTGGCCCGCGGCGCCTATTGGGCTGGAGAAGCCGCGAGCGCCATGGGGCGGGCGGATTGGGCGACGCAGTGGTACCGGGTAGCGGCTCAGTACGATACCGTCTTTTATGGTCAGATGGCCGCCTTGCATTTGGGCAGCATGCCTACCGGCGTTCTGGAAGCCACCGCTGCCATCACCCCTGCGCAACAAGCGAGCTTCAACGACCTGGATCTGGTTCGGGTCACGCGCGCTTTGGCTCTACTGCAGCGTGAAGATCTGCTGCCCTACTTCTTTGCAGCGCTGCGGAGCAATGCGTCCTCTGCGATAGACTACAAGCAGGTGGGCTTGCTCGCTCAGGAACTTGGTTATCCAGAGCAGGTGATACGCACCGGACGCGCGGCTCTGGTCGACGGGCATCAACTGAGCGATCTGCTTTATCCCGCACCAGTTGTCGACCTCAGCAATGATCCCAACGGTGCCCTGCTGCTCGGGCTCATGCGGCAGGAAAGCGCCTTCAATCTTCGGGCGGTCAGTCCGGCGGGCGCGCGGGGACTGATGCAGCTAATGCCGGGTACCGCAGAGCAGGTCGCACGTCGTCTTGGGATCTCCTACAGCATCGGTCGCCTGACCAGCGATCCGCACTACAACATCACCCTTGGTCGCGACTATCTGGAGCGGATGCTCGACCGCTACAGCGGCTTCCTGCCTCTCGCCCTGGCTGCCTACAATGCCGGTCCGGGCCGCGCCGATCAGTGGATCCAGCAGTATGGCGACCCGCGGAGCCCCAATGTTGATCCTATTGACTGGATGGAATTGATCCCCTTTTCGGAAACCCGCAACTATGTGCAGCGCGTCCTGGAGTCCTATACGGTCTATCACCGCCGCCTGCACCCGGAGCGCGATCCCTTCGTCGCCTTGCCGCTTCCGGTTCGCTATTCACCTGAGAGCGGCGAGACACTGCTGAGGAACTGATCATGGACAGCGGGGTCCGGGCGTGTGTCTTCGATGCCTACGGCACGCTTTTCGATGTGCATTCGGCGGCAGAAAGAGAAGCAGGACGGCTTGGAATAGATCTGGCGCCCCTGTCAGCCCTTTGGCGCCAGAAGCAGCTCGAGTACAGCTGGCTGCGCAGCCTCATGGGCCGGCACGTGGACTTTGCGCAGGTGACGGCGGATGCACTGGACTTTGCGCTCGAGGCCCAGCGCATCTCAGAGCCGGGCTTGCGGAAGCGCCTGCTCGGTCTCTACGATCGCCTGGAACCCTACAGCGACGCGCGCCCCTGCCTGCAACGACTGCGTGAACGCGGTCTTACCACAGCCATCCTGTCCAATGGTTCGCCTGCCATGCTGGCAGCGGCCGTCGAGGCTGCCCGCCTGGGCGCGCTGCTCGACGAAGTGCTGTCGATCGAAGACGTCGGCGCCTTCAAACCCACTCCAGATGTCTACGGGCTGGCGGTGGAGCGGCTGAAGCTGCCGCAGGAGACGCTTCTCTTCGTCTCTGCCAACGGCTGGGATGTCGCCGGCGCGGCCGCCTTCGGCCTCAGGGTCGCTTGGCTGAACCGCAGTGGCGCGCCGCGGGAAAGGCTCGGCATTGAGCCGGACCTCATTATCCGTAACCTTGCCGAACTCGAAGAGTTTCTCGAGCCCCAGGGGCATCGGCTTTAGCGCGCGTCATGTGCGAGGAGAGGAGCCACGAGCGGCCTCTCACTCTGTCCAGCACCACGAGGAGAAAAAGGTGAGCGAAAGCATCGCGGCTGACAGTCTGCCATCCTTCGCAGACGTCGAGGAGGCGGCACAACGCCTGCGCGGACAGGCGGTCCACACGCCACTGCTGGAGTCGGACGAGTTGAACAGGCGCGTTGGCAGTCGCGTTCTGATCAAACCCGAAGTTCTACAGCCCACCGGCTCCTTCAAGTTCCGCGGCGCGTACAACCGCATCAGCCGCATACCCCAGGAAGATCGGGCCAAAGGTGTGGTCGCCTATTCCTCGGGCAACCACGCGCAAGGCGTAGCTGCAGCGGCCGCTCGCCTTGGCCTACCAGCCACCATCGTGATGCCGGCGGACGCCCCGACCATCAAGCTGCAGAATACCCAAGCACTGGGCGCCAAGGTTCTGACCTATGACCGATATCGGGAGGTTCGGGAAGAAGTGGCCGCTCAGGTTCAGGCAGAGACCGGTGCCACGATCGTACCGCCTTACGAGGATCGTTTCGTGATCGCGGGTCAGGGCACCATCGGCCTGGAAATATTGGACCAGGCGGGTGAATTCGGCTTGCAGCCCGCCGCTATCCTGGCGCCCTGCGGCGGCGGCGGACTGACATCTGGAATTGCGCTGGCGGTACGCCATGCGTCGCCAGAAACCTCTGTCATCGCAGTCGAGCCGGAGGGCTTCGATGACACCGGACGCTCGCTTCTACGCGGTGAGCGTTTGCGCAACGAGCCGGATGCTCGATCGATTTGTGATGCCTTGCTTGCCCCCACCCCGGGACAGCTCACCTTTGCGTTAAACAGCCAGTTGGGCACATCTGGCTTGGCGGTCAGCGACCAAGCGGTTCGCACGGCCATGGCATTTGCCTTGCGGCACCTCAAGCTGGTGGTGGAGCCCGGTGGGGCCGTCGGGCTGGCGGCCTTGCTCAGCGGGCTGCTCCCTACGGAGGGACGCCCCTTTGTCGTCGTCCTTTCCGGCGGGAATGTCGATGCGGCCCGCCTCGGCGAGATCCTTCAAGAAGCGGAACTTCAATAAACTTGTGTGCCATTGCCTCTCCTGAGGCAGCTTGCTATTGCTCGCCGCTCTTCCCGATCATGGACAGTCAATGCGCTCGGTTATCGAAACCTTAATCCGTGAAGGCACCTTGCTGTGCCTCTTCTTCCTCCCGAAGGAGCGGCGTATCGCAATCGAGCGGCGCATTCGCGGCCGCTTTGAGTGGCAGAAGCTCCAAGGCTGCAATGTTGTCATCGTTTCCTTCGGCAAGAGCGGGCGCACCTGGCTGCGCGTGATGATGTCGCGCCTCTATCAGAGGCGCTACGGGCTGCCCGAGCGCATGCTGCTGCAGTACGACAACATGCATCGGCGCCAGCGCCAGGTGCCCAAGATTCATTACAGCCACGACAACTATCTGAAGGACTACACGGGCAACCACGACAACAAGTCCGATTATCGGGAAACGCCGGTGGTGCTGCTTGCCCGGCACCCGGCGGACACCGTGGTTTCCCAGTACTTCCAGTGGAAGTACCGCATGCGCGATCGCAAGAAGCAGATCAACGACTACCCGCCAGAGGGCGAGGAAGTGTCGGTCTATGACTTCGCCATGAACTATGGAGCAGGCCTGGCGAAGATCGTGGACTTCATGAACCTTTGGGCCCGCGAGGCGCCGCATCTGCGCTCTCTACTGCTGGTGCGCTATGAGGATATGCGTGAAGATCCGGGTGAGCAGCTGCGGCGAGTGATGGACTTTATCGGCACGCCGGCCACCGATGAGGAGATTGCCGAAGCGGTAGAATTCGCCTCCGTCGACAACATGCGCAAGATGGAGAGTGAAAGGACCTTTTGGCTTTCCGGCAGCCGCATGACCACGCGCGACAAGAGCAATCCCAACGCCTTCAAGGTCCGCCGAGCGAAGGTTGGCGGCTGGCGCGACTATTTCGAGCCCAAGCAGATTGAGGCGATCGAGCAGTATCTTGAGGAGCGCCTCGACCCCTTCTTTGGCTACTCGACCCCTGTTACCAGAGACACGACGTCCGCCTCCGGCTGAGAAGATCTCTTGACCAAGCCGGGGCGGAGTGGCTGATGAGCAGCTGCACAAGGCGGTGCCTTTGACCCTTGGGGGCCTTGGTGTAGACTGCCGCGCCCTGCATTCCATATGAGCCGCGCCGCCGGCGCCCTTCTAGCGAGAGACCTGATGAGCGATTCTTCCCTGCTGTTGTCCGGCAAGCGTGGCTTGATCATGGGAGTGGCCAACGATCGTTCCATTGCCTGGGGAATCGCCGCCGCCTGCGCACAGCAGGGGGCTGAACTCGCCTTCACCTATCAAGGGGAAGCCCTTGCCAAGCGTGTGAGACCGCTTGCGGAGTCTGTCGGCAGTTCTCTCGTCCTGCCCTGCGACGTGACGAGCGACGACTCCATCGACGAGGTCTTCGAGACACTCCAGAAGGATTGGGACAGTCTCGACTTTGTCGTTCACGCGATTGCCTATGCCGACAAGGAGCAGCTCAAGGGACGTTATCTCGCGACCACCCGCGACAACTTCGTCAATAGCCTCGACATCTCCTGCTACTCGTTCACTGCCGTTGCCCAGCGTGCCGTTCCCATGATGCGCGCCGGCGGCAGCCTGCTGACCCTCACCTACTATGGCGCCGAGCGGGTGATGCCGCACTACAACGTGATGGGCGTGGCCAAGGCAGCCCTAGAGGCCTCTGTGCGCTACCTGGCTTCGGACCTCGGGGCCGAAGGCATTCGCGTCAACGCTATCTCCGCAGGCCCGATCAAGACGCTCGCAGCCTCGGGCATCGGTGACTTCCGCTATATCCTCAAGTGGAACGAATACAACTCGCCCCTGCGCCGCAACGTGACCCAGGATCAGGTTGGGGGCGCAGCGCTCTACCTGCTCTCCGATATGTCGAGCGGCGTCACCGGCGAAATTCATCACGTGGATTCCGGCTATCACACCGTGGGCATGATGGAGGTGGATGCGGCTCCCCAGGTTCGCGAATTGTTGGCGGGCTTCAAGTCTCAGGGATAAAGCCCATGCCCGGCAACAGCTTCGGACAAGCCTTCCGCTTTACGACCTGGGGCGAAAGTCACGGCCCGGCCATCGGTTGCGTCATTGAGGGCGTCCCGCCGCTGATCCCGCTCAAGGAAGGCGACATCCAGCCCTGGCTGGACAAGCGCAAACCCGGGCAATCCCGTTACACCACCCAACGTCGAGAGCCGGATCAAGTCGAGATCCTGTCCGGTGTTTTTGAAGGGCGGACCACCGGAACGCCCATCTCCCTGGTGATTCGTAACCAGGATCAGCGCTCCAAGGACTATGGCGATATCGCCGACAAGTTTCGGCCCGGCCACGCCGACTTCACCTACTTTCGGAAGTATGGCATCCGCGATTACCGCGGAGGTGGCCGCTCCAGCGCCCGCGAGACAGCCATGCGCGTGGCCGCCGGCGGCGTCGCGCGCCAGGTGCTGGGCCACATTCTGGGCGCGCAGGTCGTAGCCATTCGCGGCGCTCTGGTGGAGATGGGCGGCCGCCCCATTGAGCGTAACCGCTGGAACTGGGACGAGGTGGAGCGCAATCCCTTTTTCGCGCCGGATCCCGAGACCGCCGCGCTGTGGGCGCAGGACCTCGATACCGCCCGGAAGGCCGGCTCCTCTCTCGGCGCAATCGTAGAGGTGGTGGCAGAGGGCGTTCCCGCGGGACTGGGCGATCCGGTTTACGATAAACTCGACGCCGATCTCGCCAAGGCCATGATGTCGATCAACGCGGTCAAGGGGGTCGAAATAGGCGCAGGATTTCAGGCCGCCCGCCTTTCCGGCGAAGAGAATGCCGACGAGATGCGCGCCAGCGGCAATCGGGTCACCTTCTCCTCCAACAATGCCGGCGGCGTTCTAGGGGGTATTTCGAGCGGCCAGGACATCGTCGTGCGCTTCGCTGTAAAGCCGACTTCATCAATCCTTACACCGCGCAGTACGGTGGATCGCTTCAACCGGGACACAGAGATCGTTACGCGCGGCCGCCACGATCCGTGCGTCGGCATTCGCGCCGTGCCAGTGGGTGAAGCCATGATGGCAATCGTTCTGGCCGATCACCTGCTGCGTCATCGCGGCCAAGTCGGCAGCCTGCCGGAGTAGATCGATGCAGGGCAAGGTCGGCCTTCGCCAGGCAGATGCAGGTGACCTAGAGGTCTTGGCCCACCTTGTAACCGAAACCTTCGCTTTCTACGGCGAGCCTCCGCCCTGCTCCCGCGATGCGCTAATTGCTCGGCTGGAGCGACACCTGAACCGGGATCCGGGCTTCGAGGCGCTTATCGCGGAAGTGGACGACGAGGTGGTCGGCTACGCGATTTACGCCCCCGTCTTCTGGACCAGCGACTGTGAGCTTTCGCTCTTTCTCAAGGAGCTCTATGTGCGCCCCCAAGCACGCGGCAGGCGGGTGGGCCGGACACTCATGAAGCGTATGGCCGAACTGGCGGTAGAGCGAGGCTGGACCAAACTGGTCTGGACGGTAGACGCCCCCAATCGGCCAGCCCGGCGTTTTTACAACCGCTTGCCCGGCACCCGTCAACTGGACAAACTGGTTTACCTGCAAGCCGGCGACGCCCTATACCGCTTCGCGCGAGACGGCTGATCACCTGATTTGTTTTATTTTTCGGGCGGCTTTACCTCGAGCACGGTCAGTCGCCTCTCTTTGCCGTCCCGTGACAGCCAGGTGATGCTTTGCCCCTCGGACAAGCCGATCAGCGCGGCGCCCACGGGAGTGAGGACCGAGATGCGGTTCTGACTGATGTCCGCCTCTGCGGGGAATACGAGACACACCGTGTGGCTGCGATCCCCCTCGTCATCGCTATAGGTCACTTCCGAGCCGATGTTCACGACGTTCTGCGGCACCTCTTCCGAGGGTAGCACCTCCGCTCGCTCCAGCTCCTCCAGCAGCCGCTCGGCCGCGGCCTGGGCACGCTCCATACCGCCCATGGCCAAACTTTCCAGACGATCATAATAGGCTTCGTCGATAACGACCGTCGGCAAGGCCGTGTCGACACTTGAGACACTCATAACCCGCTCCCTTTTTCCGTAACCCCGCGCAATTGCCTGCCACCTCCTCCTAAAGGGGAGTGCTGACGGGCACAACGGCAAGGCTGGCTATGGAATTTCAGGCTCTACGCCTGTGATGAAACTACTAAGAAAACCTTGCTGGGTGCCCCGGGCGAGGAGCTTACAGGTGCGACATCCACGCCCGGGGTGCCGCGCCTGCGCGCAGGGACCCCGCGTGGTCTTGATATCGGTGACGTGTCGCGAAACAAGGCATGCGATCAGCATGGGCGGGCTATTTGACTTTGTCAAATAACCTTCAGTGGAGAGAGAAGCTCTGGAACCGCCGCCAGCTTCTTACGTTAGCAGACTGCCAACGACCTGCTGAAGCAGCGTCGCCCAATAACAGCAAGACCGGAGAGTCAAGTTGACATCCCACACCTACAAGAACGCGGCGCTCGCGGGGCTGCTCGGCCTCCTCCTCCTTGGCGCCAGTGCCTGCAACACCATGGAAGGTCTCGGCGAAGACATCGAGAGCGGCGGCGAGAACCTGCAAGATGAAGCGGAATACCAGCAAGAGCAGATGTAACCTGCTCAGAAGTGGCTGTTCTGCAAGGTCCAAGACGCGTTCATCGCGTAGCGCGTGAGTGTAGGAACACCATTTTCCCCTTGTCCCGGTAGGGGCTGTGGGAAAGCGCAGTTTCAAACACCAGACCGGATCGCGTTTGATCTGAACCACTTTGGGGTTCAGTCAAACGCGTGAATCCGCTCTACATCAAATAGATAGAGCAGATTCACGCGCCAAATCGGATCACTTCGTGAATCTGATTTGGCGCGATCTGCTCTAGGGTGGGAATGCTTTATTTTCCCGCCCTGGTGTGGCGCATCCAGCTAAATGAGCGACGGATCCCAGAGCGGAGCGTTTCTCATACCGAAGCTGGCGATACGAGCGTACAGCTCAAGGGGCCGTCCGACCAAAGGAAGT
>JAJUFM010000173.1 GCA_029265995.1 Rhodospirillaceae bacterium | reverse complement strand
GTTGCAGAACGAAGCCCTGCCGGGTCGCGCTCAGCGCCGCCAGCGGCTTGATCGCCTCACGCAGCCGCGCGATTTCGACACGCAGCCGCGCGCGGTGCGACTCGTCTGCCTGGCGTGCGCGGAAAGCGCGTTCGAGAAGTCTTTCGCGCGGCACATCCTCCGGCCAGCTTTCCGCAAGAGCGCGGAGGAGGGCGAGCAGCACCGGACGCGTGGTGAGCGGAACGATTGTGGATCCCGCCCGCACGACATTGCGGCAGGCGTCCACAATAAGCCTGTCCGAGGCCAGCAGGGCTTCCACTTCATCGAGCTGCAGCAGCCGCTCCGTGCCTTTCGAGATGAAACGCCCGGCCGGCGCCTCGAAGGCTTGCGCGGCCCGCTCGACCTCGGCTGAGAGTGCTGGAATCTGCGCCTTTTCCGCCGCCCATCGCGCCCGTTCCAATGCGAATTTCGCGGGTTTCGTTTTGATGCGCCGGATGGCGATGCCTGCCACCACCAGTTCATGCCCGACTTGCGAAGGGTGGGGCAGAGCGGCGGCATCGAGTTGATCGAGCAGCGCTTCCGCTTCATCGAGGCGGCCGAGCAAAAGCAGGCGCCTGGCTTCGAGATAGCCGGCGTGCGCGGCGTTCGTTCGGTCGCCGGAGGCTTCGAGCAGCGCGCGCGCCGCATCAAAAGTCTGGGATGACTGGCCCAGATCACGGGAAACAAGCGCGATCTCTGCTTCGGCGAGGAGGCAGCGCGCGCGGCCAAGCGGCTGCGCCGGTCCGAAGGCACGGGCGGCGTTTCGCAGCAGTTCCCTGGCGCTCGTGAGGTTGCCGAGCTGCGCCATGGCGATGCCGCGCAAGGCCAGCGCCGGGGCCTCATCGCGCAATGCGACCGCTTTCAAAGCGGTGAGTGGGTTTCCCGCCGAGAGGGCACGTGCTGCGGCAGTGATCAGCGAGTCCATGAAAACCCCGCCAAGTTTGTAACTCTCACCCGGCTCCTCGCCCGAGATAGCGTCCTTCATATCGCAGCCCCTGGGAAGGGGGCATCAGGCGAGGAACTGAAAATGAGGCTGTCTGCCGCGCACGGGAAAGTCGAAACATCGGCGGGTTGGCTGGCCGAAGTGGTCGTCTGGCTCCGGCTTGCCGCTGCCCCGACCTTTGCAGTCATGGCCTGGATTTCTGCCTCAGGCTCGCCGGCCATGACGCTTTGTTCTGCCGTCTCTGCGATCGTGCCGATCAACGACATGACCCTGATGTACTTGCTGATGAGCCTCTTTCACGCAGCACCGTGGCTGAAGCTCCTGTTCGCCCTTCCCCAGGGGCGTAGAACCCAAACCGAAGGAGACTGACAATGCAACAGGCTGTTGTTTCACACGATGAGTGGCTCACCGCCCGCCGAGATCTGCTGAAAGCGGAGAAGGAACTCACGTATCATCGCGACGAGGTTGCCCGTCAGCGGCGCGCCTTGCCGTGGGTGCGCGTCGAGAAGGAGTACTTCTTCGACACGCTGGATGGTTCGCGCAGGCTCGCCGATCTCTTCGAGGGACGGTCACAGCTTCTGGTGCAGCATTTCATGTTTGCGCCGGGAAGGACGGAGGGGTGTGCGAGCTGCTCCTTCATGGCCGACCACATCGACGGCATGAACCTGCATCTGGCCAACCACGACGTCACCATGATCGCCGTGTCACGGGCGCCGCTGGCCGAGATCGAGCGCTTTCGCCGCCGGATGGGTTGGCAGTTCAAGTGGGTCTCCTCGAACGGCAGCCCCTTCAACTACGATTTCCGGGTCAGTTTCACGCCCGAGGAGGTTGCCAAGGGGCAGATCGACTACAACTACGGCCAGTGGCCTATGACCGGCGAGGAGTGGCCCGGGGTGAGCACCTTCTACAGGGACGCGGCGGGGAACGTCTTCCACACCTACTCCACCTACGGGCGCGGCGTGGAGGTGATGATGGGCACCTACGCCATGCTCGACCTCACGCCCAAGGGTCGCAATGAAGCCCGAGGAATGGACTGGGTGCGCCACCACGATCGCTACCTGCAGACGCCACCAGTTAGCGCTGGCAGGATGGCCGGCTGATAAGGCTTGCGGTCTTGCACAGCGGTGCGGAGCCAGCACTAGATTGGCTTGCCGTTGCGGGGGAAGGGGTTAATGGTGCTGCCAGTCCGCTTCTGGAGTCTCGGGTTATGACAGTCGCACTCGCTCTTCCCCCGGTTATTGGGCATCGCGGTGCCCCTCTTCACGCACCGGAAAACAGCCTGGCGGGATTCGAGAAGGCGGCAGAACTGGGCGCGCAGTGGGTCGAGTTCGATGTGATGCTGAGTGCCGACGGGATCCCGGTAGTACACCATGACCTCACTCTGGACCGCACCGCCGGCCGCTCGGAGGCTGTGGCCGATCTCAGCGCGGAGAGCCTGGCTGAGGTGGATGTGGGAGAGCGCTTCAATGCCCACTATCGCGGCCAGAAGCTCCCGACCTTGGCGAAGGTCATCGAGCGCTTGGGGGAGCTAAACCTGGGCGCCAACGTAGAGATCAAGCCGGCGCCAGGGCGCGAGGCGGAAACTACCAGAGCCGTGCTGGCAGCTTTACAGTCTCACTGGCCGTCGCATCTTCCACCTCCGCTTATCTCGAGCTTTTCCGAGGCAGTGCTCGCGATAACCGCAGAGGTGGCTCCGGAGCTGCCCCGCGGTTGGTTAGGCGAGAAGTTGCCGGAGGATTGGCAGGTTCGCGTAAAAGCCTGCGGCTGTGTCAGCGTCCATCTCGGTTGGGTGGAACTCGACGAGGCAGCGGCGGCCGCGGTCAAAGCGGCCGGCTACGCCCTCGCGGTCTGGACCGTCAACGATCCGGAGGTCGCCCGGCGCTGCCGCGCCTGGGGCGCCGATGCGATCATCACCGATACCCCCGGCGTAATCCTCGCCGCCTTGAACGAACAATCAGAAACCAGCCAGGCGCAGTTTACTGAAGCTGATTTGCGCTAAACTGGGCGCCAGCAGCGGTCTTCACCTCGCGCTGCAACTGGCGCCGCCCAAAACACAGAAGCGGGCGCAGTGGGGGTGGTTGAGCGGCACTTCGCCAAGAGCTTCTTTCAGGGTTGCTCCCAGTTCAAAGGCCGATTGGTAGGGAAGCAGGGTGCAGGCGACCACGGCGGGGCGTGCCGCTCCCTTGCGCTTCACGACCATGCGGCTGGAGGCGCACATCACGTCGCTCGGCTGCTTGCCCAGGATGCCCCAGCAGGCTTCGGTGATCTCGGGCACCTCGGCCGCGCTGTCCATCTCTGGAAAGAGCACGAGTTGAGCAGGGTCTTCCGCATTCAGCGGCAGGCCAAGCTCCGAGAAAAGCCTTTGGTTGCCAGCGCGAAGTTGACCCTCGCTTTCCCCGGAGAGCTGGCGGCCCGCGACATCCACCCGGAAGCCTTCTCGGCAGAGCCATTGCAGCCCGGCGATGGTCGGCGCCCAGCTTCGCGATCCTCGCTCCCTTTCGTGAAAGGCTGCTGCGTAGTGATCCAGAGAGACACGTAATGTGAGGCGTCCACGCGCGAGCGGCAGGAGCGCACGCAGCCCCTCCGCCTGCTTCATCATGGGCCGCATGGCATTGGTCAGCAGAAGCACCCGGTAGTCGCGCTCCAGGCAAAGCCGAAGGATGTCCATCAGGTGCGGATTCATGAAGGGCTCGCCCCCGGTGAAACCGATCTCTTCGGTTCCCAGACGCTCCTGTTCTGCCTCATCAAGAAAGGCGCGAACTTCCTCTCTAGTAAGATAAACCAGCCGGTCGTTGCGGGGGCTCGACTCGATGTAGCAGTTGGTGCAGCTGAGGTTGCAGAGGGTCCCGGTGTTGAACCAAAGCGTCTTCAGCTGCGCCAGTGCAACTTTTGCACGCTTCTGACCACTCGCCGTCAGTGACGGATCCGAGAACTTCGGGCGAACCTGAGTCGCGACTTCAGAGCCGTCTGCAGTCACGGGCGACGCTCTCCCTCGCTGGCCTTTCCCGCTCGAGCTTGACATGGGCGCGGCCGCCGCAGCAAGCGGGACACGGCTTTTGCCCCTGGCTGCCGGGCTCAGCTACCGGATGCTATAGGTCT
>JAJUFM010000034.1 GCA_029265995.1 Rhodospirillaceae bacterium | reverse complement strand
CTGGCGGCCTACAGCGCACTCTCAGATCGCCTAGGCTAAGGCTCGCTCTGTCCGCAATCACGCGGGAAAGCCTTAGAACCAGCGTGGTTGACACGACGGGGCCCGGCTGCCTTCCATGGGCCGGGTTCAGGTGCGCGTGAGGATGGGCAGCATGAAGATAGTTGGTTTGGCAGGCTGGAGCGGCTCGGGGAAAACGACCCTGGTGTGCAAGCTGATCCCGGCGCTGCGGCGGCGCGGCCTTTCCGTCTCCACCGTAAAGCACGCACACCACAACTTCGACGTCGACACGCCGGGGAAGGATTCCTACGAGCACCGCCAGGCGGGCGCCACAGAGGTGCTGGTCTCCTCTGGCAATCGCTGGGCGCTGATGCATGAGCTACGAGACGAGCCCGAACCCGGCATCGACGCGTTGCTCGAGAAGCTTGCGCCAGTCGATCTCGTGATCATCGAGGGGTTCAAGCGCGAAGGCCATCAGAAGCTGGAGGTTTGGCGGCGCTCCGTGGGCAAACCTTTGTTGGCGACGGAGGATCCCAGGATCCTCGCCATTTGCAGTGATGGGCCTGTCCCGGAGGCAGACAAGCTGCCCCAGGGACCGCGCCCGGTTCTTGACCTGAACGATACCGAAGCCATCGTTGACTTCCTGGTCGAAGAGCTCGGCCTGAAAGCCTTAAGCGCGACTGAGGACGCCGTCTGACCATGGCACAGCTCACTGACGACTGTTTTGCCCACGGCGGCCCCTTGATGCCATGCGAGGAGGCACTAGCGCTCTTGCGGGCACGCCTCGTCAGGATCACCGAGGACGAGGAACTCCCCTTGGCGCAATGCCTGGGCCGCATCCTTACGGAAGACGTAATCGCGCCACATGACGTTCCCCCTCACAACAATGCAGCCGTCGACGGCTATGCCGTCTATTTCGAGGATCTACACCCAGACCGCGAGACGCGATTGCCCATAGCCGGCCGCGTCGCGGCAGGGCAGGCCTTTGCCGGGACACAGCCGCGCGGCACCGCGGTGCGCATTTTCACGGGTGCGCCCATTCCTGATGGGCCGGATACCGTCATGATGCAGGAGGATTGCCGCGAAGAGCAGGATGACGTGGTCATCCTGCCGGGTATCAAGCGCGGTGCCAATCTGCGCCAGGCCGGCGAAGACATCGCGGCCGGGACCCGCGTTCTCTCCGCTGGTCGCCAGCTTCGGGCGCCGGACCTGGGACAGGCCGCCTCCGCTGGGCGCAGCCACCTGAAGGTTTCACGGCCGCTTCGGGTCGCGCTCTTCTCCACAGGCGACGAGCTCTATGAGCCGTCGGAGCCGCTCCCGACCGGCGGAATCCACGATTCCAACCGCTACACCCTGATCGGGCTGCTCCGCGGCATCGGCTGTGATGTGGAGGACCTGGGGATCCTGCCAGATCGCCGTGAGGTGATCACCAAGGCGCTCGCGAAGGCAGCGGCACAGCATGATCTCATCATGACCTCAGGCGGTGTCTCGACCGGGGATGAAGACCACGTCAAGCAAGCCGTGGAGGCTCATGGGGCCGTCCACGCCTGGCGCCTCGCGATCAAGCCGGGGCGGCCGATCGCGCTGGGGCAGCTGGGACGCGTCCCCTTCATAGGGCTACCCGGAAACCCGGCCGCAGTCGTCGTCACCTTCGTCATGCTGGTGCGCCCCCTGATCTTTCTCTTGATGGGGGGCGAGGCCCTGCCCCCTCTTTCCTTCCCTGTCACACTCGGATTTGACTATAAGAAGAAGGCGGGGCGTCGGGAGTGGGTTCGGGTCTTTCTACGCCGCAACGAGGCAGGGCAAGCCATTGCCACCAAGTTCCCAAGAGAAGGCGCGGGCATTCTCAGCTCGCTGGTGGAATGCGATGGCCTCGTAGAGCTGCCGGAAGAGGTGACGAGGCTGGAAAAGGGGCAGATGGCAGACTTCCTGCCGTTTAGCGAACTCTTCCGCTAAGCTGTCCCCCTGGACCAGCTTCAAACGCTGACTATGGAGAGAGTAATTGCGGCTGCTGTATTTTGCTTGGCTGAAACAAAAGGTCGGCCATGCGGAGGAGGAGGTCACGCTGCCTGAAGCAGTGACCAATGTCGAACAGCTCCTGGCATGGCTGGCGCAGCGCGGTGACAACTATGCCGCAGCGCTCAGCGACCCCAAGAGCGTGCGGGTAGCCGTCAACCAGGAGTACGCACGACCAGCAGATCCGGTACAGAATGGTGACGAGGTCGCGCTCTTTCCGCCTGTAACCGGAGGCTGACGCCATGGCGGTACGTGTGCAGCGGGAAGATTTCGATCCCGGTCAGGAGATCGCCGCGCTGACCGCGAACAACAAGACGATCGGCGGCCTCACCGTCTTTGTCGGCCTGGTGCGGGAGATGGCCAAGACCCGCGCTCTCTCGGCCATGACCCTGGAGCATTATCCCGGCATGACGGAAAGAATGCTGGAGCGCATCGAGGCTGAGGCGCGGGAGCGCTGGCCGCTGGAGGAAAGCCTCATTATCCACCGCTACGGCCGGCTGGAACCCGGTGACCGCATTGTCCTGGTCGCCGCCGCTAGCGCACACCGCGACGCCGCCTTCGAGGCCTGCCGTTTCCTCATCGACTGGCTGAAGACCAAGGCACCCTTCTGGAAACTGGAAGAAGACAGCCAGGGCGATGCCACTTGGGTCGAGGCGCGCGAGAGCGATGAGGAAGCGGCAGACCGTTGGCAGTGACGGCCCTGATATGAGCTGCAGCGTGGCCGCGCCACGAACATTCGTTCTGACTGATCTCCATTGGGGAGCCTGACCGGGGGGGCACGCCAGCCGGAAGGGAAAGGGATAGCCCGCGACTTTTGGCGTTTCAAACGGAAAGCACCATGGCGCAGCGGTTCCTGGCAGGTAGTCCCGCTCGGGCTTCAACCTCCAGAATTGTTGCCAACCGCGGAGTCAGCGCGTCATCCGCGAGCGTCTTGAAGCCCAAGCGCTGATAGTATGGTTCGTTCCACGGCACTTGTCGGAATGTCGTCAAGGTGAGGGCAGGAAGTCGGCGTTGCGATGCGCACAGCTTCGCCGCGTCGATAAGCTGCCGCCCGATACCTCGCCGCTGGTAGTCGTAATGGACTGCCACCTGCCATAGGTGCACGGCATCGGCAGCGAACTCCCCATTTAGGAATCCGACAACACCGCGGCCAGGCAGCTCGGCAACCAGGGCGACACCCGTCGCAATCAGTGCATGGTGCTGGTGGACCGATTGCACATCATCGTCGGCGATCCACTCCAGTCCCGGCCAGTTGCGAAAGATCACCGCCGCACTGCGCTCGAGCTCCGGCAGAGCCGCAGCATCGTCGTGCACCGATGGCCTGATGTGGATCATGGCCTCAACTCACCGAACAGCGGCGTGCTGAAAAGGTGGCACGCCGAACTGAAGCCATTGCTCCTCTTGCGGTTCAGGTTGATGCCAAGAGCCGCTTCTGACTGTCTAATTGCTAATCGCCGGAGAGGATGCTGGCGCACGCCGGAAGCTCCAGACTGAGGCTGGAGGCACGTTAAGCGGCACGAAACGTTCGCGTCTGGCGCTCAAACCGGCTGCCTGCAGGAGAGAACGGCGGGCCGGCGCTGCGGGGCCATAGGTAAACTGAAGAAACGGATTGCCCGGTTTCAGCAGCTCAGCCGCCTGATTGAGCAGTAGCGCCTGGTCCGGGGCCGGTATGGCAACAAGCGGGATGCCCGACACGATCGCGCTCACCTTGCCAATACCGCGGGCGCGTAAAAGCGAGCCCAGGTGTAAGGCATCATCGGTGAGGACCTGCACCTCTGAGGGCAACTCCTGAAGCAGAAGTTTGGCCAGCCGTGGCTCCCGCTCGATTACCAGCAGCCGGTCCGGCCGCACGCCGTGTTTCAGGATCGCTCGCGTCACCACACCTGTGCCCGGCCCCAGTTCCACGACCCATCCTTCTGGGTCATCGAGTGGTACTGGCGCCGCCAGGGCTCGGGCGAGTCTGGCACTGCTGGGAACAACTGCGGCAATCGTGAGGGGGCTCTCGAGCCAGAGCTGAAAAAACAGGCTATTAGCATTGCCCATGAAGGCCCATGCGCTCCGAACGCGGTTGTGACTCAGGATCGGGCCGTGGTCAGACGTGTGGCCCCTTTATCCACGGCCTCTCAAAGGGTTCGAATTTTGGTGCGCCATTCCTCACGGTGCAAGGAAAGAGTGCAAGAAGACTATCTGGGCTGTTCACCACTCGAATGAAAGCGGAAAACTATCCGTGCCTGAGTAAGAGAGCCAATACCTAAGCTGGAAGCCAGATACGAGCGCGCAAGCCGCCTCCCGGCGCGTCATGGAGCGTCAAATCCCCGCCTTGTCCGCGAATCATGTCGCGTGCAATGGTCAGCCCAAGGCCGGTGCCTCCGGTATCAAAATTCCGCGACCGTTCGAGCCGCACGAAGGGCCGAAAAACCTCCTCCCGCTGATCGGCATCGATACCAGGCCCATCGTCATCGATAAGTATTTCGATACCCTTGCTGCGGCGGTGGGCCGTAACATCTACCTCTTTGCCAAAGCGTCCCGCATTCGCAAGCAGATTTGCCACCGCCCGGTGCAACGCCTGTGGCCTCAGCACCGACACCAGATCAGTAGCGAGATACAGATTGACGCGCAGGCCGGAACGACGAGCTTCACTCACGGCTTCCCGCAACAGTTCTCCCACCTCGATTTCGTGGGCAAGCTCCTTCCCCTCCCCCCGGGCGAAGGCAAGGTAGCCTTCAATCATGCGCTCCATCTGAACCAGATCTGTCTCCAGGCTTTCAATCTCCGGGGAACGCGGCAGCATCGCCAACTCAAGCTTCATCCTGGTCAAGGGCGTGCGGAGGTCATGGCTCACCCCCGCAAGCATCTCGGTACGCTGGTGTACCTGGCGGCGCAGCCGATCGCGCATCACCAGAAAGGCGCGGCCCGCGCGACGCACTTCCGCCGCCCCTTCTGGGCGGAAATCGCCAACGTCTCGGCCTCGCCCGAAGGCGTCGGCCGCTCTTGCCAGGCGGCGGATGGGGCGAACCTGATTCCGCATGAAAATAGTTGCGATAACCGACAGAACGAGCGAGCTGCCGAACATCCACCAGAGAAAGATGTAGATGGTAGAGCTGAAGAGGCGATTGCGGGGCACGAGAACCTGAAGTACACCCTCCGCGCCCAGATCAGCCCGTACCTCCACATCGCTGCCATAGCTGTGGGTATCGATCGAGAAGTTGTGATCGAGCTGCTCTTCCAGCGCACGTCCAAGGCGGTCGTGGATCAGTGAAGGCCAGAATGGCGGATCGTACTCGACGATGCGCTCAGGCCCCAGCAACTGTATCTTCAAGCCGAGATGCCGGTTGGCGAGCGCGAAGGCTTCCGCCTCTTCCGTGTTGCTGGGGTCGGTCAGCAACATGTCAACAACCGCTGCAATTTCGCCAGCCACCGCCTGGCTCAAGCGCCGCGTGATGTTTTCGTAGTGGCGGTCATAGAAGGCCCAGGTCGAGATCACCTGCAGGATGAGAAGCGGCAGGATGATGATCATCAAGGAACGCCCCAGCAGACTCTGGGGTATCAGCCGCTTGAGGCGCCACCTGCGGCGTGGACGCCACCGAACGCCCGGAGCCGGGGCATAGGGACGCTCAGCAGCGGCCGACCGGCTGGCTGCCAGCTCGATGCCTTTTTCTGCTTCCTGATTGGCCATGCGCTCACTCAGTCGGGCATCAGAACGTAGCCCGTTCCTCTTACCGTCTGAAGATAGCGCGGCGCCTTCTGGTCACGTTCGATCTTTCGGCGAAGCCGCGTCATCTGCACGTCGATGCTGCGCTGGTTGCCGATCTCGGGACTGATCGATGCCAGTTCCTCGCGGCTCACCGGAACGCCGGGGCTGCGCGCCAAGGCTGTCAGCAGCTGTTCCTCCGCTGCCGTCAGACGCACCAGTATCTCGCCGCGCCGCAGTTCTCCGCGATCCAGATCGTAAACGAACTCACCAAAGAATACCCTTTGAGGGTTGGGCTCTGCCGCCTGCGCGAAGCGCCGGAGGATCGCCTGGATACGCAGAACCAGCTCCCGCGGCTCAAAGGGCTTGGAAAGATAGTCATCAGCTCCGCTTTCCAGGCCCTCGATACGATGATCCACCTCGTCCATGGCGGTCAGGAGAAGAACTGGAATTTGACGGTGAGCGCTCAGCCAGCGCGTCAGTTGAAGCCCATCTTCACCTGGCATCATGATGTCGAGCACGATCAGGTCGAAGTCGATCGCCTCGAGCTTCGCGCGCGCGTCGGCGGCGTCGCTCGCGACCGTCACCCGAAGCCCTTGATCGGACAGATAGCGCTTGAGCAACTCGCGCAAACGGGTGTCATCATCGACCACCAGAACGTGCGGTCTTTCCTCTCCAGGGAGCACGACAGTCAAAACTAGCCTCAACCTTTCAGTAGCGATCCGGTGGACTCTACGAGTAGCGCTGCCTACTCAAAGGAGCCCCGCCCAGGATCGAGAAATCGCTCGCGATCCTTCTCGTTTATCAGACCCAAGAGCACGGTTCGAAAGCCTTCCACCGCCTCCGCTCCGGCTGCTCGATAGGCTCGCGCGACAAGCTCCGTCTGCGCGGCCGTGAGCTGTCGTTCCAAATCTCGGCCCTTGTCGGTCAGCTCCAGCAAGCGTTGCCGCCGGTCGCGTTCGCCTGGCCGCTGACTGATATAGCCTTCCTCTACCAGCTGCCCGAGGACGCGCGACAAGCTCTGCTTGGTAATCTTGAGGATGCCAAGCAGATGCGAAACGGCAAGTCCGGGATGCCGCCCCACAAAATAAATGACCCGGTGATGGGCGCGGCCAAATCCCTTCTCGGCCAACAGGCGGTCTGGTTCCGCGGTGAAATCTCGGTAGCCGAAGAACAGAAGCTCCAGTGCCTGGCGCAGCTCCTCCTCACGCAGGAAGAGCGGATTGACCTGGATTTTTACGTCAGCCATGTTGACTTTTCTACCACGTTTCGTTACCGATAAATGGTTGCGGGCGAAAGAAAGTAATAACTTCCATAGCTGCGCAGCAATGAAGCACTATCCTGCCTTGACCATGGTCTTCTCGGCGTGTAACGGCGCCCAGCAAAGGATGACCCACGATCAAGGCGGGTCGGCAGACGCAACTGTATAGGGCCTGAGGACCCGCAATATCCATGCTTCCTTTCGATGATCGCGATGGCTCGATCTGGCTTGATGGGGCCCTGATTCCCTGGCGCGATGCCAAGGTGCACGTTTTGACCCACGGGCTTCACTACGCCAGTGCGGTGTTTGAGGGCGAACGCAGCTACAATGGCCGCATCTTCAAGATGGTCGAGCACCATGAACGTCTGCACCGCTCCGCGGAAGTCATGGGGTTTGAAATTCCCTGGAGCGTAGCGGAAATCGACGCGGCGGCACAGGAGGTGCTGAAAGCCAACGGCATCACCGATGGGTACGTGCGTCCCATCGCCTGGCGCGGCGCCGAAATGATGGGAGTGTCCGCCCAAGGCTCGAAGATCCACCTGGCCATTGCGGCCTGGGAATGGCCGGCCTACTTCAGCCCGGAAGCGCGCATGCAGGGCATCCGTATGGCCGAGGGACGCTATCGGCGGCCTGACCCGCGGACGGCGCCTGCACACTCGAAAGCGGCTGGGCTCTACATGATCTGCACCCTGTCGAAGCACGCAGCCGAGGATGCGGGCTATAACGACGCGCTGATGCTCGATTGGCGGGGACAGATCGCCGAAGCCACCGGAGCCAACATATTCCTGGTGCAGGATGGTGTGATTCATACGCCGACCCCAGATTGCTTCCTGGACGGCATCACCCGCCGCACCGTGATGGAACTTGCCCGCAAGCGCGGCTATGAGGTGGTCGAGCGCGCTATCCAGCCGGAAGAACTGGCCAAAACCCAGGAAGTTTTCCTGACCGGCACCGCTGTCGAGGTGACGCCTGTTCGAGAGATTGCGATGCAGCAGGCGACCTATACCTTCAGCCCCGGCGAGATTACCCGCAATCTCCTGAACGACTATGATGCTCTGGTGCTGGGCAACGATGCGGCAGCGGCAGCGGCCTCCAGCGTCGTTTAATGCCTAGCACCGGTACCAGCTCAGTCGGCTTGACTGGCTAGCTGCTAATCGGGACAAGCCCGAAGGGGTAGTCGTTTTGCGCTTTCGCCCTGAGCTTACTATGCTCAGGGCGATGTTCGTTTAAATAGTGGAGAGAAGGAGGGCGGCATGAGCCGTGCCTTCGTCCGTGAGGATGACCTGGAATCTCGCGGGGAGTTTGAGGGACCGGAAAGGCCCCTTCCCCCTCGTCCGATCTTGATCACTGCAGAGGGCCGCAAGCGGCTCGAGCGGCAGCTTGCGGAACTGGATGCCGCGGAAGCCGAGCTGGCAGAGACAGACGAGAGTTTGGCGACAGAAAGCGCACGCCAATCCCTGCAGCGCGAGCGAAAGTGGCTTGAGAATGTGCTTGCAGCCGCCACGACGCCAGCCGCGGGCTCCGGGTCCAAGATAGCTTTCGGCGCCTGGGTAACCGTTGAAGACGATGAGGGAGAGCAGCAACGCTATCGACTGGTGGGCGAGGTCGAAGCCGACCCCAAGACCGGCGCCATCTCATGGCGGTCACCCCTCGGCCGTGCCCTCATGGATTCCTCCGCGGGCGACCTTGTTGTCTGGCAAAGGCCGGCCGGCGATGTGGAGCTTGAAGTCATCTCTGTTGAATGGCCGGAGGCAGGAGGGCAGTGACTCCTGGCCCAGCTTATGCGTCCGTTGGTGTCTGATTGGGCAGAACTGCTGCGACTAGGAATAGTGGTCACCAAGAGGAGCCCGCTAAAGCGGCTGGCTATCAATACAGCCTGCCGCCGTTCGGGACGGGAAGACTGGGGCTCACCAGTACAACCCTGCCTTCCTCGTCCGGCAGGCCCAGAACCAGAACTTCACTGACAAACTTCCCGATCTGCTTGGGCGGAAAGTTCACGACAGCGATCACCTGACGGCCGACGAGACTGTCCGGCGCATAGTGCTCCGTGATTTGAGCAGAGGTGCGCCGCTCTCCGATCTCGGGGCCAAAATCCACCCACAGCTTCAGCGCAGGCTTGCGTGCTTCGGGATAGGGCTCGGCACGTACTATGGTGCCGGCGCGAATGTCGACCTTTAGAAAGTCATCAAAGGTGATTTGAGGAACGGGCGCTTCGGCCATTGCTGTTTCCTCCCATGCGATAGGTTAGCGTCGCTGCTTTAATCAGCCGCCCCCCAGCCTGAACTGCTCCATTTAAACGACAGAGGCCGCTTCGAGAGAGAAGCGGCCTCTGCCAAGTATGCTCCGGCAAGGATCAGTGCAGATCCGCCCACACCTTGCGCTTCACGGCATAGAGCAGGCCTGTGAAGATCAACAAGAAGAGAATCACCTTCATGCCCATCTGCTTGCGCGCCTCGAGGTTTGGCTCGGCGGCCCAGGTCAGGAAGTAGGTGACATCCTCTGCCATCTGCTGGGTCGTAGCCGGCGTACCGTCCGCGTAGCTGATGGCGCCTTCCATGAGCGGCGGGGCCATGGCGATCTGATGGCCGGGGAAGTAGGCATTATAGTACATGCCATCCATCATCTCGACGCCGGCCGGCGGATCCTGATAGCCCAGCAGCAGGTGGTAGAGATAATCCGGCCCCTGCTGCCGTGCTTTAGTGATCAGCGACAGATCCGGCGGCAGCGCGCCGTTGTTCGCCATGCGGGCGGCATTCTCGTTGGGGAAAGGCGCGGGGAAGCGATCTGAAGCCACGCCATCGCGCATGAACATGTCGCCGTTCTCGTCGGGGCCATCCTCGACCTGATAGTCGGCTGCAAGCGAGCGGATTTCGTCCTCGTTGTAGCCGAGATCAGCCAGGTTCCGGAAGGCGACCAGCCGCAAGCCGTGGCAGGCCGCACAAACCTCCCGATATACCTGCAGTCCCCGTTGCTGCTTTGCTCTGTCGAAGGTCCCGAACATGCCGGAGAAGGACCAGTCATGCGACGGGATTTCCACCTCCTCCGCGGCCTGCACCACAGGCGCCTGTGCCAGGCCGAGGAAGGCAGCCGCCGCAGCGATGATTGCCAGCTTCTTCATGGGTCAGCCTTCTCCATCTACTGGTTGGTAGCAGGACCAGGCTTGAGCACAGGGTCCGCAATAGAGGCCGGCAGCGGCTTCGGGCGCTCCAGCTTGCCCAACAGGGGCATGACGATCAGGAAGTGGGCGAAGTAGTAGGCCGTGGCGATCTGCCCGATTGTGACCCAGGGCTGCTCCGGCGGCATGGCGCCGACGTAGCCGAGAACAAGCAGGGCGACCACGAGCACCCAGAAGAACAGCTTGTACAGCGGCCGGAAGCGCGAGGAGCGAACCGGCGAGGTGTCCAGCCAGGGCAGGAAGAAGAGGATGATGATCGAGCCGAACATCACCAGCACGCCGCCCAGCTTTGCATCGATGAGGGTGATCCCGGTGAAGGGGATGCCGATGTCGAAGGTGATCGCCCGCAGCATCGCGTAGAAGGGCAGGAAGTACCATTCGGGCACGATATGCGCTGGCGTTACCAGCGGGTTGGCCTCGATGTAGTTGTCCGGGTGCCCCATGTAGTTCGGAGCGTAGAAGATAAAACCCGCGAAGATGATCAGGAACACGCCGAGACCAAGCAGGTCCTTGACCGTGTAGTAGGGATGAAACGGGATCTTGTCCTGCGGGCCCTTGGCGTCGATGCCCAGCGGGTTGTTCGACCCGAAGGCATGCAGCGCCCAGAGGTGCAGGAAGACGACCGCGACAATGATGAACGGCAGCAGATAGTGCAGCGCGAAGAAGCGGTTGAGGGTCGGGTTATCGACCGAGAAGCCACCCCACAACCAGGTCACGAGCGCATCACCGATGCCCCATGGAATGGCCGAGAAAAGGTTGGTGATGACGGTGGCGCCCCAGAAGGACATCTGGCCCCAGGGCAGCACGTAGCCCATGAAGGCGGTCGCCATCATGAGCAGGAGAATGATGACGCCCAGGCCCCAGAGCACCTCGCGCGGCGCCTTGTAGGAGCCGTAATAGAGGCCTCGCAGCATGTGTGCGTAGACGACGATGAAGAAGAACGACGCGCCGTTCATGTGCATGTAGCGAATCAGCCAACCGTAGTTGACATCACGCATGATCCGCTCGACCGAATCGAACGCCATATCCACATGCGGCGTGTACTGCATGGCCAGCAGGATGCCGGTGATGATCATCACCACCAGAACGATGCCAGCCAGCGAGCCGAAATTCCAAAGATAGTTGAGATTACGCGGCGCCGGGTAATCGATCAGATGATGGTTCATCGTCGAGAAGACCGGCAGCCGGCTGTCCAGCCACTTGATTGTTCTGTTGTTCGTCTTGAAACCGCTCATTACTCGCGCCCCCCTCAGCCGATCACAATCGTGGCGTCGTCGCGGAACTCATATTCCGGGACATCCAGATTGCGCGGCGCCGGGCCTCGGCGAATGCGGCCCGAAGTATCGTAGTGCGATCCGTGGCACGGACAGAACCAGCCGCCGAACTCCCCCTTGGGGTCGCTGGCGCGCTGTCCCAGCGGGACACAGCCTAGATGAGTACAAATTCCAACCATCACCAGATACTCGGGTTTGATCACCCGTTCTTCATCAGGCTCCGGGTCGATCAGGTCGGACAGGGGAACAGCCTCCGCCTCCTCGATCTCTGCCGAAGTGCGATGGCGGATGAAAACGGGCTTGCCGCGCCAGGTAACAGTTATCGCCTGGCCTTCCTGTAGCTGGCTGACGTCCACTTCCGTCGTCGCCAACGCAAGAACATCGGCCGAAGGATTGAGCGCATCGATCAACGGCCAAGCCACCGAGGCGGCTCCTACCAGGCCCATTGCACCCGTGGCCAGGTAGAGGAAGTCGCGACGCGTCTCTCCGTCTGCGCCTTGCCCGGCGTTCGCAGTGTCTGCCATTGGATCTCTTGTCCCCTCGTCGTTAACGCAACGCGAAGTCAATGCCGCGGTACATTTTGCCCCGAAGGCCCGGCGTCCCCTGCCACCAAAGCTGCCGGTCCGGCTTGGTCTGGTCGCAGGCCACCAGCCCCGCAGCTTAGATCGCCTTGCGTGACGGGCTGGATATAGAGGAAAATCATGGGGTAAGTAAAGGCCGGCGGGGTTGAACATTCCTTATTGAGCAGCCGGGATGCTGCCAGATAGGCTTTCCGGCTCTCCTCCGACATTCCCTGGTCAAAAGCCGCCATGCGTCTCGCCCTCTATCAACCCGACATTCCACAGAACTGCGGGACCCTGCTGCGCCTCGCAGCCTGCCTGGGGGTTGCCGTTGATCTCATTGAACCTTTTGGTTTCCTGTGGGATGATAAGCGGCTGCGTCGGGCAGGTCTGGACTATGCCGCGCTAGCCCAGGTGACGCGCCATTCCTCCTGGGACGCCTTCCAAAAAGCACGAAACGGCCGGCTGCTCCTGCTGACTAGCCACGCGGATCACTCCTATACCGAGATCACCTACGACAGTAGCGACACGCTCCTCCTGGGACGGGAGAGCGCAGGGGTTCCGCAAGAAATCCATGATGCCGCGAATCTGCGGATTTCGATTCCCTTGTGCCACGGCTTCCGCTCCCTCAATGTCGCGGTTGCTGGCGCTATGGTTCTGGGTGAGGCCCTGCGGCAAACACACTCCTTTCCGTGCAGGAAGCAGTCATGACAGAAGAATCGATTCATCAAGAAGGCAAGGAACGGGCAGAGGCCTGGTTCGAGGAGCTGCGAGACCGGATCTGCGCGGAATTCGAAGCCATTGAAGATGAGCTGGAAGGCGAAAACCTCGTGCGCCTGGATAATTCCCCGGCCGGGCGCTTTGAGCGCAAGAGCTGGGAGCGGCGGGACTACGACGGCTCACCCGGCGGTGGCGGCGTAATGAGCCTGATGCGCGGCCGAGTTTTCGAGAAGGTCGGCGTCAACATTTCCACCGTCGAAGGGCGGTTCTCTCCGGAGTTCGCCAAGCAAATACCCGGCGCAGAGGAGGATCCTCGTTTCTGGGCCTCCGGGATTTCCCTGGTCGCTCACATGCAGAGCCCCCTGGTGCCGGCCGTGCATATGAACACCCGTCACATCGTGACGACTAAGGCGTGGTTTGGCGGCGGCGCCGATTTGAACCCAATGTATCCAGACGACACCGATACCGCGGATTTTCACGCGGCGCTGAGGCTGGCCTGTGATCGCCACGACCCCGAGTACTACGAGCGCTTCAAGCAGTGGTGCGACGAGTACTTCATGATTCGCCACCGCGGCGAAGCGCGCGGAGTCGGCGGCATCTTTTATGATTACCTGGACAAGGACTGGGAAAAGAATTTCGCCTTTACCCGCGATGTCGGCCTCGCCTTCCTCGACGTTTTTCCGCGGTTGGTCAGGCGTCACATGCACCGGCCCTGGACGGAAGAGCAGCGCCAGCACCAGCTGTTCCGTCGCGGCCGCTACGTAGAGTTCAACCTGCTCTACGACCGCGGCACCCGCTTCGGTTTGGAGACCGGCGGCAACGTGGAGGCCATCCTCATGTCACTCCCGCCCTTGGCAGCCTGGCCCTGAGACGTTGCTGCGAGTCATCAGCCTGAGCGAAGCGAAGGACCTCCGAGCGAGCTTATGCCGCACAAGAACGCTTACTGGCGGGCGGTCCCTGCGCTACCTCGCGATGACGAGCGCGGGGTAATCCTCAGAACCCGCCGCCGGTCCGGAAGCCCCCACGACTCGACCTTCGTGACCCTCCTCGGGCGCTTCTCCCACCAAATCCGCCGAAGATATTTCCGCTGCGGCGTGAGGAGCGGCTACCACCTCGAGGGCGGTAGCCACTGCGCATGGCGTCCCTGAGCGCACGAGAGGAGAGGACTCCTCCGAGGATCCCCCCAATGACATCGCCGATCAGCTTGTCATTACTGAACCCTCCACCCTGCCGTTCGTAGCCGCTACGCCGAAAATCTTCCCGGGACCGCTCCAGCTCCACGCGTTTTCGCGCCACTTCCACCACGGTTGCTCGGGCTTCCTGCAGCTGCTGTGCCTGCTCCCCGAGCGCGGCATCGGTCTCCTGGAGCCGCCGGACGATGCGTTCGTCCTCGGGCGTTGGCGTCTGCGCCGCCTCACGCAGAAGAGACTGGAGATCCTCGCGCCGCAGGGCAGCCGCCAGTTCGTCCAGCGGGCCTGACAGCCCCTGCCCCTCCGCATTACCCAGCAATGCGGCCTGTTGCTTTTCCAGATCGGCGAGCTCGCGTTCCAGATCGACGATTCGCCGATCGACCACCTTCAGCGCTTCCTCCGCTTCCCGATAAAGTCTCTCGCGCTCCTCGATCCCATCCTTCTCGAGGGCCGCGCGCTCGAGAGCGTGAAGTTTTTCTTCTTCCTCTTCGACCTGAGCTTCCAGCCGATCTGCATGCTCGCCCAGCCGTTTGGGTATCTCGGTGAGCGTGAAGTAGTTCTGGCGAGCCGGCTCGTAGTTCACGACCCGCGCGACGTAATCATCCCCGATCCGGGCAATCCGCCCGCCCCTGTAGGCTGGCGTCCCGTAACCCCGCTCCCACAGGTAGACGAAAAGAGGATCCTCCAGGTAAGGCTTCGCCTTCTCGTCACGGTCCGCTTCTGCTTCACTCGCCTTGCTGTCGGCCGCGAGCGCACGAGCCTCCGCCCCCGCGACCCTGGCAGCCTGTCTTTGCCAGCCGACATCCTCCGCGAGACGAGCCAGAGTGGCTTCCTCCAGCGCCTCGATTGCTTCCGCCGCGTCACTCACCCGCTGCACGCTGGTCGTCCGCCCCTCCCGTGCCGCAGAAAGCTCCAGGGAAAGCGCCTCACGGCGTGTGGCAAGAGAGGCCAGTTTCTGCTCTTGTTCCCGCACGGCCGCCAGCGCTCGCCGCTCCACGTCATCGAGTTCACCGACAATCTGGTCCTTCTGAAGCGCGTCTAGCCGGATCCGGGCCAGCGCCTTCAGCAAGTCGGCCTGCGCAGCGCGTAGCCGCGCAATCTCGGCAGCAGAGGCCTCGATCACCGAGGCCAACCGTTGTTCGTCCTCCCGCAGCGCCCGGATCGCGCGGTCCAGGGAACTGGAGGTTTCGGCTACGCTGATCATGGATGGCCTACCATTCGGTTATTGCCCCGCCTGAAACCTCCATGGTGTAGGTAGGCTCGAGCACGCCGCTAGGTTTTCTTGCCACGACGTCGTTCTGAACGATTCCATCATCGAGCTTGTCCTGGCGGACCGCCTCATAGGTGGCTTCCGGCACGCGGACCGCCCACTTCGCCACAACTTCCGTGGTCCCGGTCTCCTCGTTCCGGATCGGCAGCATAAGGCGCTCTCCGTCGGGTGTGATCCCCTCAACGATCAGGTAGTAGTTGCGGGTGCCGGTGTTGACGTCAGGAATACGGTAGATGCCGCTATCCTCGCCCGGCCGCGAGACGATCCGGACTTCATAAGTCTGCAGGAGGTCGTTGCGAAGCCGCTCCAGGGCGTCGAGGGCGACGCGCGCCGCCTCCGCATCGGAGCGCGATAGCGCCTGGCCAGCCTCCGCCTGCAGAAGCTCCACGCGCCGGCGTGCCTCCTCGCTGTCAGCTGCTGACAAGGCAGCGGCACCGACCTGCTCGAGTTGGTTTGGCAACGTCTCCGTGATCTCCACGCGCGCGGCCTCCGCCGCCCGCTCGGCGCGATTATGCTCCCAGAGCGACCAGCCCATCCAGACCGCGGCCAGGAAGACGGCCGCGGCCAGTGCTGTGCCGATGAACTTCCGCTTGACCCAAAGGCCGGCCAGCGTCCGTGAAAAACTGGGAGGCGTGGGCTGGTAAGTGAAGCGGCTCTCTCGAAGAGCCCTAATGCCCTCCTCCAGTATGCGATCGGAGACAGCCAGGCCCTGGTCTTCGTAGATGCCTCGCAGCCGTTCCTTGAGGAGATCATCCCGCCCCTCCTGCTCCAGCTCGCGAAGCGCGACACCTTCCCGATGACGGAGGGTGTCGACCACGTCCATCGCCAGCATCACCTCGCTGAGCGCAGGTTCCTCAGGTTCCGCAGAAGCGGAGGCGGAACGCTCCGCTTCTTTTGCCACGGTGGACATTCCCGGTGGACGCTCAACCGACCAGCATTAGCGCATTCCCCTCCGCGGCCAGCCTAGCGATCCGCTTCTTCCCGTCTTCCACGGCCTGCCGGATCTCTTCGCTGTTTCTGGTGGAGAGCTCCCGCATTTCGGCAATGATCTCCACCGACCGGGTCTGGAAGTTGACGACGCTGTCCACGAGCTTTCTTACGGCGTCGGCGCGGATGGTGGGCCCATAACCTGCCTTCAGCGCCTCCTCCTGCACCTTCCCACCAATTTCGGCCAGCACCTCAAGCGACGAGGAAACCCCCTCCTTCATTTCGTTCACCGTCTGGGTCGCCTCGTGCAAGCCGACCATTCCGGTGAAGGAAGCCGTTAGCGCCGTAAGCACCGATTCGTTGGTGGAGAAGAAGGTGATTGCCTGCTGATAGAGCCGCTCCTTGGCATTGGTGGTCTGGATCAGACGCGCCATCACGACTTCGGAAGTATTGTAGCTGATGGTCAGATTGTCAGCGAGATCCTTGGCAATCTGGTAGCGCCCCTCTTCATTCTGCACTCGGCGCAGATGTTCATCACGCAAGAGCTCCGCCTTCGCCCGCTCCGCCACCTCTCCTTCGGCGGGAACGGCAGCCACTCCATCGGTGGCTGCCTTCAGGCCGGCCTTGGCAGCTTCCAGCTTTGCCTCCGCGGCCTCCAGAATTTCGAGCGCGGCGATCTCCCCGTGCTTCAGCGCACCGCGGAAGTCGCGATAGGCTTCGAGGATCGTCCGCTCCCGGTCAATGTTGGCCTTGGTGTCGCGGGAAACCTCGAGATAGGTATCCTTGATCTCGTCAAAGCGGCTCGCGATATCACCGCGGGTGATCTTCATCCAGATGTTGGTGGCCCGCTCGAAGAGGTCGATCTGATTGTCCTCCAACTGATCGACCATCGACTTGGCATCCTCGCGGATCGAATCGAAGGCTGCGGTGATCTTCTCGTAGCGCTCCCCCACCGACATCGCGGCCACCTGCTGGCGCACCACCTCGTTGAATACGCTCATTTTCTGAAGCGTCTGGGTGATGATGGCGACCTTTTTCGGGTCGATATCCTCGATCCGCTCCAGCAGCCCGGTAATCGGACTTTCCTCAGGCACATCATTGACCAGGCCAAGGTCTCGCAGGGCGGCCATTGCACCGTCCAGGTATTGCAACGGAGTCTTGACAGCAACGTCTCCCATGCGCGCCTCCTTCAGGCCGGTGTGCAATCATGCAACAGTTTGCATGGGGAACAGGCTAGAGCGAATCCCAGTTCCCGTCCTCGGCGTGAGGGGTACAGCTATAGCGGATCGCGTCTGCTCTAGGCCTGGCCGTAGCCGCCGCCACCTGGTGTTTCCACCAGGAAGACGTCGCCGGGCTGCATCTCTGCCTTGTCGGTACCTGAAAGCTCTTCGATCCGCCCGTCCGCCCGGATGACCGCATTACGCCCAAGGGCGCCCGGCTCTCCGCCTTCCAGCCCGAAGTTCGGCACCTTGCGGTGGCTCGAAAGGATGGAGGCGGTCATCGGTTCGAGGAAGCGCAGCCGGCGAATTGCGCCGTCGCCGCCGCGCCACTTGCCACGGCCGCCGGAACCCCGTCGGATCTCGAAAGACTCCAGCAAAATCGGAAAGCGCCATTCCAGGATCTCGGGGTCGGTCAGGCGAGAGTTCGTCATGTGCGTATGGACCGCGTCACACCCATCAAAGCCCTCGCCTGCGCCCGAACCGCCCGCAATGGTCTCGTAGTACTGATAGCGGTCGTTGCCGAAGGTCAGGTTGTTCATCGTGCCCTGGGCGCCGGCCAGGGTGCGGGTGGCGCCATAGAGGCAGTCGGTGATGGCCTGGCTGGTTTCCACGTTGCCTGCCACCACGGCGGCCGGTGGCACCGGATTCAGCATGCATCCTTCAGGAATCACGATGTCCAGCGGCTTCAGGCAGCCTTCGTTCATCGGTATCTCATCTTCCACCAGCGTGCGGAAGACGTAGAGCACTGCCGCGCGGCAAACGGCGGAGGGCGCGTTGAAGTTGTTGGAGAGCTGCGGGCTGGTGCCGGTGAAATCGATCGTCGCCTGGCGGGCTTCGCGATCAATGGTCACCCGAGCCTCGATCTGGCTGCCGTCGTCCATGGGATAGATGAAATGGCCGTCATTCAGGCGATCGAGAACGCGCCGGACCTGCTCCTCCGCGTTGTCCTGCACATGGCCCATATAGGCCTGCACCACCTCCAGGCTGAAGAGATCCACGATACGGTGGAGTTCGGCCACACCCTTCTGGTTGGCGGCAATCTGAGCCTTCAAGTCGGCGATGTTCTGCTCGACGTTGCGCGCCGGATAGGTGGCCGCGGCGAAGAGCGCCCGCACCTCCTCCTCGCGAAAGCGCCCCTTCTCCACCAGCTTGAAGTTATCGATGAGGACACCTTCCTCCTCCACCGTCCGGGAGTCGGGCGGCATGGAGCCAGGGGTCGTGCCGCCCACATCAGCGTGATGGCCGCGGCTGCCGACATAGAAAAGGATGTCCTTGCCGGCCTTGTCGAAGACCGGCGTGATGACCGTGATATCCGGCAGATGGGTACCGCCGTTGTAGGGGGCGTTCAGCATGTAGACGTCCCCTGGCGCTATCTTCCCCTCGTTCTCGCGGATGACCGCGCGTACCGACTCGCTCATCGACCCCAGATGCACCGGCATGTGCGGGGCGTTGGCCACGAGATCCCCAGACGGGGTGAAGAGCGCGCAGGAAAAGTCCAGGCGCTCCTTGATGTTTACCGAATAGGCCGTCTTCTCGAGCGTCGAGCCCATCTGTTCTGCGATGGACATGAAGAGATTATTGAAGATTTCGAGCATGACCGGGTCGACCTGTGTGCCGACCGCCACCTCGCGCTCCAGCGGCACGACACGCTCCAGGACCAGGTGATCGCGCACCGTCAGGCTCGCGCGCCAGCCCGGATCGACCACCGTGGTCGAGGTAGACTCGATAACGATTGCGGGACCGTCGATCGACTGGCCCGGCGCCAGGTCTTCTCGACGATAAACCGGTGCTTCGTGCCAAGCACCGCCGCTGTAAATGGCGCGGCGGGCCGCCGCTTTTGGTGCCGCCGTGGCGTCCCCGGCTGGTAGTTCCGGATCCTCCGCGGCATCGGTGTGCCCAATCGCCTCCACGGAAATGGCTTCGATAACGTGAGCCTTCTCAGGCATGGTGAAGCCAAAGCGTTGGGAATAGGCAGCTTCGAACGCTGCGATGATCGCGTCCTCTGATCCATGGTCCACGATCAGCGCTGAATCAGTGCCTTCATAGCGCAGATGCACCTTGCGAAGCACCTCCGCGCGCAGCGGCGCAACGCCCTGCGCCACCAGTTCTTCGCGTGCCTCGGACTCGAGCTGTTCGAAAGCGTCATTAACCTCCGACAAGGCTGTTTGCAGATGCTTCTCGACCGCTTGCTCCTTGATCACCCGCAGGTCCGCCAGCCCCATGCCATAGGCCGAGAGCACGCCGGCGTGGGGATGAAGAAAGATTCTGCTGATCCCGAGGGTATCGGCGATATCGCAGGCGTGCTGTCCGCCGGCCCCGCCAAAGCAGTTCAGGGTGTACTTTGAGACGTCATAGCCACGCTGGATGGAAATCTTCTTGATGGCGTTCGCCATGTTCTCGACAGCAATGCGGCGGAAGCCCTCGGCCACTTCCTCCGGCCTGCGGTCGTCCCCCGTGGCGACCCGTATCTGCTCCGCCATTTCGGCAAAGCGCAGCTTCACCGCCTCCGCGTCGAGTGGCTCATTAGCGTCGGGGCCAAAGACGGGCGGGAAGAAGTCAGGCTGAATCCGCCCCAACATGACGTTGGCATCGGTCACAGCAAGCGGCCCGCCCCGACGATAGCAGGCCGGCCCTGGATTGGCGCCCGCGCTATCAGGCCCGACACGGTAGCGGCTGCCATCGAAATGCAGGATCGACCCACCGCCCGCGGCAACGGTGTGGATCTGCATCATGGGGGCGCGCATCCGTACGCCTGCCACAAGGGTCTCAAAGGCGCGCTCGTACTCCCCATCGTAGTGGGCCACATCGGTGGAGGTTCCACCCATGTCAAAGGTGATTATCTTGTGAAAACCGCCCATTGCCGCCGTACGTACGGCGCCGACGATCCCGCCAGCCGGCCCAGACAGGATCGAGTCTTTCCCCTGAAAAGCGTGAGCGTCAGCAAGTCCACCATTCGATTGCATGAACAGAAGACGTACAGCCAGCTCCGCTGCCTCTCCATCCGATGTCCCGCCAAGATGGCTGGCAACCTGGTCTACGTAGCGCCGCAGGATGGGGGAGAGATAGGCATCCACCACGGTGGTGTCGCCCCGCCCGACCAGCTTCATCAGCGGGCTGACCTCGTGGCTCACCGATATTTGGGTGAACCCGATCTCGCGACCAATTCGAGCTACCTGCTTCTCATGGTCCGTGAAGCGGTAGCCATGCATCAAAACGATCGCGAGAGACCTGATGCCCGCATCATAGGCCGCTTGCAATCCCGCGCGCGTTTCCGCCTCGTCCAGCTCCTGCAGAACCCGTCCGTCGGCCATAACCCGTTCGGACACTTCGACCACTTGCTCATAGAGCAGTTCCGGCAGCTCGATTCGCCGCGTGAAGAGGTGGGGCCGGTTCTGGTAGGCGATGCGGAGCTGATCGCGAAAACCTTTCGTGATAGCCAGGACGGTGCGATCGCCCTTGCGCTCCAGGAGAGCGTTCGTGGCCACCGTCGTGCCCATCTTCACCGCTTCTATCAGCTGTGCGGGAATTTCCTCTTCGCGTTTTAGCTCCAGAATGTCTCTGATGCCCTGGATGGCCGCGTCTTCATAGACTTCTGGATTCTCGGAGAGCAGCTTGTGGCTGACCAGCGAGCCGTCGGGGCGACGGGCGACGATATCGGTGAAGGTGCCGCCGCGATCGATCCAGAACTGCCACCGCTTGTGATCCGCCACTGCCTCACCCGCCATCTTGTCACTCCCGTTATCGTCGCCGATGGTCGGCCTTCAGCCGCCATCCCACCCTTTCTGGGCAAAGAGAATCCTCTGGCCCGACTGGTAAAGCAAATCGGGGCCTGCGGGGAAAGGCTTTTGAAGTAGCGCTGCTCTCCCGGTCGCGGATCAACCTGCGCTCAGTGAGACAACGTCCGCTGCAGTCTCTTTGGGATCAAAGATTCTTCTACTGATTGGCAGCAATCTCAGGGGTCACGCGAGAGACCTCGCTCCTCCAGATTACGCAGGTACTCCGCCCAGAGAGTTTCTTGCTCTTCGCCGAGCTTGTAGAGGTAATCCCAGGAAAAAATGCCGGAATCATGGAGATCATCGAAGACGATCTTGATCGCATAGCTCCCCACCGGCTCGATGGACATGATACCGACATGCCGTCGGCGAGAGACTATCTGCTTCTGACCGGGCCCATGACCCTGCACTTCGGCAGAGGGGCTTTCCACGCGCAGCAGTTCCGCAGGCAGGGAGAAGTGCTTGCCATTATCGAAGGTGACCTCGAGCCGCTTTTCCGCACTGACATAGCGGATCTCGCTCGGGTGATGTTGGATATCGAACTCAGTCATCTAGCTGTCGCGCCTCATCCACCAGCATGATGGGAATGCCATCGCGAATCGGATAGGCCAGCCGAGCTTGTCGGCTGATCAGTTCCTGGCGCTCCGAATCGTACTCCAGCGGTCCCTTCGTCAGAGGGCAGACCAGTATTTCGAGCAGTTTCCGATCAACCTTGGCTGCCTCAACCATAGATCAACTCCCGGTGCGTTCAACAGAGCGCCCACGAAGAAAGAGGGGCGCGGTCTGCTCGAGTCCATCCCTTCAACGGGTTCATCTATCTTGGCCTGAACCCGGAGCGATCCGATTGAAGGCCATCTGGCCTAGTGCCGCAAGGCGTCACCCTGCTCGAGCGACGCCATTTCCAGCAGAGCCGTCATGGTTTCCGCCCGCTCGCCCAGCGTTGCCGCCTCAAGAAGCGCCTGCTTTTCCCGGACGTCGAAGGGGCACAGCATCGCCAGCGCCGTTACCAGTTCACTATCGGAGGCGCTGCGGATCGACTCCCAATCCCCCTGCAGGCCAGCAACCGTGAAGTAGCCGCGCAAGGCGTCGAGCAGGCGCCCCCGATCCCATCGCGTATCACTCGACGGCTCCTCAGCCTGATCGAGGTCGGTGCGGTAGAGCGACCAGTTCGGGCAGATCCGCCGATAGCCGTCTTCCGGCGCCAATTCTTCCATGACCTTAAAGCGCAGCAATCCCGTCAGGGTGATCAGATAGCAGCCATCGTCCGTCTCGCCAAAGGCGGTAATCCGCCCAGCGCAACCTGTCGCGAACACAGGCGCGGCGCCAACGTCCTCTTGGTCGTTCTCGATATCCTTGGGGATCGGCTGCACCATCCCGATCAAACGGTCGCCGCGGAGTGCCGCCGATACCATCGCCAGGTATCGCGGCTCAAAAATATTGAGTGGAAGCTGCCCACCCGGCAGCAGCAATGCGCCCGGGAGGGGAAAAATTGGAAGAACCTCCGGTAACTCTTCGAAACGGGGATTGAAGCGGCTCATGCGAACAGCAGCGACGAAAGACGGCGGCGAGCATCCTGGGCCACGGGATCCTTAAAGCCCCAGGCCTCGAAATACTTGAGAAGCTGCTTGCGCGCGGCCTCCTCGTTCCAGTCGCGCTGCCGCCGTACGATCTCGAGAAGTTCGTTTGCCGCCGCCTCCCGCTCGTTGTTGGCATAAAGCGCCTGAGCCAGGTCAAAGCGAGCCTGGTGGTCGTCGGGATTGGCTGCAACCTTCTGCCTCAGATCCCTGACATCGCCGCTTTCAGCCGCTTGCCGCGCGAGTTCGATCGAGCTGGCGATGGCCTGCAACTCGGGCTTGAGGCGCATGGCCTCGGGCAAGCCTTCCAGGGTTTCTTCGGCTCCATCCAGATCGCCCATGTCGATCTGGCAGCGCAACAAACCGCCAAGGGCGGCCGCGTTCTCCTGATCCTGCTGCAGAATCTGCGCAAAAAGCTGCGCCGCCTGCTGCGGCTGCCCACCCGCACGGAGTTCCTCGGCCTGCTGCAGAACTTCCTCGATATCTGCGCCACCGTCCTGCCCGGCCATTTGCAGCAGAGACGCGATGAACTGCTTCACCTGGCTTTCGGGCAGGGCGCCCTGGAAGCCGTCGACGGGCTGGCCCTGGTAGAAGGCATAAACGGTTGGCACCGACTGGATGCGCAGCTGCGCCGCGAGCTGCTGGTTCTTGTCGATGTCAATCTTGACCAGCGCGACCTTTCCACCAGCCTCCCTGACAGCCTTTTCAAGCACAGGGGTCAATTGCTTGCAGGGACCGCACCACGTCGCCCAGAAGTCCACCAGGACCGGACGCTCCATGGAAGCTTCAAGTACGTCAGCTCGGAAACCTGTAATATCGGAATCCTTAATGACACCTTCAGCCGGAGCTTGTCCCGCAGCTGAAGCACCGTTCGACAACGAACCGATGATCGGATCCATGAGGCAGACTCCGCTCAGATTGATTGCTTGGTTGCGCAGCAGGCGCCAGTTGATCTGGAAATGGCCATGCGCAAGGAATGAAACAAGGCAGCTGCCCGCCTAAACTCAGTAGCCCCGCTCAAAATCGACGATATTCAGCGGCGGCTTTCCCGCCTCCATGCGCGCAATGTTTTCGCCAACTGCCTTCGCAGCGGTCTCCGGCATGGTCATGGAGGCAATGTGCGGCGTCATCACTACCTGCGGGTGGTTCCACAGCGGGCTTTCCGGAGGCAGAGGCTCCTCCTCGAATACGTCAAGGCTGGCTTCCTTGAGATGGCCGGAGTCCAAGGCCGCCAGCAGATCCTTCTCCACCTGATGCCCGCCGCGACCAACGTTGATCAAGCAGGCGCCTCTCGGCATCTTGGCAAAGAGTCCTGCATTCAGGATCCCTCTCGTTTCAGAGGTAAGCGGAAGCAGGCAGACGAGGATGTCCGTTCGAGCCAGTATTTCGTCCAGGCCATCCTGGCCGTGATAGCAGGTGACGCCCTCGACCTCCTTGGGAGAGCGACTCCAGCCCGCGACATCGAAGTCGAAGCGCGCCAGCATCTTTGCCGCGTCTTGTCCCAGTACCCCCAGGCCAAGAATGCTCACCCGACGCTCCTGGGCCGGCACCTGAGAGATTTCCTGCCATAGCCGCTGTTCGGCCTGTCGGCGATAGGTCAGCATGTTGCGGTGGTGGTACAGCACCTGCATGACGACAAACTCGGTCATGCCCGCGGTAAGCCCCTCCTCCACCATTCGAACCACGGGCAGGTGCTTCGGCCGCTCCGGATCCGCTGCAATGTGATCGACGCCGGCCCCCATGGAGAAGATCGCCTTTAGGTTTGGCAGGCTGGCAAGCAAACCCGGCGGCGGCTGCCAGACCAGGGCGTACTCGATATCCGCCGGATCTCCCACGTCCGGCCAGAGGCGCACCGGCCGCCCCTGCAAATGCCTTTCCAAGGCGGGGACCCAGATGTCGTAGCGGTCGAGATCGGACTTGAACAGAAGTGTCATGTTGAGACCTTAGATGTGCAGCGGGCGCCCATGGACGGCCAGTGCGGCCTCCTTCACGGCTTCGTTCAAGGTGGGGTGCGCGTGGAAGGAGCGAGCAAGATCTTCCGCTGAACCGCCGAATTCCATCGCCACCACAATCTCGTGCAGCAGATTTCCGGCTTCCGGCCCCAGGATGTGCGCCCCCAGGATCTTGTCGGTCGCCTTGTCAGCCAGGATCTTCACCATGCCCTCGGAGCTGTTCATGGCCCGGGCCCGCCCGTTCGCGGTAAAGGGAAATTTACCCACGCGGTAGTCGATCCCGGCTTCCTTGAGCTGCTCTTCCGTCTTGCCGACGCTTGCAACCTCCGGCGACGTGTAAACGATACCCGGCACCGTTTCATAGTTCACATGCCCTGGAAGACCGGCCAGCATCTCAGCAACTGCGACCCCCTCCTCTTCCGCCTTGTGAGCCAGCATCGGACCTTCGATGACGTCCCCGATGGCGTAGATGCCGGAGACGCTGGTCTGATAGCCCTCGTCCACCTTGACGCGTCCGCGCTCATCGAGAGCGACGCCCACCTCCTCCAGACCCAGACCTTGGGTAAAGGGCTTGCGACCGACCGCGATGAGCAGCACGTCGCACTCCAGGTTTTCCGTCTTGCCGGACTTCGCTTGCTCCAGAGTCAGCTTGACGCTCGAGCCCTCTTTCGTTGCAGAGGTCACCTTCGTTGAAAGCTTGAATTTCATCCCCTGCTTCTTGAGTACCCGCTGGAAGGTCTTCGCGATTTCCCCGTCCATCCCGGGTACGATGCGGTCCAGAAACTCGACCACTGTCACCTCGGCACCGGCACGCTGCCAGACCGAGCCCATTTCCAGGCCGATGTAGCCGCCGCCCACGACGACCAGGCGCTTCGGTACTTTGGGCAGATTGAGCGCGCCAGTCGAGGAGACGATGCGCTTCTCGTCAACTTCGATGCCAGGTAGGTCCACATGGGTCGAGCCGGTGGCGATGACGATGTTCTTGGCCGAAACACTCTCGCCCGCGACATTAACCGTACCCGGCCCGGTAATGCGGCCTTCGCCCTTCAGCCAGTCGACCTTGTTCTTCTTGAAAAGGAATTCGATGCCCTTGACGTTGGCGTCGACCACAGAATCCTTGTGCGCGAGCATGGCGGGCAGATCGAGAGATACTTTGCCGAGCTTGACGCCGAACTTCCCGAGAGACTTGTTCGCTTCCTCGAACTTCTCGCTCGCATGCAACAGGGCCTTCGAGGGAATGCAGCCAACATTGAGGCAGGTTCCGCCCAGGGTGCTGTCCTTCTCGACGCAGGCAACCTTGAGGCCCAATTGCGCAGCGCGAATGGCGCAGACGTAGCCACCGGGCCCGCCACCGATCACCACAACATCGTAGGCATTCTGCTCGCTCATCGACTTCTCCTTAGCTGCCCGCGCGGGACCTTGCCGCAAAGCGACGAGTTGGACAAGTCAGGCGATAACCACAGCCGTGGCGGGAGAACCAGGCGTGGTGGAGATCAATACACTCATCTCGGATGTGAAGATCGGCGAGGCGCTGGTCTGGGCCTGATCAGGAGGAGATTTAGGAGAAGGTAAGCAGGAAGAGTCCATCCCTTGATTGCCATTCCATCTGACGTTAAATACCGTCTAACACAGTGGCACCCTGGACAGAGATCACGATGAACCTGGCTCAATATGCTGATAACGGCCTTCTAGCGCCTCAGAAAATCGCCACCGCGTTCCGAACGACAAAGGAAGAGATCGCGAGCAGCGCTGGACTTGGACGAGACGCGGTTCAGCGCAAAGAACGCTCTCGATCTGATAGAACGCAGCGGCGCCTTCGGGAGATGGTAGAGATTATCAACAAGGCCGAGCCACGGTTCGGCTCCGCCCTGATAGCTTATGCCTGGTATCGCTCCGAGCCTCTTCCTGGCTTTTCCGGACGCACCGCAATGCAGTTGGTTAAGGAAGGGCGGGCCGACGAGGTCCTTGAATACATCGACGCCGTAGACGCGGGAGTGTTCGCCTGACTGCGATAGGAACGTCGTTTTCCGGGCTTCTTTATCGGGCGCTGAATCCTTATTACGCGCGCGATCCGCTCTCAGGTGCCGGAGCGGGGCGATATGGCGGACGCTTTAACCCCAAGGGTCTTCCCGCCCTCTACACCTCCATGTCTGTTATGACAGCCATCAGAGAGGCTAACCAAGTTGGCGTCTTGCAGCCGATAACACTGGTAGCCTACCGCGTACACATCCAAAATCTTTTCGATACGCGCGATGGGGTAGCCTTGTCTGCGGTTGGCATGAGCCACGCGGATCTCGCGGATCCCTCCTGGCGCGACACCATGCGAGACCATGGAGAGGCTCCTACTCAAAAGCTGGGGAGCATGCTTTTTCAGGAAGGCTACAATGGCATCATTGTTCGGAGCTTAGCCAAGGGAACCAGTCCAGACCAGTTAAACGTGGTGCTGTGGAGCTGGGGGACGGAGGGCTCTGAAATCAAGCTGGTCGATGATGAGAATCGCTTACGCCTGAACTGATTTCAATGGCGCTGGGATGCTTTATAGAAAGCAAGAGCTGTGAGAGCGGGCCCCACAGCGAAGAGAAGACCTATAGCATCCGGTAGCTGAGCCCGGCAGCCAGGGGCAAAAGCCGTGTCCCGCTTGCTGCGGCGGCCGCGCCCATGTCAAGCTCGAGCGGGAAAGGCCAGCGAGGGAGAGCGTCGCCCGTGACTGCAGACGGCTCTG
>JAJUFM010000097.1 GCA_029265995.1 Rhodospirillaceae bacterium | reverse complement strand
CTTGTCGATCGCGTCGTAGGCAGAGAAGGTCGCCCCGCCGGTCTCGGCCAGCACCTTCGTGATCGCCGCCGTCAGCGACGTCTTGCCGTGGTCAACGTGACCGATCGTTCCGATGTTCACATGCGGCTTCGTCCGCTCGAACTTCGCCTTTGCCATGCTGATCCGACCTTCCTTAGGCTCTCAATCCTCTGGGGCACCCGTACGCGAAACATTCTGCGCCCGGTCCCAAACCTTGTTCTGCTGGAGCGGGTGACGGGAATCGAACCCGCACGACCAGCTTGGAAGGCTGGGGCTCTACCATTGAGCTACACCCGCACGCAGATCTGATCCCACACCTGGAACCTCATCTACCGCTGTCGAATTGCAGGCAGTGGTGGAGGGGGTTGGATTTGAACCAACGTAGGCTAAGCCAGCGGATTTACAGTCCGCCCCCTTTAACCACTCGGGCACCCCTCCGAAGAACCGCCCGCGCGACAGGTGCGGCGATCTAGGGGTATTTGCCCTGCCCTGTCAACCGGAAAACTCGCAAAAGCCCCCTCACCCTCAGCACGCCGCGACGCGCTGAACGTCGGCCTCTAGACTTCTGTGAGGCGAGAGTGTAGGCGGCGGCATGGCAAGAAGCAAGACACGACGCTCCGGCACCAGTCACAGCGACTCAAGAAGCGCCTCGGACACACCACGCAAGGCGCCTGCCCGTATGTCCCGGTCTACCGGGCAGAGGCCTCCTCAGCCGCAGGGGTTGCTCCTCTATGGCAGCCATGCGGTGCGCGCCGCGCTGGCCAATCCGAAGCGGCACTGTCACCGCCTGCTACTGACGGAAGAAGCCTACCGCCGGGAGGGTGCCGCCCTGGAAAAGCTCGGCCGGAACAGGGTGAACCCGCCGAGCCTCGAGCGAGTGGAACGGCAGGAGCTGGATCTGCTGCTGCCCGGGGCGGTGCATCAGGGGATAGCCATCGACGTCGCGCCGCTTGCCGCGCCGGCTCTCCAGGATTTCCTGGATCAGTTGCCACCGGGCCCGGCGCTCCTCGTCCTGCTGGATCAGGTCACCGACCCCCATAATGTGGGAGCGATTTTGCGGTCCGCCGCCGTCTTCGGGGCCGCAGCTCTGATTACGCCCGAACGGCACGCCGCCCCGGAAACCGGCGCATTGGCCAAGGCCGCCAGCGGCGCGCTGGAACGCGTCCCCTATCTGCGAGAAGTCAATCTGGCGCGCTGCCTCGACCAGCTGAAGGAGGTTGGCTTCTGGGTTCTCGGCTTCGCTGGAGAAGCCCCCCAGAGTCTGGGAAGCTACGATCCTCCGGAGCGTGTTGCCATCTGCCTGGGCGCCGAGGGCTCCGGCCTCCGCCGCCTGACCCGGGAACGCTGCGACCTGCTGCTGTCCTTGCCGGCGGCCGGCGATTTCCGCGATCTCAACGTGTCCAACGCGGCGGCCGTGGCCCTCTATGCCCTCAGCGAGAAGCGACTGAACCAGCGATGAACGGCTGATAAAGTGCGGCTTGCCTTAGCGCCGGCCGAATAGCCGCTCGATATCTGCGAGCTTCAGCTCCACGTAGGTTGGGCGGCCGTGGTTACACTGCCCGCTATGCGGCGTGGCTTCCATCTCGCGCAGCAGGCCGTTCATTTCCTCGACCGTAAGCCGTCGCCCAGCACGTACGGAGCCGTGGCATGCCATGGTACCGCAGACCTCTTCCAGCCGCTCCTTGAGCGCCAGAGCTTCATCCAGCTCGGTAAGTTCGTCAGCCAGGTCTTGCACCAGGGAGACCACGTCGGTCTTGCCGAGCAGCGCAGGGATCTCGCGCACCAGAACCGCCTGGCCCCCAAATCCTTCGATAACCAGCCCAAGCTCCGCGAGCTCCTCGGCCCGCGCCAGCAACCGCTGGGCCGCAGCCTCCTCCAGACTGACCACCTCGGGGATCAGCAAGAGCTGACGCGCGACGCCGGATTCAGCCATCTGCTGTTTCATTCTCTCATACACCAGCCGCTCATGTGCGGCGTGCTGATCCACGATGACGATGCCGTCCTCCGTTTGCGCGACGATGTAGGTGGCGTGGAGCTGCGCGCGCGCTGCACCGAGAGGGAAGGCGACGTCAGGCGCTCCAAGCGTTCCTGCGTCCTGCCTGTCGGCAACTGGCTCCGGGACCTCTTCGGCGCGCGCCGTGGGCAGGACGTCCAGGCCGGGAAGCGGCGCATAGAAGGCGGCAGCTTGCGCCAAGCCTTGGGCTGAGCTGGTAGCGGGCCTGTACCCTCCCCCCCAATGGCGGCCGGCGGGGCGTTGAGCCTGCGAAGCTTCCGGACGGAAGGCGCCGAGCGCCGCCCCGGCGACGGTGGTAGAGGCCCGGTGGCCAGCCTCTGCCAAGGCATGGCGACACGCGGAAACGATCAGGCCGCGGACCAGGCCGGCATCCCGGAAGCGCACCTCCGCCTTCGCCGGATGGACGTTAACGTCCACAGCCTCGGCCGGACATTCCAGGAAAAGCGCGACCATGGGATGACGGTCGCGCGCCAGAAAATCCTGATAGGCCCCGCGAATTGCCCCCAGCAGCAGCCGATCCTTTACCGGCCGGCCATTAACAAAGAGGTATTGATGCTGGCTTGTCGCCCGGTTCAGGGTGGGCAGGGCGATCAAGCCAGTCAGCCGCAAACCTTCACGCATCGCATCGAGGGGCAGGCAGTTTTCCTGGAATTCCCGCCCGAGCAGCTGGCCCAGGCGCAGGGTCCGCGCCTCGAAAAGATCTTCGCCACCCGCTTCCAGCTGCAGGATGCGCCGCTTCTCGTCGGCCAGCAGGAAGGCGACCTGCGGATGGGCCATGGCGAGCCGCTCCACCGCATCGCGCACATAAGTCTGTTCCGTGCGCGCCTGCTTGAGAAACTTCAGCCGCGCCGGCGTGGCGAAGAAAAGATCCCGAACCTCCACCCGGGTGCCGGCCTGCAGCGCAACCGGCCTGGGAGGAGCTATCCGCCCGCCTTCCACGCTCAACTGCCAGGCTTCTGGGGCCTGGTGCGGCCGGCTCGCCAAAGTCAGGCGGGCCACAGCACCGATCGATGGCAGCGCCTCCCCGCGAAAGCCGAGGCTACGGATGTTGACGAGGTCATCGTCGGGCAGCTTTGAGGTCGCATGGCGCTCAACCGCCAGGGCCATCTCTTCCGGTGTCATGCCATGGCCATCGTCGGAGACGGAAAGATAGGCTCGCCCGCCATCGCGGAGTTGCACCTCGATCCGGCGCGCACCGGCGTCGAGGGCGTTTTCCACCAATTCCTTCACCGCGGCGGCAGGCCGCTCAATGACTTCTCCCGCAGCGATGCGATTGACCAGAGTCTCTGGCAAACGGCGTAGCGACATATTTCACTGACCCGCGCCGGCCGCCAGATATTCGCGAGCGAGCACCTTGCCCTCCTCGACCGCCGGCTGATCGAAGGCATCTATGCCGAGCAGCTCAGCCGCCAGCACAGTTTCCAGCATGAAGTGCATGAACAGTGCCCCCATTATGAACTCGTCGAGCCGCTTGAGTGTCAGCACCCGCGTAGGCCGCCCATTGCGGATTAGGGTTTCCGCGGTTGCCCGCGCCATGGCGTCGAGCAAGTCGCCCATGTGGCGATCCGCCAGATAGGCAAGGCGCGGATCGTCGACGATCTTCGACGGCACCCGCGGCCCCTGGCCCCAGGTCTCCAGGCGAATGAGGGTAAAGAGCTTGTCGGCAGGCCCCTGCAGATAGAGTTGCAGCTGGCTGTGTTGATCTACTGGCCCAAGCGCCCGGATGGGGGTCGTGCCCTTCCCATCCTTGCCCAGGCTTTCTGCCCACAGCTGGCGGTACCAGAGGCCAAAATCGGCCAGGCGGTCGACATAGGGCATGAGGACCGATTGGCTAGAGCCCCGCTCCTGAGAGAGAATCGCGAGCGCTGCGCCTGCGGCGGGACTGTCGAGCGCGGTGCCATCCTTGCCCAACGCCCGCTCGACTACCTCGAGCGCTCCCTCTCGAAAAGCCGCCGCGTCAAGGCCCACAAGCATGGCCGGAAGGAGGCCAACAATCGACAGTACGGAAAAGCGACCACCGACCCCCAGGTTATGGTCCAGCCGCGGCAAGCGCCAGCGTTCCGCAAGGGCCGCCAGGGGTGATTCTTTGGGCTCGGTGATGATGGCTGCCTGTCCCGCCAGCCGGCTCTCATCCACTGCTTGGAGCATCGCCTCCAGGATCACCGCGAACTGACAAAGCGTTTCCGCCGTGCTCCCCGACTTGGAGATGGCCACGACGCCGGTGCGCTCCATGTCGAGACGATCGAGCAGACGCTCGAAGCCGAAGGGATCGACATTGTCCACAAAGTGCAGCCGGGGATGCGCCGGAGCCAGGGGAGCATCCGCCAGGGCATAGAGGGTTTGCCCTCCCAAAGAGGAACCCCCCGTTCCCAGGATCAAGACGTCATCGCAGCGCTCCGACAGGGCCGCCGCCAAGTCTCGCGCGGGCTCCAGATCGGCCCGCCGTTCCGGCAAAAGAAGAAACTCCGGATCGCCCTGCCCTGCCTTGCGTACTTCGGCGAGACGGTCTAGCGCGGGCCGCAAGCTGGCGGCCTTTTCCAGCACAGTCGATTCAGGCAATCCAGCAGCGCCGAGACGCTCGGAAAGGCAGCCGGACAAGTCGAAGGTGATGCTCATGGGTACCTTCTTCTCCGCGTTTCGTGGTGTACCGTTCTTACGGCTTGACTGGTTGCAAAGCGCTTCGCCAAGCACGGATCCAAGCTAACTGCTTCGCTTGCGGTCTGAACAGCCTGCAGCGCAAGCGGTTGCATGATGAAGCCGCCACCTTGCGCCCCGCTGCATCAGGCGCGAACCGCCATGCGGATCGGCCCGTCACTGCGACCTTCCAGCAACTGTTTCAGCCGCGGCTCCTCTGCCTGCCGCGCCTCCCCTGTGCTTCCGCTCCAGATGATCTCCCCATCGTAAAGCATCATCAGCCGGTCGCTGAACTCCTGCGCCGCGCGCATGTCTGCGGTGATCATGAAGACAGTGGTCCCCCCTTCCACCGCTGCCCGGATGTGCTGATTTGTGTGGCGGGTCATGATGGGATCGAGCCCGTCCGTCGGTGCATCGAGCATCAGCACCCGGGGATTGGAGACAAAGGCCCGCGCGAGGGCGATGCGTTTTTGCATCCCCCCAGAGATTTCCGCCGGGAAGCGATCGGCGACTTCAGGCCGCAAGCCAAACCTGCCGATCACCTCTACCGCCCTCTCGCGCGCTTCCTTGCGGCTGCAGCTTCCCCGTTGGAGAAGACGGAAGGCCACGTTCTCCCAACAGCTCATGCTGTCAAAAAGCGCATTCTGTTGAAAGGCAACGCCAACCCGATCCAGCAGGGCCTCGAGTTCTTCGCCGGAGAGCGCCGCCCGATCGCGTCCCTCTACCGCGATCCGTCCGCCATCGGGCGCCATCAGGCCGAGCAAGCATTTGAACAGGACGCTCTTCCCCGAGGAGGATGGGCCGATCAGCACGGTTGCCGCCCCATGCGGAACGTCGAAAGTCACGTTGCGCAGCACTTGCTTTTCCGCGAAGGCCTTGGCCAGCCCCTCAACGGAAAAAAGCAGCTCATTTCTTTCGTCAGGCATGGAAACTCGGCAGGAAAAAAGAGTTATTGCTTAAGAGGTAGAGCAAGAAGCGCTAAGCGCATCCCTCCGCGGCTCGCAGATGACGATAGCGAAGCACAGCATACTCCACCAATGAAAGTTCAACTCCCCCAATGGCCAGATTGATCTTGAATCCCATTGCCCGTGAGATAGCGGCCATGGCCGCGACCTTGGGATGTGGCAAAGAAGAAGGGGCCTGGTGAACAGGCGGGCAAGCAGCAGGGCAGGAATGGAGGGAGGATCACTGAACATAACCCCCCAAGAGCGTCGCACTACAGATTGCAACCCCAGACCGGAACACTATTTTCTCCTCCGGCGTTGGGGAGGAGCCTGCTGGCAGCCTGCTGCTCGCTTTCGACGAGCACACTTCGAGTCAGCAGGTTCGCCTGATGCAAGCATGCAGAAGCAATTACGACACTGGAAATTGCAGTGGAAATCACAATATCTGCAGCCAGAAGAGTGTCGGCTGACGCGTTGATGCTCGTGTGCGCGTTCGACCGAAGCTATCCGAGAGGTAGAAGGGCGTGGAAGGAGAAGAAGGTCCGTTACGGTTGTGTGGCCTAAATATCCTGAACTTGCCCCGGCTTGTCATCGCGAAACGGTTGTATCGTCCGTCGAGCCCGCTTAAGCCGACAAGCTAACGAAAGCGCGGCCTGCTTAGCACAAGGTGGAGAATGGCATCTCAAGAGATGTCTCAGTTGTCCATCAGTAGGTCGCAGTGTCACAGCCACAGCCATTTGCCCATAGATGGAAAGGGCCTTAGATGTACCACAAAACCGATATCCACATTGGCCGCCGCCTGCGTGAGCGCCGCGTATCGCTGGGCATGAGCCAGAGCGAGCTCGCTGAGAAACTGGGCGTGAGCTTTCAGCAGGTGCAGAAGTACGAGAGCGGCGCCAACCGCATCAGCGGGAGCCGCCTTTGGGACATCTGCACTGTCCTCGGCATCCCCGTGGGATACTTCTTTGAAGGCTTGGATGGCGCACCGAGCGAAGACGGCAAGCCGTTGGACCGCCAGTCCTTGGAACTGGCCCGCGCGGTGGGCTCCATCGAAGACGAAAACCTTCGCTCGCAGATTGTTCGGTTGGTCAAGGCCTTCGCCAAGGCGAGCTAAACCGAGAAGCATTGGGCCTGGTCGTCGCACGAGCGCCTGCTAGTGCTCGCGAAGATTCTGCGCCGGTAGCCCGTCAGTGCCGAGCGTCTTGTCGGCCATGCGGGGTTCCGCGCGGTTTGACGGCCCTCGGGCAGGACATGCAGCAAGGGGTGCGCCATTGGCACACCCCTTGCTGCTTCCTTGGCTTACGCAAGCCTTTCCAGGCCGCACCAACTCGCGGTGAAAAGCGCCAGCGTGCGCGTGATTTGCTTCAGCGACGAGAGGCTGACCCGTTCGTCGAAACCGTGAATATTCTCGGTGCGGGGGCCATAGACCAAGCAGGGCGTATCGCCATAGAGCACGAAAACCCGGCCATCTAGATAGCCGGGGGTCACCAGCTCCTCCAGCTCGCGGGCAAAGACTTCCCGGTGTGCCGCAGCTAGCTGCGCTTCCGCCTCACTTCCCGGCTCGAGAACATAGCCCTCGGCAAAAAAGCCGTTCCACTCGACCTGAGGCGGATTGTTGCCCAGATAGGGATCGTTTCGCGCCGCCTCACGCACGCAGGCTTCGATCTCCGCGGCCGCATCCTTTGCCGCCACCCCTGGATAAAGCGCGATGCGACAGTCGAAGGAGCACCAGGCCGGTACTGAAGAGGCCCAGTCGCCGCCCTCGATCCGGCCAATGTTGAGGTTGATCGGGTGCTCCAACTCCTCAAACCAAGGGTGCTGGCTCTTGCGCCCGTTCCACTCGGCTTCCAGCTCACGGAGCGCCCGCATCACTGTATAGGAAGCCTCAATGGCATTGGCCCCGCTACCAGCCTCCCGTACGTGAACAGGATGCCCCTTCACGTGCACCCGGAACCATAGGACGCCGGTGTTGGCGCGCACCAGCATCTCGTCCTCCGGCTCTGGAATGACGGCAGCGTCGGCCTTGTAGCCTCGCACAAGGCAGGCCAAAGCGCCGTTGCCGGTACACTCCTCCTCGACCACTGACTGCAGATGCACCGTGGCAGCCGGCTGGTAGCCCACTCGGCGCAGCGCATCCATGACCGCCAGATTTGCCGCCAGGCCCGCCTTCATGTCGCCGCCACCGCGGCCATAGAGCCAGTCGCCCTCGATGCGCGGTTCGAAGGGCGGGCTTGTCCACATGTCCAGCGGCCCGACCGGGACCACGTCCATATGCCCATTGAGAATCAGGGAGCGGCCCTTTTCCTCGCGTGGACGATGCGTTCCCACGACGTTGATGGCGTTGCTGTAGTCGACCTTGACGGGCGAAAAGCCCGGATGGTGCTCGATGTCCTCCACCCGAACCTGCCAGCGATCCATCGCATAGCCGCGCCGCTTCAAGGTATCGAACCAGAAGTCCTGCGCCGTATGCTCCTGACCACGCAGCGACGGGTGGCGCACCAGATCACAGACAAACTCTACCTGCTCATCGAAACCCTGATCGACTGCGTCGATGATCTCCTCGGCGAGTTTTGGGTCCAGCGTCATACGATTACTTCCTGTTGCTTCTGTACGGCCAATCGAGCGACTTCCGGGATCTGCCAGTCCTTGCCAGGTACAGCTGCAAGAAGCGCACGGGTGTAGTCGTGCTGCGGCTCCGCAAAGACACGGCGCGTGTTACCATACTCCACGATGCGGCCGCGCTGCATCACGGCGATGCGGTCACAGATCTGTGCGGCTACACGCAGATCGTGGGTGATGAAAAGCATCGCCAGCTTCAGGCGCTGCTTGATTTCCTCAAGCAGATCGAGGACCTGCGCCTGAACCGAGACGTCGAGCGCCGATACCGGCTCATCAGCCACTAGCAACTCCGGGTCGAGGGCGAGCGCTCGTGCGATACCGATACGCTGACGCTGCCCGCCGGAGAACTCGTGCGGGTAGCGGTCCGCCGCGGACGGATCCAGCCGCACCAGCGCCAGCAGTTCACGCGCCCGCGCCAGGGCGTCTCGTTCAGATGTTCCATGCGCCATGGGTCCTTCGGCGATGATCCGCCCGACCTTGCGACGGGGATTGAGCGAGGCGTAGGGATCCTGGAAGACCATCTGCACCCGCCGCCGGTAGGGCGCGAGCTTCCGCCCGCGCAAGGCATTGAGATCGACTTCTTCGCGAAAGCGAATTTGGCCGCCATCGGCATCGAGCAGCCGCACGATGCAGCGCCCTACCGTTGACTTGCCGGAACCGCTCTCACCGACCAGACCCACCGTTTCTCCTCGCCGGATCTCGAAGGTCACGTCCTGGGCGGCGGCAACCTCACGTCCCTTAGTGAAAAGGCCGCGCGCCGTGTGGTAGGTCTTCTGCAAACCCTCGACCCGCAGGATCGGCTCTCCCTCGATCGCCTCTCGCTGTGCGGGCGGAGCGAAGGAGGGAACCGACCCCACCAGCCGGCGGGTATAGTCGTGCTGTGGATCGTTCAGGACCTGCCTCGCCTCCCCCGCCTCGACAATCTTGCCGAGCTGCATCACTGCCACCCGGTCGGCGATCTCGGCCACCACGCCGAAGTCGTGGGTGATGAACATCACCCCCATATCCCGCTGGACTTGCAGCTGCTTGATCAAGGCCAGAATCTGCGCCTGGGTGGTCACGTCGAGCGCCGTGGTCGGCTCATCGGCGATCAGAACCGAGGGCTCGAGCGCCAGCGCCATGGCTATCATCACCCGCTGGCGCTGCCCGCCAGACAGGCGAAAGGGATAAGACTCTCCCAGTGTATCAGGGTCCGGAAGGCCCACGCTGGCCAGCAGGTCGCGCACCTTGTCCCGACGGCCCTTCTTGCTGAGTTGGCCATGGGCATCAAAAACCTCAGCAATCTGGTCGCCGATGCGCAGCACCGGGTTGAGCGCGGTCATGGGCTCCTGGAAGATCATCCCGATCCGGCTGCCGCGCAGCGCACGCAGGGCCGGCTCCGGCTCGCGCAGCAGATCCCTGCCATCAAACAGGATGCGCCCGGCCACCGGCTCCACATAGGGCCGCGGCAGAAGGCCCATGATGGTGTTTGCGGTGATGGACTTGCCGGAACCTGACTCACCAACGATGCAGAGGATTTCCCCTCGGTTGAGGTCAAAGGAAATGTCCTCCACCGCATGGGGACGATCGGCGCCCGAGGGAAGGCGCACCGTCAGGCCGTCAACGCGCAGCAAGGCTTCCTGGCTGGCCATGGTCATTACCTCCCCTTCCGCGCGAGCCGCGGGTTGAGGGCATCGTTCAGCCCTTCGCCAACCAGATTGAGCGCCAGCACCGTCAGCAGGATGGCGATTCCCGGAAAGAAGCTCATCCACCAAGCCTGTCGCAGCACGGTGCGAGCGGCGCCGATCATGTAGCCCCAGGACATCTGGTTGGGATCGCCGAGCCCCAGGAAGGAAAGTGAGGATTCCAGCAGGATTGCCGTGGCGACCATCAAGGACGCCATGACGATCACAGAGGACATGGCGTTGGGCAGGATCTGCGTCAGGATGATGCGCAGGTTCGACTGGCCGATGACCACCGAAGCCTGCACGAATTCCCGGCTCCGCAGGGACAGGAATTCGCCGCGCACCAGCCGCGCCACCGGCGGCCAGGACACGATAGCGATCGCCGCTACGATTGAGGCGAGCGATGGCTGGAAGATCGCAACCAGCACGATGGCCAAGGCAAAGTTGGGGATTGTCTGAAAGAACTCGGTGAAGCGCATCAAGGCATCGTCCAGCAGACCGCCGTAATAGCCCGCCAGGGCGCCCAGGGTGACGCCGATCAACAGCGCGACGGCTGTCGAAACGAGACCTACCAGCAGCGACACCCGCGCGCCGTGCGCAAGCCCAGCCCCAATGTCGCGGCCCAGCGTATCGGTGCCGAACCAGAACCCATCCACCGCCATCGGCTCCAGGAAGGGGCGCTGTACCATGCGCCAGGGGCTGTCCGGGTAGAGGAAGGGTGCAACCACCGCCAGAACCACCACTGCGAGGAGGATCACGAGCCCGATCACGGCGCCCTTGTTGCGACTAAAGCGCTTCCAGAAGTCCCGCATCACGACACCTCGATGCGTGGATCGACGAAGGTGTAGACCAGATCCGTGATCAGGTTGAAGAGCACCACCATCGCCGAGGAGACAAAAAAGATGCCGAGCAACAGGTTGTAGTCCCGCTGCAAGAGGGCGTCGAACATCAGACGGCCAATCCCGGGCCAGGCAAAGACCGTTTCGGTCAGAACCGCGCCGCCAATCATCTGGCCCGCCTGAATACCGGCCAGGGTGATGACCGGCAGGAGCGCGTTCCGCAGCACGTGCCGGCGGGTGATGCGGCTGGGGGCCACGCCCTTTGCCTTGGCCGTCTTGACGTAGTCCATCTCCATGACCTCCAGCATCGACGCCCGGGTCATGCGTGCGTAGACCGCCATATAGAAGAGTCCCAGGGTAACCGCCGGCAGAAGGAGATGGACCAAAATGTCACCAACGTAGGCCAGGCCAGTGTAGCCCGCCCCCACGCTGACCATGCCAAAGCCCGGGAGCCAGCCCAGATAGACCGAGAAAAGCAGGATCGCCATCAGCGCGATCCAGAACAGAGGTGTCGCGTAGAAGACCAGCGCGAGTGCGGTTATCAGCGTGTCCGTCCACTTGCCGACCCTGGCCGCGGCCAGGGCCCCCATCAAGATGCCGAATAGCAGGGCGATGCAAAAGGCGGTTCCGGTCAACAGCAGGGTGGCGGGCAACCGGTTCAAGATGAGGGAAGAGACCGATTGGTTCTGCCGATACGACCAGCCGAGATCGAGCGTGACGATGCCCTTGACGTAGATGAAGAGCTGCTCGTGCACCGGCCGATCCAGGCCGAAACGCTCCCGAAGCTGCTCGATAAATATCTCGTCTGCAGCACCCGCTTCACCAGCCATTACCTGTGCCGGGTCACCCGGAGCGGCGCGGATCAGAAAAAAGTTCAGTACGACGATCGCCAGCAGGACGAAGAGGCCCTTGATGAGCCGACGGCCGATGTAGGAAAGCCTACCCATGTCACCCCTGGCGCAATGGCATTGG
>JAJUFM010000069.1 GCA_029265995.1 Rhodospirillaceae bacterium | reverse complement strand
CGATAGAGGCGCTCGATCACACCGAGTGCCAGCCCAGCACCCAGCACGCCCTTCTGATAGCGTTTGCGCACGCCCATCAGCGGCATTCTTCCGGTACGCGTGCCAGCAACCTTGAGGCGCCACAAGAACTTGAAGATACCAAAGGGAAAGAGCCGTCCGTTGAGATCGGCCGCTGCCTCGTTGATGTTCGGCAAGGTGATGGCAAAGGCCGCGGGTTCGCCCGCAACTTCGCCGATGCAAGCCCACTTCTCCTTGATCAGCGGCCGCAGGCTTTTTGCCAGGTGGCGGACCTCGGCTTCCGTTAGAGGCACAAAACCCCAATTGTCCCGCCAGGCATCGTTGAAGATGTCGACGATCAGCCGCAGTTCCTCATCATACCGGGAGAAGTCCAGAGGTCTGAAGCTCACTTTATGCTCGCCGATACCTGAGTTGATAAGGCGCAGCAGAGAGCCGGGAAAGGGCACGCGAGGATCGACCCAATAGGCGATGAGATCGCGTGCTTTTCGATAGCCCTGCTCTTCCACCCTGGGCCCGAACCACGGGCGCGCATGGCCCATCATCATGCAGGGGGGATGATCGAAGCCGTCGATCAGCAGGCCGCTCTCGTCGTTGATCGAGAGGCTGAAAGGCCCAATCGCTCGGCGCATGCCTTGTTCGCGCAGCCATTTCTCAGCGACGGCGAAGAGTGCGGCAAAAACGTCCGGGTCGTCTACGGCCTCCAGAAAGCCGAAGTTGCCCGCGTCATCCTGGTGAATTTCCAGGCGCAGATGATCGACCTGCGCGCTGATGCGCCCAACCAGCTGGTGGCCACGGCGTGCCACCCAAAAGCGCGCTTTACCGTGCTCGAACCAGGGGTTCTTCTCGGGGTCGAGGTGTTCTCGCCGCTCGAGCAGAAGCGGTGGGACCCACTGGGGGTCGTCAGCATAAATAGACCAAGGGACCCGAAGGAAGGCCTTCAGGTCCCTCTTGTTCTCGACCGCTGCGACCGTCAGTTTATCCGAGGCCATACCTGCCGCGGAAGGTTAACGACTACGGGCAGGACGCAGAGCGCCGGTCTGCTGGTGGTCGCCATCGGAGAGAGCCTCCACCCACGGGTAGCGGGCGGCCTTCTCGGCGGTGTAGCCGAGGTTGAACACCGTCTCGCTGCGCGGCACTGACCGCGGATGCGGGTAGAAGGTGTTCATCATGCGATCCCAAAAGAAATTGGTGATGCCGAAGTTGCCCTTCTCGCTGTGGAAATGATGCGCAAGATGAAGCTTCTTCACTTGCCGCAGCCATTCCCAGCGTGGCTGGAAAGGCAGATGCTGAATGCAGTGGCAGAACTCGTAGAAGCAGGTGGTCAGGATGCCCGACGCCGTGGCGGCAGCAGCACCGGCCGGCCCGGCAATGGCCCAGCCAAGTGGGATGGTGACAATGGCGATCGTCGGCAGGGTGGTGTAGAGCGCGCCAAAGAGCACCGAAAGATCGTGAGGGTCCTGATGATGATCATAGTGGATGCGCTTCCAGACTGCGGCAGTCCAGGGAATGCGGTACAGCCACTGCCCATGGAGGACCCAACGATGCAGCGCATACCAAACCGCCGGATAGAGCAGCACGACGACCGCAGCAGCCAACGCCGGCCGAGCCCATCCCTCTGCCAGCGTCACGGCCAAGGTGATGCCCACGGCCGCCAGCAGCAGATAGACAAGGATGCCGTAGTACGTGAAATAGGCGACAACCAAATCACGCAACGTCATCTTGTCCAAAAAGTACTTGCGTCCGGCCCAGGGACCGATTGCTGGCCTCACGGATCTACCTCATCTTACTCAGGCTGAAAACGCGGTGCGGATATTCGCAGCCGCACAATGCAACCTAGTGAGGCCCTATCCGGGCGGCAAGCGAGCCAAATCCGCGGAAAGCCGCAAAAGCGTTGCAAGCGCTTGCTCGCGGCCCATCTGCTCCATAGCTTCCGCGGGTTTGCGACGCAGCAGACTGTAACAAGGATTGACGAAGCATGAGCAGCTAACCGTGGCGGGTGAGGTTTTTGGCAAGGAAGTGCAGCGGATGGCGCGACGATTCGCGCCGCTCCGCCTGCTGTTGCAGGGCGTGGAAGCCGTCGCTCTGCTGCTTTTTCTGGGCGTGGCTGCGCTCCTGCCGGAGCAGGCGGCGTCTCGGGCGGGGGCGGCAATCGTCGGTCGTGTCGGCCCACGGTTGTCGAAGAGCCGGCATGTGCGGGATAACCTTCGCATTGCCCTGCCGGAGGTGGATAGGCAGAGGCTGGCGCAGCTGGAGCAGGGATGCTGGGAAACTCTCGGCGCGGTTCTGGCGGAAATGCCCCATCTGAAGCGGATCAGTGATCTTTCGCGCAAGCCCCCAGCAGTGGAGCTGAGGCTGGCGCCGGGCGCAGAAGAGCTGATCGATCGCCTGCAGCAGGGGGAAGCCTTCGTCTTTGCCACCGCGCATCTTGCGAATTGGGAGCTGCTGCCGCGCCTGCTGGCTGAACTTGGGGGGCGGGTTGCGGTGATCTACACAGCCCAAGGGAACCCCTTCACCGACACTTTGCTGCAGTGGCTAAGGAGCAGGGAGGGGATTTCCTACATCGGCAAGCGCGGCGGCGTGCGCGAGTTGATCCACGCGGCGCGGGAGGGCCAGAGCCTGGGGATGCTGGTGGACCTGCGAAGCGACGAGGGAGAACCGATCCCCTTCTTCGGCGTGCCCGCCATGACCTCAACCGTTCCGGCCCGTCTCGCGCAGATGGGGAAGATCCCGTTGGTGCCTGTGCGAACGGAGCGCCTTGGGCCCGCGCGCTTTCGCGTAACTGTCGAAGCACCAATCGTGCCCCGGGACCCGACTGCGCCCGCTCAGGAAAGGGCGCGAGACATGACGGAACAGCTTAACGAGCGCTTTGCCGAGTGGATTCGGCAGCGTCCGAGCGACTGGCTCTGCACCAAGCGCCGCTTTCCCAAAAACAAGAAGAAGCGGCGGGAAGAGGGCGCGTCAGCGCCGCCAAACGAATAGCCATACTTGACCCCGGGAAGGCCGGAGAGTACATGGTGCGCCAGCAAGCGCCTCGGCGCGTCATCAGTGGTGGCTGTAGCTCAGTTGGTTAGAGCGCCAGGTTGTGGTCCTGGAGGCCGTGGGTTCGAATCCCATCAGCCACCCCAAGCTCCATCTTGCATATCTTTCGCAAATCAAAGGCTTATGGGCGGCGGTTCAGGCTTCTCCGCGCCACCGAGGTTTGCGCTTTTCGAGAAAGGCGTTGACGCCTTCGCGACCTTCTTGAGAGGCCCGTAGTTCGGCAATTCGCCCGGCGGTGCGGGCCCGCAGGCGTTCGTCGCAGACCTCTCCGCCCACGTCGGCAATCAGCAGCTTTGCCTGCTCCTGGGCTTTGGGTCCCCCGGCCAGCACCGCCTCGATCATTCTTTTGCCCGCCGCTTCCAGATCTTCCGGCGCCACTACCTCGTGCACCAATCCATGATGCAAGGCCGTTTCCGCGGAAAAGCGCTCGCCGGTCAGGAAGTAGCGGCGGGCGGCCCTTATTCCCATCGCCGTCACCACGTAGGGCGAGATCACTGCGGGGATCAGCCCCAGCCGCACCTCACTCAAGGCAAAGCTGGCGGTGGAGGCCGCAATCGCGATGTCGCAACAGCTGACGAGACCGACGCCGCCGCCATAGGCAGGCCCCTGCACCAAAGCGATGGTCGGCTTGCAGAGGGTGTCCAGGGCGTGCATGAGCTCCGCAAGCTGTTCGGCATCCCGCAGATTTTCCTGGGGTGTGTAGGTCGCCATCTCCCGCATCCAGTTGAGGTCGGCGCCGGCAGAGAATGACTTTCCCTCCGCGGTCAGCACCAGGGCGCGCACTGTCTCGTCCCCATGAATTCCGCGTAGTACTGCGGTCAGATCGGTGATGAGGCGGTCGTTGAAGGCGTTGTGCAGTTGAGGCCGGTTCAGGGTGATCCGGGCTATGCCGCGGCCGTCATGGCTCTCTCGAAACAAGGGCGCGTTGCTATCATCGATCGTCATCGCATTTCCCCTATGCTAGTTGCATGCGGACTTTACATCCGGAACAAGCCGAAGCGGGTTGGCTCTAGCGGTGCGTTCAGCGCCGCCGAGAGGCCGAGACCAAGGCACATGCGGGTATCCCGTGGATCGATGATGCCATCGTCCCAGAGCCGCGCGCTGGCGTAGTAGGGATGCCCCTGTTCCTCGTACTGCGCCCGGATCGGCGCCTTGAACGCTTCTTCCTCTTCCGCCGACCAGGTCTCGCCTCGTGCCTCGATGTTGTCGCGCCGCACGGTCGCGAGCACGCTCGCCGCCTGCTCCCCACCCATGACCGAGATCCGTGCGTTTGGCCACATCCAGAGAAACCGCGGGGAATAGGCGCGTCCACACATGCCGTAGTTTCCAGCGCCGAAGCTGCCGCCGATGACGACGGTAAACTTCGGCACCGCTGCCGTTGCCACCGCGGTGACCAGCTTGGCGCCGTCGCGGGCTATCCCACCCGCCTCGTACTTGCGTCCGACCATGAAGCCAGAGATGTTCTGCAGGAAAACGAGAGGAATGCTTCGTTGGGCGCAGAGCTCGATGAAGTGCGCTCCCTTCAGGGCTGACTCGCTGAAGAGAATTCCATTGTTGGCGACGATGCCCACCGGATAGCCCCAGATATGGGCGAAGCCACAGACCAGGCTGGTGCCGTAGAGTGCCTTGAACTCGTCGAACTCGCTGCCGTCCACCAAGCGCCCGATGACTTCGCGCACATCATAAGGCTTGCGGAGATCCACCGGCACCGCACCCAGCAGCTCTTCAGGATCTAGTGTTGGCTCGCGCGGCTCCCGTAGCTCGAGCCAGGGCCGCTTCGGGCGGTTCAGGTTGGCGACGATGCGGCGGGCGATGGCAAGCGCATGCCCATCGTCTTCCGCCATGTGATCGGTCACGCCGGAGGTGCGGCTATGCACCTCGGCGCCGCCCAGTTCCTCCGCCGTGACCACTTCGCCGGTCGCTGCCTTCACCAGCGGCGGTCCACCGAGGAAGATCGTGCCCTGATTACGCACAATGATGGATTCGTCGGACATGGCCGGGACATAGGCTCCCCCAGCCGTGCAGGAGCCCATTACCACGGCGATCTGCGGGATCCCCTTGGCGGACATATTCGCCTGGTTGAAGAAGATGCGGCCGAAGTGATCGCGGTCCGGAAAGACTTCATCCTGGTTGGGCAGGTTCGCGCCGCCTGAATCGACAAGGTAGATGCAGGGGAGGTGGTTCTGCTCGGCGATTTCCTGTGCCCGCAAATGCTTTTTCACCGTCACGGGATAGTAGGTGCCGCCCTTCACCGTGGCGTCGTTCGCGACAATTACACATTCCCGCCCGGAGACGCGCCCGATGCCAGTGATGATGCCGGCCGAGGCGATGCTATCCTCGTACATCCCCCAGGCTGCGAGCTGCGAGAACTCCAGAAAGGGCGCGCCGGGGTCAAGAAGCTGACGCACTCGTTCCCGTGGAAGCAGCTTGCCGCGATCCAGATGCCGCTTGCGCGCTCGCTCGCCGCCGCCCTGCTTGATCTCGCTGACCTTCGCGCGAAGGTCGTCCAGCAGGGCCGTCATGGCTTGACGATTGCTTTGGAAAGCCTCGCTACGCGGGTTCACCATGGAGGATAGTTGGGGCATCTGACACTCGGGTTCTTTGCCTGCGGCAGGATTATGAGACCTTACGCGGACCGGCGCGATTCCGTAAGGTCGTGGCTGCGTCTCAAACAGGAGCTATGGCGACTTGTGTTCAGCAAACTTCTGATCGCCAATCGCGGCGAGATCGCGTGCCGTATCATAGCCAGCGCCCGCCGGCTGGGCATCAAGACCGTCGCTGTCTACTCCGACGCTGATGCTGAGGCCCTGCATGTTACCCAAGCGGATGAGGCGTGGCACATCGGCCCAGCTTCGGCCGCAGAGAGCTACCTTAGGATCGAGCGGCTGATCGATGTCGCCAAGTCGTCCGGGGCCGAAGCGGTGCATCCCGGCTATGGCTTCTTGTCCGAGAACGCAGCCTTTGCCGAAGCCTGTGCCGCGGCCGACTTGGTGTTTGTCGGTCCACCGGCGGACGCAATTCGCGCCATGGGCTCCAAGAGCGAGGCCAAGGCGATCATGGCGCGCGCGAGCGTGCCGCTGGTGCCGGGCTATCACGACGCGGATCAGGATGCGGAGCGCCTGGCGGAAGAGGCCGCGGCTATCGGCTTTCCCGTACTGATCAAGGCTTCTGCCGGCGGTGGTGGCAAGGGGATGCGCGTGGTGGAGCGGCCTGAAGACTTCGGCGCGGCGTTGGAGGGAGCGCAACGCGAAGCCGCCGGCGCATTCGGGGACGAACGGGTGCTGATCGAGAAATATCTTACGCGGCCCCGGCACGTGGAAGTTCAGGTTTTCGCCGACAGGGCGGGCAATGTTGTGCACCTTTTCGAGCGAGACTGCTCCCTGCAGCGCCGCCATCAGAAAGTGGTGGAGGAAGCGCCAGCGCCGGCACTCGATCCCAAGATAAGGGACGCCATGGGCGAAGCGGCAGTAACGGCCGCGCGGGCGATCGGCTACGTGGGCGCCGGGACGGTGGAATTCATCTTCGAGGATGATGCCTTCTACTTCATGGAGATGAATACCCGCCTGCAGGTCGAGCATCCGGTAACCGAGGTGATCACCGGCTTTGATCTGGTGGAGTGGCAGCTGCGGGTGGCCGCAGGCGAAAGGCTGCCGGTCGATCAGAAGGAAATTCGCGCCCGGGGGCACGCCTTTGAGGTCCGGCTTTATGCCGAGAACCCGGCGCGCGACTTCTTGCCTGCTACGGGGCGGCTCCACCACCTGCTGTTCCCGCAGGAAACGCCAGGTTTGCGAATCGATAGCGGTGTGCGCAGTGGCGACGACATCAGTCCCTACTATGACCCGATGATCGCAAAGCTGATCGTCTGGGGCGAAGACCGCGAGTCAGCACTGCGGCGGCTTAGAGCGGCGCTGCATCAGACGGAAGTCGCCGGCGTCGCAACCAATCTCCCACTTTTGCAGGCTATTGCTGCTCACCCGGCCTTCGCAGCGGCGCAGGTGGACACCGGCTTCATCCAGCGCCATGCCCACGAACTTCTCGCGCCGCCGGCGGTGGAAAGGCAGGACCTTCTGGCGCTCGCTGCCCTGGCAGAAGTGGAACGTCGGCGCGCCGAGACCGCAGCTAGCGCCAAAGCCTCCCCTGACCCCTCGTCGCCCTGGTGGGGCTGCGATGGTTGGCGCCTCAACGCCGATACCCATCGTGACCTCCATTTCCAGCTGGATGACGACACCTTTGCGGTTACCGTCCGCTACCTGCCTGGGGGGCTTGAAATCGAGGCGGAAGGAGCGCGGCTTCCTGCAAGCGTGATGGCTGTTGATGACGGGCGGCTGCTGGTGGAGCTGGCAGGGCGACGCATCAACCTACGGCCTGTGTGGCGTGGTGCGGACCTGACGCTGCTTTGGGAGGGGAAGGCGCATCGGCTACTTCTCCTTGACCCTCAGGCTCAGGTGGATCGGGGCGAAGGCGCTTCGGCGAAAGTGATTGCACCCATGCCGGGGCGGCTGGTTCAGGTGAAGGTGGTCGAGGGCCAGGAGGTGACCCGGGGCGAAACCTTACTGGTCCTGGAAGCCATGAAGATGGAGCATTCGCTGCCGGCACCCGCGGACGGACGCGTTGCTGCGATCCACTTTCGCGAGGGGGAACAGGTGGAGGAGGGGGTGGAACTGGTCTCCTTCGTGGCCGCGACGGAGAGTTCAACAGCCTGATGTCTCACGGCCGCACGGCCAAAGCATGAGCTTTTCTTGGTTGTGCCATGAGAATAACGCGCGCTTGGCTTTTGCTCAGGCGTGCGATGCTGAAGACTGCGAATTTCAGAACCTGGAGTAACGATGGAGCAGCGGCCGACAGGACTGATTACGCCGGTCCTTCTCGCGGGATGCGCGATCATCCTGGTCAGTTTTGCGGTGCGCGCCAGCTTTGGGGTGTTTCAGATTCCCATTGCGGAGGAATTTAATTGGCCGCGCTCGGAGTTCTCGCTGGCGATCGCCATCCAGAACCTCGCCTGGGGCATTGGTCAGCCGATCTTCGCCGCAATGGCCGAGAAGGTGGGCGACCGCAAGGCGATCGTTCTCGGCGCCCTGACCTATGCGCTCGGCCTGGTCCTCTCGTCTGCGGCGGTCTCGCCAATTGAACACCAGATCTACGAGGTGCTGGTCGGTTTCGGGGTTGCGGGCACCGGCTTCGGCGTCATTCTTGCTGTTGTCGGCCGCGCCAGTGCTCCGGAACATCGGTCAATGTCGCTGGCGATCGCCACGGCAGCCGGGTCGGCCGGGCAGGTCTTCGGCGCGCCTCTGGCGGAATGGATGCTCGGCTTTCTGACGTGGCAGTCGGTCTTCCTGGTCTTTGCGGCTGCCATCCTGGCGATGCTGGTCTTCCTACCCTTCATGCGCTCGCCTGCGCCGGCAAAGGCTCAAGCGAGCCTTGTCAGGGAAGAGGGGATGGGCGAGATCCTCTCGCGGGCCCTGCGCGATCCGAGCTTTGCCTTCATCTTCCTCGGCTTCTTTTCCTGTGGCTACCAGCTCGCCTTCATTACGGCCCACTTCCCGGCCTTCGTAACCGAGATGTGCGGGCCGATCCTATCCGGCAGCATGCTCGATACGCTCGGCATCTCCTCCACCTCAGCGCTGGGCGCGGTGGCCATATCGGTGATCGGGCTAGCCAACATCCTGGGGACGCTCGCCGCAGGCTGGGCCGGCAACCGCTACCCCAAGAAGTACCTTCTGGCGGGGATCTATCTTGGCAGGACCACTGTGGCCTCAGCCTTCATCCTCTCGCCCATCACGCCCGAAAGCGTGCTCATCTTCTCGCTGCTGATGGGCAGCCTCTGGCTTGCGACCGTGCCGCTGACGTCGGGCCTGATCGCCCACATCTACGGCTTGCGGTACATGGGCACGCTCTACGGCATCGTGTTCTTCAGCCACCAGCTCGGCGGCTTCCTGGGCATCTGGCTGGGCGGCGTTCTCCACGACCTTTACGGCAACTACACGCTGGTGTGGTGGATCGGCGTCGGGGTCGGTGCCTTCAGCGCCCTTATCCACCTGCCGGTGCGCGAGCGCGCCATGGGTTTGCAGCCGGCCTGACGCTGGCCGGCTGCAGAAGTGGTCAGCCTTCGCCAGAGGTTTCGGCGAGGTACTCCAGGGCGGCGCGCACTCCATCTCGCTGATGCGGTACGTCCGCCAGGCGCAGGCCCATCTCGACCCCTGCGAGTGTGCCCGCGAGCATCAGGTCGTTGAAATGTCCCAGGTGGCCGATGCGGAAGATCTTGTCTGTCAGTTTGCCGAGACCGGCCCCCAGCGACATGTCGAAGCGCTCCAGGATCAGCTTGCGCAGTGCGTCAGCTGAACGGCCTTCGGGCATCAGCACGGCCGTGACGCTGTTGGAGTGTTCGGCCGGATTGCGGCAAAGCACCTCAAGGCCCCAAGCCTGGGTGGCACGGCGAGTAGCTTCCGCGTGCCGCGCATGGCGGGCATAGACGTTGGCCAATCCCTCCTCCTGCATCATCCGCAGCGCCTCGCGCAGGCCGTAGAGCAGATTGGTTGCCGGGGTGGTGGGGAAGTAGCCGTCCTTGTTGGCGTCCAGCATGTCTTCCCAGCGCCAGTAGGAACGGGGAAGTCGGGCCGACTCTGAAGCAGCCAGCGCCTTCTGGCTGATCGCGTTGAAGGACAGGCCGGGCGGCAACATCATGCCCTTCTGGGAACCGGCCACGGTGACGTCCACACCCCATTCGTCGTGACAATACTCGGTGGAGCCCAGGGAGGAGATGCTGTCCACCAGCAGCAGCGCCGGGTGGTCGGCGGCATCCATGGCCTTGCGCAGTGCGCCAATGTCACTGGTAACGCCCGTCGAGGTCTCATTGTGAACGGCGCAAACGGCCTTGATGTTGTGGCCGCGATCTTCGGCAAGGCGCGCTTCGAGCAGGGCCGCATCGACACCATGGCGCCAGTCGCCCTCCACATAGTCCACTTCCAGCCCCAGGCGTTCCGCCAGCCGACGCCAAAGGGCCGCGAACTGACCTGTCTCGAACATCAGCACCCGGTCGCCCGGTGAGAGGGTGTTGACCAGAGCTGCTTCCCAGGCGCCGGTCCCCGAGCCTGGATAGATGATCACGGGCTGGGTGGTGCCGAACAGCGGCTTCAGCCCTTCCAGCACCTCACGTCCCAGTTCCCCGAACTCTGGTCCCCGGTGATCGATGGTAGGATGGTCGATGGCGCGCAGGACTCGGTCCGGAACGTTGGTGGGGCCGGGAATCTGGAGGAAGTGGCGTCCGCTGTGAAAGGCCATGAATCTACCCCTGCTCAATGATCATTTCCTATTGAATGCCCCTTTCCGCGAGGGCTCACAAGGTTGGTGGCTGAGCACAGCGCTTAGCTTGCGCTCAGGTTAGCCGGGTGGGGATGCTTAAGCCTTCGCGGTTTGGCGCGGGCGACCGCCCTTCTTGCCGTTCTCTCGTGAAGCAGAGGTTTTGGCAGGGCTGCGCGCCTTGCCGCCCGATGCGCCGAGCTGGCGTGCCATCCAGCTATTCGAGCCGAAGATACCCTGCAACAAGGAGGGCACATGAACATCCGCGTCCAGGCGCGGCCAGTGCAGCCCCAGACCTGCGGGACTGATTTCGATCTCTGCCAGGTTGGTAGGGGAAGCATCGTCCAGCCCTTCGAGCAGCGCGATCGGGACCGCGATCTCGACGCCACTATCCAGGCCGATGATGAGCCGCTCACCGCCTTGATCATAGCGAGCGGAAACTGCGTAACCGGCCCTTCGATGCGCCTGCATGCGGGCTCGGGCTTTTTCTAGTTCGTGCTCAGTAATGGCCATGCATCTTGCCCCATGCGGCGCAGAGGCTCGGCAGTATGGCTGCCAACTCCCTCTGGATCCGATTAACTTGAGAAATGCTTAAGCTGTAGCTCTCCCGCAGCTCGGGCGGGCCTTCCGGGCAGTTCAAGAAGAACACCGCCTCGCCATCCGCCCCGATGACGTGGACATGCGCAGGCAGATAAATCGTTGTGGTAAATGACAACACGCCAGCCATCGAAGCGATGAATCGTCGGCAATTTCGTCCTAATCCATAACCTAAGCGCTTTGGTTATGCCTTTCAATTTGCCTTTTTCCGAGATCTTACCCGTTTCGCGCGCGGTGGTTGAATAGCCTCTTTTTCTTCGTTCCGCTGAATAGCGACTTCAGCGCGGCGGGTAGCTGACTTATGGTCTCGGCAAAGGAGTTCCCGATGCCGCTCGACCAGACCAGCCCTACATCAAGCAGCTTAGCAGACACCTCGTCCCTCGCCCGCCGCCTGCGCGCGGAGGTGGAAGGCGATGTGCTCTTCGACGCCTTCAGTCGCGGCCGCTACGCGACAGATGCTTCGATCTACCAGATCAAGCCGTTAGGGGTGGTGGTCCCGCGTCATCAGGCGGACGTGGAGAAGGTCTTGCAGATCGCCCGGGAGGAGGGCGTGCCCGTGCTGCCGCGTGGCGGCGGCACCTCCCAGTGCGGCCAGACGGTCGGCGAGGCACTGGTCCTCGATCTTTCGAAGCACCTGCGCAAGGTGATCTCTCTGGACGTTGAGCGGCGGCGCGCCGTGGTGCAGCCGGGCATCGTGCTCGATCATCTGAACCGCCAGCTACGGCCCCATGGACTCTGGTTTCCGGTCGACGTCTCCACCGCCAGCCGGGCGACAATCGGGGGCATGACCGGCAACAACTCCTGCGGGTCACGCTCCCTGCGCTACGGCACCATGCGGGACAACGTGGAGGCGCTGCGGGCCGTCCTGGCCGATGGCAACGCCGTCGATTTCGGCGAGCTGGCGCGCGACGAAACCTGGCGCAACGAGCCTTCTGCGGCAGGGGATCTCTTCAAGGATCTCCTGGCTCTGGGGCAGCGGGAAGCGGAAGAAATCGAGCGGCGCTTCCCGAAGCTAATGCGCCGGGTCGGTGGCTACAACCTCGATGCGCTGCTGCCGGCCGGGGAGCGGCTGTCAGGCGAAACCGAGCGCCGGCCTGGCGACCCGCCCAACCTGGCACACCTGCTGGTGGGGTCGGAAGGCACGCTGGCCTACTTCAGCGAGATCGAACTCAGGCTGGCGCCGCTGCCCCGCAACAAGGTGCTGGGGGTCTGCCACTTCCCGACTTTCTATCAGGCCATGGAGGCGCCGCAGCACATCGTCAAGCTGGGCCCCACCGCGGTGGAACTGGTCGATCGCACCATGATCGAGCTTTCCCGCGACATCGCCGCCTTCCGGGACGTCGTGGGCGACTTCGTACGCGGCGATCCCGATGCCCTGCTGCTGGTGGAATTCGCGGAGGAGGATCAGGCCGAGAACCTGCGCCGCCTCGAGCGGCTGGTCGAGCTGATGGGCGATCTGGGGCATCCCGACGGGGTAGTGAAGGCCGTGGAGCCCGCCTTCCAGTCGGCGATCTGGGAGGTGCGCAAGCAGGGGCTCAACATCATGATGTCGATGAAGGGCGACGGCAAACCGGTCTCCTTCGTCGAGGACTGCGCAGTGCGTCTGGAGGATCTTCCCGAATACACGCGCCGCCTGACCGAGGTCTTCCGCAAGCACGGCACCAACGGCACCTGGTACGCCCATGCCTCCGTCGGCTGCCTCCATGTCCGGCCCATCCTCAACATGAAGGAGGAGGAGGGAGCGCGGAAGATGCGGGCCATCGCGGAGGAGGCTTTCGAACTCGTGCGGGAGTACGAGGGCAGCCACTCCGGCGAGCATGGCGACGGCCTGGTGCGCTCCGAGGCGCACCGCGAGATGTTCGGGGAGCGGCTGGTTTCCGCCTTCGGCGAGGTGAAGAGCCGCTTCGATCCCGAGGGGCTCTTCAATCCCGGCAAGATCGTCGACCCGCCGGCCATGGATGACCGCAGGCTCTTCCGCTACGGCCCCGATTATGAAACGCGCTCCCTCGACACGGCGCTCGATTGGTCGGCCTGGGGCGGTTTCGCCGGTGCCGTCGAGATGTGCAACAACAACGGTGCCTGCCGGAAGTTCGATGCCGGGGTCATGTGTCCCTCCTACCGGGTGACGCGGGACGAGCAGCACCTGGTGCGCGGGCGCGCCAACTCCCTGCGCCTGGCCCTTTCCGGTCAACTCGGAGCGGATGCCCTCACCTCGGACGAGATGCTGGACACCCTCAAGCTCTGCGTCTCCTGCAAGGGCTGCAAGCGCGAGTGCCCGACCGGCGTCGACATGGCCCGGATGAAGATCGAGGTGCTGCATCAGCGCACCAAGAAGAAGGGCGTGCCGCTGCGCGAACGCCTCATCGCCCACCTGCCGCGCTATGCCCCCTGGATCGGAAAGGCGCCTTGGCTGGGCAACCTGCGCGACAACCTGCCCGGCGGGGCCTGGCTCAGCGAGAAGCTCCTGGGTTTGGCGGCCGAACGTCCACTGCCCCGCTGGTCCTCTCGTCCCTTCCTGCCGAGCGTGAGCAGCCTGGGCGCGGGGGAGGGGCGTGAGGTCGTGCTGCTGGCCGACAGCTTCAATCGCTGGTTCGAGCCGGAAAACCTGCGGGCTGCCTGTGAGGTGCTGGTTGCCACCGGCTGCCGCGTTCACCTGCCCCGGCCGGTCACGGGTTCACGGCCGCTTTGTTGCGGGCGCACCTATCTGGCTGCCGGCCTGGTGGAGCAGGCACGGGCGGAGCAGAGCCGGGTCATGGAGGCACTGCGGCCCTTCCTTGAGCGGGACATTCCAATTGTCGGGCTCGAGCCTTCCTGCCTGCTTACCTTCCGCGACGAGGCACCGGCCCTGCAGCCGGGCGCCGAGTGGGACCAACTCTCCCGCAAGGCGCTGCTCTTCGAGGAGTACCTGGCGCTGGGCCTCGACGAGGGCTGGCTGGAATTGCCGCTACAGCCCCTGCCGCAGCGCCGGGCGCTGCTGCACGGCCATTGCCATCAGAAGGCCTTCGCCGCCTTCAAGCCGGTCGAGCGGATTCTGGGGCTGGTGCCCGACCTCGAGGTGCAGACGGTGGAAAGCTCCTGCTGCGGCATGGCCGGCTCTTTCGGCTATCAGGCCGAGACGCTCGAGGTGTCGCGCGCCATGGGGGAGGCGGCGCTGCTACCTGCCGTGCGGGAAGCGGGAAGCGATGCCCTCATCGTCGCCGACGGCACCTCCTGCCGCCACCAGATCGCCGACGGTGCCGGCCGCCAGGCGGAGCACGTGGCCCGGGTATTGCAGCGGGCGCTGCCGGCTGCTGGCTGATCAGGAAGACAAAGGGCGCGTTCGATCTGGCCGCAAGCGGACTCTGATCGAACGCGCCCTGATTTGAGGCGCCGGGACGCCCTCTGATTTACCCGCCGTAGATCGGGAAGGCGTCGCAGAGGGCGCGGACTTCCTTGCGGACCTCCGCTTCGACAGCGGTATCACCTTCCGGATTTTTGGACAGGGCATCCAGGACACGCAGGATCAGGTGGCCGATCTTCTCGAACTCGGCCTTGCCGAAGCCGCGCGTCGTTCCGGCAGGGGTGCCCAGACGGATGCCGGAGGTGACGAAGGGCTTCTCCGGATCGTTCGGGATGGAGTTCTTGTTGCAAGTCAGGCCCGCGCGCTCCAGGGCGATTTCGGCGGCCTTGCCGGTCACGCCCTTGGGGCGCAGGTCGACCAGAATGAGATGGCTGTCAGTGCCGCCGGAAATGATGCCCAGGCCGCCCTCCTGCAGCACCCGGGCAAGGGCCTGCGCGTTGACGACAACCTGCCGGGCATACTCCTTGAACTCGGGCTTGAGGGCCTCGCCGAAGGCCACGGCCTTGGCGGCAATGACGTGCATCAGCGGCCCGCCCTGGTTGCCGGGAAAGACGGCGCTGTTGATCTTCTTGGCAATGTCGGCGTCGTTGGTGAGGATCACGCCACCGCGCGGTCCCCGCAGCGTCTTGTGCGTTGTGGAAGTCGTCACGTGCGCATGGGGTACCGGGTTGGGATAGTAACCGCCCGCAATCAGGCCTGCGTAGTGGGCCATGTCCACCATCAGCCAGGCGCCAACTTCGTCCGCGATGGCGCGGAAACCGGCGAAGTCCATCTCCCGCGGGTAGGCAGAGGCACCGGCGATAATCAGCTTCGGCCGGGTTTCCAGGGCCTTTGCGCGCACCTTCTCCATGTCGATCAGATGCGTATCCGGGTCGACCTCGTAGGAGACGACATCGAACCACTTGCCGGACATGGTCACCGGCGACCCGTGGGTGAGATGTCCGCCATGGGCCAGGGAAAGGCCCATGATGCGGTCGCCCGGCTGCAGGAGGGCAAGCAGGACAGCCTGATTGGCCTGGGCGCCGGAGTGGGGCTGCACATTGGCGAAAGCGGCGCCGAATAGCTGCTTCAGTCGCTCGAGCGCTACTTCTTCTATCTTGTCTACGAACTCACAGCCGCCGTAATAGCGTCGGCCCGGATAGCCTTCCGCGTACTTGTTGGTCAGCACCGACCCCTGCGCTGCAAGTACATCGGACGAAACGATGTTCTCCGAAGCAATAAGCTCGATCTGGGTCTTCTGCCGGTCGAGTTCCTCGGCAATGGCGCTAGCGATCACGGCGTCGCCTATGGTGCTTGGGGGCAATCTATCGAACATGAACGGGTCCTCTCCGGCATTCTTGCGTGGCCGGCGCAGTTGCTGCAGCCGACTACGGGTAACGGAATTTGTAGTGGGTTAAACCTCGATACTCTAAGCGCAGCTGTCGATACCAGCGTGCCACAAGACGACCATTCCCCCTCCGAAAAGCGTCCTCGTCCTCTTGCGGCGGATCCTGACCGAGTTGCGCGCCAGAGAGATGGGCATGGCGCAACAGAATTTCGAGCTATACCTCTCTTGCTATTGCATCGGGCCGCGGCTCGCTTCGATTAGCTCGCGGGTATAGCTCGTGTCGGCCTCGCCTCGGCGCAGACGCTCCACCGGCAGCTGCTCCACCAAGCGCCCGGCCTGCATCACGCCGACACGGCCACAGAGGTGCGAGATCACTGCGAGGTCGTGGCTGACCAGCAAGTAGGTAAGGCCGCGTTCCTCGCGCAGGCGCGCCAGCAGGTTCAGGATCTCGGCCTGTACGGAAACGTCCAGCGCGGAGGTCGGCTCATCCAGCAGCAATACTTGTGGCTCGAGGATCAGGGCGCGGGCAATCGCGACCCGCTGCCGCTGACCTCCGGAAAGCTGGTGCGGAAAGCGAAAGCGGAAGGCGGGGTCGAGGCCGACGGCTTCCAGCACCCTCTCGATCCGGTCTCGGCGGTCGCCGATGCGATGGACCGCGAGGGGCTCGCTCAGGGTTGCATCGATGGTAAAGCGAGGGTGCAGCGAGCCGTAGGGGTCCTGAAACACCATTTGCAGTCGCCGAAAGAAGTGGCGGGCTGGGCGTTTGGGCAAAGGCGCGCCAGCGATGGTGACTTGCCCATCCCATTCCCGTTGCAGCGCGCAGAGAACCCGCAGCACCGTCGACTTGCCGCTCCCAGACTCGCCGACCAGGCCGAAGCTTTCACCCTCCCGAACATGGAAGCTGACGTCGTTGACGGCGTGCACGGCATCGGCGCCCTGGCCGAAATGGACGTGGAGCCTTTCGACCTCGATCACTCGCGCACCTCTTGGCCGAAGCGGTAGACAGGGCCTTCCAGCCAAGCTGGATCCCGTTGCAGCGTCGCCAGTTGCTCGCGCGGCCGCTCAAGCAGCGGAAGCGAAGCCAGCAGGCCGCGGCTATAGGGATGGCGGCACTCCTGCAAGCGGCTTGCCTCAATCTCCTCAACTACGCGCCCAGCGTAGAGGATCAGCACACGGTCGCAGAAACCGGCGACCAGGTTGAGATCATGGCTGATCAGGATCAGCCCCGTGCCGCGGTCGCTGACCAGGCGATCCATGATGGCCAGGATCTCGCGCCGCACGGTGACATCGAGGGCCGACGTGGGCTCGTCGGCGATCAGCAGCGCCGGATCCGAGATCAGCATCATGGCGATCAT
>JAJUFM010000152.1 GCA_029265995.1 Rhodospirillaceae bacterium | reverse complement strand
TCCGAGCCGCAGATGCAGGCGCGCGTCACCCGAAGGATGGCGTCGCGCGGATGCTCTATTGACGGCATCGCCTTTTGCGTGGCCCGAATGCGGAAGGGCCCCCGATAGTCTGCTGCCAGCATGCGCCGCTCCTCTGCTGTAAGAGCAGAACCGCCGGGCGGGCGCGCTTGTTCCTGACCTGTCGAAGGCGCGTGGCAGTTATGAACTCTGGCCCTCTTCCGCTGTCGCCAAGGCCTGGTCCAAAAAAAGATAAAGTCCGTTAAGTGGTTGACTTAACGGACTTCTTTGATGGTAGCGGGGGAGGGACTTGAACCCCCGACACGCGGATTATGATTCCGCTGCTCTAACCAGCTGAGCTACCCCGCCATAGGGTGCCTCCTTCGAGGAGGCCCTCCTATAAGAATAGGGGGTGCCTCCTGTCAAGCGAACAAAAGTGGCCGGAAGCCACAGCGGCCAGCGCCGCCTTCAGCCTTTCCTCGGCTGATCCCCGGGGGTAGTGTCGCCGCGCTTTTGGCGATGTAAAAGAAGGCATCTATCCTCAAGGATGTTGTAGACTGCGACCTGAAGACGAGAGAAGGGTGAGAAGATGCGGCTCTGGCAGTGGGGGATAAGCGCCCTCGGCCTTGCCGTTGCGCTCGGTTTTGCCACGGGTGGCGAAGCGGTGGCGCAAGAGCGGGAGGCAATGGAACGTCTGGCGGCGAAGGTAGCCGCCTGTAGCATGATTCAGGATCCGACCGAACGCCTGCAATGTTACGACGCCGCCGCGGAGCGCGAGAGCGACCCCGTCGTGCCGGAGGGCGTAATCATTGAGCTGGCGGGCGAGGACGATTTCGACAGCGATACCTTTGTGGTGGAGCGGCCTTGGCATCTTCGCTGGAATAGCGCGGGCAGTATATTTACGGCTGAGCTTCATACCATGGCCGGAGAGCTGATCGGCATCATCGGCAATCAGATCGGCGCCGGTGATGGCCGCTCAGATCCCCAGCCCCCAGGGCAGTACAGGCTTGCACTGCGTGCGATCGGCGAGTGGCAGGTATGGGTAATGGAGGAGGATGGCTAGCGTGATGTTGCGTCAGGCGATCGCACCTTGCGATCGAGCAGCCGGCCTGATGTGCCTGCGCGGAGGGGGCTATCGATGAGCATTCGGACCGCCAAATACGCCATCGGCCAGATCGTCCGCCACCGCGTCTACCCCTTTCGCGGCGTGGTTTTTGACGTCGATCCAGTTTTTGCCAATACGGAGGAGTGGTGGCTGTCGATCCCGGAAGAGCTTCGCCCCTCCAAGGACCAGCCCTTCTACCACCTCTATGCCGAGAACGACGAGACGACCTATGTCGCCTACGTTTCCGAGCAAAACCTATTGCCGGATGAAAGCGGCCAGCCGATCTCGCACCCTGATGTGCCGCGCTACTTCAAAGGCCCGGCGGACGGGCGCTACCACCTCCGCAACCCGGCGACCCACTGACACCCCGTCATCCTGAGCGCCAGCGAAGGACCTCGACCCGCGAGCTCCAACGGCTCCAGATCCTTCACTTCGTTCAGGACGACGCGAGAGGGGTGTTCAGGACGACGTGGAAAGTGACGTCAATCCCGGCCGCTGTAGCGCCAGCTGTCCTGTCGCTGGGTCTGCGCCACCGCCCCTTCGGGACCGGGATCCGGGTGCTCGCCCGCCTCTTCCATGGGTTGGTTCTTGAAGTCTTCGCGCTGCGCCAGCATGCGGTTGTCGCTGGGCGAAACCGGCGGCGCCTGCATGTAGGAGGTCAGGAGGCGCGCCACGCCCTCCAGGGAATGCAGGTGTGTGCGCTCGTAGCCGTGGGTCGAATCAGTGCCAAAGCAGACGATGCCGGTGCGAATGTCGTTGCCCGCTTCGAGCGCCGCGGCCGCGTCACAGCGGTAGTAGCGGAAGACGTCGCGCACGTGCGGAATGGAATTCACCTGCGCGAGGGCAATCAGTTTGCGTGTCAGGTGCCAGTCGAAGGGGCCCGAGGAGTCCCGCATGCCGATGGTTACGCGCGTTTCGATCGATTCCTGCCCCGGAGCCTGGGGCGCGGTGTCGATAGCCACCATCTCCGCGACTTCCTGGTGCAGCACCGCCGAGGCGCCGACCCCTACTTCCTCCGAAATGGTGAAGAGGGGGTGGCAATCGACCGGCAGGTTCACGCCGGCCTTCTTGATCGCCTTGATCGCGGCCAGCAGGCAGGCCACCCCCGCCTTGTCGTCCAGGTGCCGGGAGTCGATGAAGCCGGCCGGGGTGATGCGAGGATTGGGATCGACAGCCACGAAGTCTCCCACCGAGATGCCAAGCATCTCAAGATCACTGCGGGAGTAGACCTGCTCGTCCAGGCGCAGTTCCAGCTGTTCCCAGCTGACTGGCTGGCTGTCCACCGCCGCATCGAAAGCGTGGCCTGAGGCCAGAAGCGGCAGGATCGTTCCGCTGCGCGCCCCCTGATCGGTAAAGACCGTTACTCGAGAGCCCTCGGCGAAGCGGCTTGACCAGGTGCCGATCTGGGAGACGGCCAGGCGGCCGTTTTCCTTCAGGCCCACCACCATGGCGCCGATGGTGTCCAGATGCGCCACGATCGCCCGATCCGGCGCCCGTCGCTCCCCGGCGATATTGCCGCGGATCGCGCCGCGGCGGGTGAGCTCGTACTCGACGCCAAGGCGCTCCAGCTCACCACAGGTCCAGTGGACGGCTTGGTCGGTATATCCGGTGGGGCTGGGAATCTGCAGCAGAGCTAGCATGGTCTGCTGCAGGTAATCCATGTCGATCGGCAGCGCCTGCGGTAGATCGCGGCTGAAGCCGTAGGGCTTAAGGTGCTGGTCCATGCCTCCTAGCTTGCCAGATGAGGGAACAGCAAGTCCACGAATCGCTGAGCAGTGGGGGCCGGCTCGTGATTCGCCAGTCCGGGGCGCTCATTCGCCTCGATGATCACGTAGTCTGCTTCGGTCGGGGAAGGGACCAGGAAATCGAGGCCTACCACCGGAATGTCGATGGCGCGTGCCGCGCGAACCGCCGCGTCTACCAGCCGCGGATGAAGCCGATCCGTCACATCGTGGATCGTCCCGCCGGTGTGAAGATTGGCTGCCTTGCGCACCACCAGGACTTCGCCTTCGGGAAGAATGCTGTCCATGTCATAGCCTGCGGCCAAGACGGCGCGCTTCGTCTCCTCATCCATGGGGATACGGCTTTCGCCCTGCGTCGCCGCCTGACGACGCCGGCTCTGCTTTTCGATCAGTGCCTCAACGCTGTGCCGACCGGTTCCGATCACCTCGGCCGGGCGGCGAACAGCTGCCGCGACCACCTTGAAGCCGATCACGATGATGCGAAGATCCTCGCCTTCAACGAACTCTTCGAGCAGCACAGTCTCACAGTAGTTGCGAGCCGTGGCGATGGCGGCCTCTACTTCTTCCGGCGTGCGCAGATCCACGGCCACACCTTGACCCTGCTCGCCTCGCAGCGGCTTGACCACCAGCCGCTTATGGCGGTGCAGGAAGGCGGCGTTCTCTTCCGCACTGCCTGCCCGCCGTTGCGCCGGCACCCGCAGCCCCTCGGATTCCAGCAGACGGTGGGTGGCGGCCTTGTCGTCGCAGCGGCTCATCGCTACCGCTGTGGTCAGTTCCGAAAGAGACTCGCGGCAGGTGATTGAGCGGCCGCCGTGGGCAAGGCGGAAAAAGCCCCCCTCTGCATCCAGTACATCCACGCCGATGCCGCGTCGGCGCGCCTCATCGACAATGATGCGCGCGTAGGGATTGAGGTCTTCCTCCGGCGGGGACCCGATGTAGAGCTTCTCATTGATGGAGTTGCGGGTTTTCAGGGCAAAGCGCTGCACCGGGTAAAAGCCCAGCTTGTCATAGAGCGCGAGCGCCTCGCTGTTGTCGTACAGCACGGAGAGGTCGACGAAGGACCGCCCACGGGCCTTCAGACGGCGAGCCAACTCCAGTACCAGGGCGACGCCGATGCCGGGATAGGGGGCTTGGCTGTCGACAGCCAGGCACCAGAGGCTGGAGCCGCCTTCGGGATCGCCGAAAACCGCCACATGATCCAATCCTGTGACGGTGCCGAGCACATCGCCACTGCTCCGATCGCAGGCGACCAAGTGCAGATAGCGTTCATCGCCACGACGAGAGAGCAGGAATTCTGAATCCACCTCCACCATGTGGCGCTGGGCGTAGCAGCGATTGATGGCGACCGCGTCCCCGGCGGACTCCAGAGCCCGGATGACGAAGGGGGCCTCCTGCTCCTGGGGCAACTCGCCATCGAGATCGAGGCGGTAGGTGTGAGAGGGGTCGAGGAACACCTGTTGCGGCCGGCGCGACAGCAGCACGTGAGGATCGTCCACATAGAAGGCGATGTCTCTGCGCCCCTGCCGCTCCTGCAGGAGTTCGTCCAGCAGGATTTCGCCGTCGGCAAAGGTTTGAGCAAAGAGCAGGCGGCCCCACCCGCAATCCAGGATCACGTCGCTTTGCGTAGGGGGCTGCTGATAGCGGGCAACAGTTTCGCTTCTGGGCAGCATGACCTCGTCATCATCCTTTTCAGGCATCTTTATCTTCACAGCGCGTGGGTTTGCAGCCAGGACTCCAGCAGGGCGACTTGCCACAGCTTCGAGCCGCCCAGCGGCGTGATGTTGCTCTCCGGGGAGTCCAGGAGCTTTGCTACGTAATCGTCGCGGAAGATGCCCCGGTTCCGGGCCTTCGAGCTGTCGAGCACCGCGCGGACATATTCCAGTGTATCCCCCTGCAGATACTTCAGCGCCGGTACCGGGAAATAGCCTTTCGGCCGGTCAATGACCTCGTTCGGAATGACTTTGCGCGACGCCTCCTTCAGGACGTGCTTGCCGCCCTCGCAGACTTTGTGCTCGGCGGGAATGCGCGCGGCGAGTTCCACCAGTTCGTGGTCCAGGAAAGGCACGCGGGCCTCCAGACCCCAGGCCATGGTCATATTGTCGACCCGCTTTACCGGGTCATCTACGAGCATGACAGTGGTGTCGATGTGCAAGGCCTTGTCAACCGGGCGCTCCGCACGTGCTTGCGCGAAATGCTGCTCGACGAACTGTCGCGCGTAATCTTCCTGCACCAGGTCAGGAGCGATCGCCGCCTTGTAGTCGTCGAAGTCGCGGTCGAAGAAGACGCGCGCATAATCCGCCACAGCGTCGTTTGTGGACAGGAGCGGCGGATACCAGTGGTAGCCGCCGAAGATTTCGTCGGCCCCCTGACCCGACTGCACGACGCGAACATGCTGGGACACCTCCTGCGCGAGCAGGAAGAACCCGATGGCGTCATGGCTGACCATGGGCTCTGACATCGCGGAGATACAGTCGGGAAGGTTCGGTAGCAGACGCTCGCGACTGTCCACAAAGATCTTGTGATGCTCGGTGCCGTAGTGGTTCGCGATGATGTCGGAATACTTGAACTCGTCACCGGCCTCCGTACCAACGGTTTCAAAACCGACGGAGAAGGTCTGCAGGTTCTGCTGCCCCGCTTCCGCCAGCAGGCCGACGACGAGGGAGGAGTCCACGCCGCCGGAGAGGAGCACGCCGACCGGCGTATCGGCAATCAGGCGCCGCTTCACCGCAGCCCGCAGGCTGTCGAGGACCAGATCCTGCCAGTCGCCGGCGCTCAGCTTCTCGTCGCCTGCATGGCCTCCAAAAGAAAGCTCCCAATAGGTTTGCTGATCCTCTCGCCCGTCCGGCTCGATCATCAAGGTGGTCGCCGGCGGCAGCTTGCGAACCCCCTTCAGGATGGTCCAGGGGGCTGGAACGACCGCGTGGAAGCTCATGTAAAAGTTC
>JAJUFM010000103.1 GCA_029265995.1 Rhodospirillaceae bacterium | reverse complement strand
TTCACCAGGCCGCGGTACTTGGTTCGGGCCGTCAGTTCCTGACCGAGATAGCAGCCTTTCTGCCAGTCGACGCCGCCGAGTTCGTCAAAGCCGTTCTCCAGGAGGATAGCCTTCTCCACCTCCATGTCGCGTGCCCCATCCGGCAGCCCGAGCTTGATGCGCAGCGCCTCGTGGTGCTCCCGCTCTCCGATTTCGAAGCCGGCCTCCCGCAGGCTTGCCTCCGCCGTCGCGGCAGGTAGCAGAAAGCGCACGCCTGCTTCCGGGAGGCGGGGGTCTACATAGGCGATACCTCCGGAAAAGGGCGCGGCCGCGCCAGCCTCGGGCGACAGTCCCACTGCCTCAGCCGCGCCTTCTCCCCACCCGAGAACTACCTGAAGCGCGGGGAAATCGGGTTCGATCTCAACTTTGGCGCGCAGCTTGTAGGGGCGCAGCCGGCGGGCGAGATCTGCGCGCCGCTCTGCGGCCATTTCCAGCAGCAGCCCGTCTTCGTGCTCCACGATGAAGAAGTCATGTAGGTATTTGCCCTGCGGCGTCAGGAAGGCCGACCAGATGGCGCGCTGCGGCGACGCCTTTTCCACGTCGTTGGAGACGATGCCCTGCAGAAAGCTGCGCACATCTGGCCCGCTGAGGCGCAAGAGGCCGCGTTCGGGCGCCGGCACGGCAAAGAGTGAACTCATTCCGGTCTCCTTCAAGAACTTGAAGCAGAGTTGTGCCTGCCGCTCCCTTGGTTACGGGATGCAGGCACGTGCGATCTGTTTCAGTCAGAAGGTGGGCCATCCGCCGGATGGCCGCAAGCGGCAGGGGGCGCGCCCTCCGCCGCCTGCGGTCAGGTCGGTTCCTTAGATGCAGGCCCTGAAGAGCTCCTTGAGGTTATCCACTGTGAGCTCGACCGGGTTGCCGCCGCAGCTTGGGTCGGTAATCGCCATCGCCGCGAGCTCGTCGATCCGATCCTCGGTGACACCGACATCGGAGAGCCGGCGCGGGATGCCCAGCTGGTCGTTGAACTCCTGCACGAAGCTCCGGAAACCGTCGAAGCCGCCTTCGATGCCAAGATAGGCTGCCGCCTTGTCGAAGCGGTCGCGGATGGCGTCGGCGTTGAAGGCCAGCACCGCTGGCATGCAGATGGCGTTGGTAGTGCCGTGATGGGTATTGAAGATCGCGCCGACCGGATGGCTCATGGCGTGGATTGCGCCGAGCCCCTTCTGGAATGCGGTTGCGCCCATCATCGCTGCGCTCATCATGTGGGCGCGCGCCTCGATGTCGTTGCCGTCGGCGTAGGCACGCGGCAGGTACTCCTTCACCAGGCGCATTCCTTCCAGGGCAATGCCCTGGCTCATCGGGTGATAGTGCGGGCTGGAGTAGGCCTCCACGCAGTGGGCGAAGGCATCGACGCCGGTGCCCGCGGTGATTGCCTTCGGCATGCTGACGGTCAGTTCCGGATCGCAGATCACCACCGAGGGCAAAACCTTCGGATGGAAGATGATCTTCTTCTGGTGGGTCTGCGAATTGGTGATGACGCTGGCGCGACCCACTTCGGAACCTGTTCCGGCGGTGGTCGGAACGGCGATGATGGGGGCGATGGCGTCGGCATTTGCCCGGGTCCACCAGTCGCCGATGTCCTCGAAGTCCCAGACCGGCCGAGTCTGGCCGGCCATGAAGGCGACCATCTTGCCGAGGTCGAGGCCGGAGCCACCCCCGAAGGCGATCACGCCGTCATGCCCGCCGGCCTTGTAGGCCTCGACACCGGAGGCGAGGTTCTGCTCGTGGGGGTTTGGGTCGACTTCTGCGAAGAGACCGCGGCCCAAGCCTGCCTGCTCGAGGATATCGAGCGCACCGGTGGTAATCGGCAGGGCCGCTAGGCCCCGCTCGGTCACGAGAAGCGGCTTGCTGATGCCCAGCTGCCGGCAAGCCTCAGGCAGCTCACGGATGCGGCCGGCGCCAAAGCGGATGGCGGTGGGATAGGACCAGTTCGCTGTCAAACTCATTTCGTGATCTTCTTCAGATGGTAGGATTTCGGACGTGTGAGGTTGTGATAGCCGATCACTGACAACCCGCCGCCGCGTCCGGTGTCCTTGCAGCCGGTCCAGCAGAGGCCAGGATCCAGATAGTCGGCGCGGTTCATGAAGATGGTGCCGGTTTCAACCTGATCCCCCACGCGCTGGGCGCGCTCGAGATCCGCCGTCCAAAGGCTGGCGGTCAGGCCGAAGGGGCTGTCGTTCATCAGGCGGATCGCTTCCTCGTCGCTGGAGACCTTCATGATGCCCACTACCGGGCCGAAGCTCTCGTCGCGCATTACCCGCATGTCGTGGGTAACGTTGGTCAGGATTTGCGGGCTGACATAGGCGGCGCCATCGTCTTCGGGCTTCTTGGTTACAAGCGCCTTCGCGCCCGCTGCCACCGCCTCATCGATCTGTGCGCGCACCTCCTGGGCAAAGCGCACATGCGCCATTGGCCCAATGTCGGTCTCCGCGTCCAGCGGGTTGCCAAGCTTGTAGGCTTCGGCAATGGCCACGGCCTGCTCGACGAAGGCGTCGTACAGCCGCTCGTGCACGTAGATCCGCTCGATACCACAGCAGCACTGGCCGGAATTGTACATGGCCCCATCGATCAGCGTCGCGACCGCCGCTTCCAGGTCCGCATCTTCCATTACATAGCCAGGGTCCTTGCCGCCCAGCTCGAGCCCGATTCCGGTGAAGGTGCCGGCTGCCGCGCGTTCCATGGCACGGCCGCCGCCAACAGAGCCGGTGAAGTTCACAAAGTTGAACGCCCGCTCGGAGATCAGCGCCGAGGTGGTGTCGTGATCCAGGAAGACGTTCTGGAACACCTCCTGGGGGACGCCCGCCGAATGGAAGGCGCGGGCCATGCGCTCACCGACCAGCAAGGTCTGGGTGGCATGCTTGAGCAGGACCGTGTTGCCGGCAATCAGGGCTGGCGCCACTGTGTTGATCGCCGTCATGTAGGGGTAATTCCAGGGCGCCACTACCAGCACGACCCCGTGCGGCACGCGCCGGATATAGCGTTTGAAGGTGGCATCCTCGCCTACGACAATATCGGCCAGCGCTTCGCGAGCGATCTGGGCCATGTGGCTGGCCCGCTCATGAAAACCGCCGAACTCGCCGCCATAGCGGACCGGACGGCCCATCATGCGGGCGAGCTCCGGCACGATTTCATTGTTCATCGCGCCAACGGCCTCGACGCCCGCCATAACCAGGTCGATCCGCTCCTGCAGTGGGCGGGCGGCCCAGGCAGCCTGTGCCGCGCGGGCGCGGGCCGCGGCCTGCGTCGCCGCGTCGCGGGAGAGGGCCGGCCGTTCAGCGACGACCGATCCGTCGATAGGCGAAATACAGGTGAGAGTAGTTGTCATGCTGTCCTCTTATGGCGAAGGGATCGCTCTAACTCAAAGGGTTGGAGCAGGCACGTCCCCTATCCGGTTCGCTTCGCGTACCTGTTGCGGCAAACTGCTTTAACCGAGTCATAGACGGGCAGGCCGAGCGCGACCGCCCGGTCAAACTCGACGGTCTTGCGGCGGGATGTGGATTTAGGCGCGTTCGAAGCCGCGGGCCAGCTCGTAGCCGGTGATCACCCGGTCGAAGTCCTCCATCTCCACCTCCGCCGCGCGAGCGTAGTGTTCGACGACATCGTCTCCCATGGCGGCGCGCAGCATGCTCGATTCCAGGAGGGCCGTGCGCGCATCCCGTAGATTGCGGGGAATGAAGCCGCTGTCGCCCTCGTAGGTGTCGCCTTCAGCCGGCGGAGGCAGTTCCAGCCCCTCTGCGATCCCCTTGATGCCGGCGGCAAGCTGCGCGGCGATCGCCAGGTAGGGGTTCAGGTCCGATCCACCGATGCGACACTCGATCCTTACCGCATTGGTGCCGGCCGCACAAAGGCGGAAGCCCGCGGTGCGATTGTCCACCGACCAGATGGTGCGCGTCGGGGCGAAGGTACCCTTGGCGAAACGCTTGTAGCTGTTCACATAGGGCGCGAGAAAATAGGTGTAGTCGGGAGCGTAGGTCAGCAATCCGGCCAGATAGTGCTTCATCAAGCTGGACATGCCGAGTGGGTCGCTTTCATCGAAGAAAGCGGGTTTGCCATCCTTCAGGAGCGACTGGTGCACGTGGCTGGAACTGCCTGAGTAGGCGGGATGCCACTTGGCCAGGAAGCTCACGGACGCATTCTGTTGCCAGGCCACTTCCTTGATCGCGTGCTTGGCAAGGGTGTGGTAGTCCGCCGTTAGCAGTGCCGAAGCATAGCGGATGTTCAGCTCACCCTGGCCGGGGCCAGCCTCTCCCTTGGTGCCTTCCACCGGGATTCCAGCCGCATAGAGGTGATTGCGCAGCGGACGCAGGATGTGCTCTTCCTTCGTGGTCTGGAAGATATGATAGTCCTCGTTGTAGCCGCTGATCGGGGCCAGATCGCGGAAGTCCTCCTTGCGAAGCGTCTCGAAATCCTTCTCGAACAGATAGAATTCCAGTTCGGTCGCAACCGCGGTGTCGAAGCCCATGTCCTTGAGCCGCTCCACCTGGCGCTTGAGGATGGCGCGGGGGGAGTGCGGCACGGGATGGCCGTGATGATCCAGCACGTCGCACAGCACCAGCACCGTGCCCTCGAGCCAGGGCGCGGGGCGCAGGGTGGAGAGGTCCGGCTTCATGATGTAGTCGCCGTAACCGGTTTGCCAGGACGCGCTGGCGAAGCCGCCGGGAGTCTCCATCTCCAGATCGGTGGCCAACAGGTAGTTGCAGCAGTGGGTCTCGTTCCAGGCGCCATCGACGAAGTGGCGAGCGTGGAAGCGCTTGCCCATCAGCCGTCCCTGCATGTCCACGAAGCAAGCCAGAACGGTATCCGTCTCACCACGAAGCACCTGATCCTTGAGTGCTTCAAACGTCAGCGCGCTGGTCATCTACTAGGCCCTTGTGTCTTGTGCCGCCGCTTGCGGCGTATCTATGGCGCGTTTCCAATCCATGGTGCGATGCAAGGCCCCGACCTGGATCGGGGCCTTGCTTCGAGAACCTCTGTCCGGCGCTAGGCCGGATCTCGCCTATCAGGCGGAGTCGTAGCGATAGGGGCGGCCCGCCTTGCGCATGTCCGCGTTATACCGCTTGAAGATCTCGACGACCCGCGCCTTGGTCTCGGACTCAGACGCAATTTCGTCCCAGAACTTCTCGGCGGCCTCTTCCACCTGTGCCCACTCGGCGTCGGGGATGGAGGTGAGTTCCAGCTTGTCGCCGTTAACGCGGAGGTCGGCTTCACCGCCCCAGTACCACCACTGGCGATAATAGTGCGACTGGTCACAGCAGACCTCGAACAGGGTCTGCAGGTCTTCCGGCAGGTCGTTCCACTTCTCCATGTTGGCGAAGAAGTGGCCAATCCAGGCGCCGGAAATGTTGTTCGTGAGGAAGTAGTTGGTCACGTCGGCCCAACCGACTGTGTAGTCTTCGGTGATGCCGGACCAGGCCACGCCGTCGAGCTCGCCCGTCTGCAAGGCGACCTCGATGTCTTCCCAGGGGAGGTTGACCGGAACCACGCCGAACTGCGTCAGGAAGCGACCGGCGGTCGGGAAGGTGAAGATGCGCTTGCCTTCCAGGTCCGCCAGGCTGTGGATCGGCTCCTTGGTGGCGAAGTGGCAGGGATCCCAGGAGCCGGCGCTGACGTGCTTGACGCCGACCTTGGCGTATTCCTCTTCCCAGATCTCCTTCAGGCCGTACTGGTTGAAGAGGACCGGCACGTCCAGGCTGTAGCGCAGGGTGAGCGGAAAGTAGCCACCAAAGACCGTGACTTCCGTCGGGGATGCCATGGAATCATCGTCGGACTGCACTGCATCGATGGTGCCACGCTGCAGGGCGCGGAACAGCTCGCCGGTCGGCACCAGCTGATCGGCGCTGTAAAGCTCGATCTGCATGCGGTCGCCGGCGATCTTGTTGAACATGTCGATCGCGGGCTTGGCCACATGCGCGGCCAGGGCACTGCCGGCGTAGGTCTGCATGCGCCAGGTGATCGTGGACTGCGCGATGGCTGGGGCAGCCAGCGGGACGGCGGCGGCTCCGGCCGCGGCTGTCGTCAGGAACTTCCGACGTGTTGTCATAACTCTTTCCTCCTTGCTCGATTATGAGCCCCTCGGGCCCTTGCGGTTATTTTCCGTAGACGTAGTCCGGCAGCCACAGGGCGATCTCTGGAAAGATCATCACGATGGCCAGCGCCAGAATCATCACGAAGACGAACGGGATGATAGACCTATAAATATCGACCATGGTGACCTCTGGTGGTGCCATGGCGCGCATCAGGAAGAGATTGTAGCCAAAGGGCGGCGTCATATAGGCGATCTGGGTGGTGATGGTATAGAGGATGCCATACCAGATCAGGTTGAAACCGAGAAAATCGACCAGGGGCACATAGAGCGGCGCCACGATCACGAGCATCGCGGTGTCGTCCAGGAAAGTCCCCATCACGATGAAGCTGAGCTGCATCAGGATCAGGATCATCCAGGGCGACAGCCCCAGCTGCTGGGTGAAGAGATTGTCGATCGCCTTGACCGCTCCCAGGCCGTCGAAAACGGCGCCGAAGGCGAGGGCGGCCAGGATGATCCACATGAACATGCAGGAAATCCCGAGCGTCTTGTGCAGCGACGTCTGAAGCACCTGCCAGGTCATGCGCCCCCGCAGTACGGCCGCGAGAAAGGCCGCAAGCGCGCCGACCGCCGAACTCTCCACAAGCGAGGTCCAGCCGATGACGAAGGGCACCATCATTACGGCGAAGATGACCAGTGGCAGAACGCCCGCGCGCAGCAACCGCATCTTCTCACTGAAGGGTATGTCTCGCTCTTCGGGAGCCAGGGTTGGGCCCAGGCTGGGCTGAAGGCGGCAGCGGACGTAGATGTACATCACGAACAGCGTCGCCATCATCAGGCCGGGCAGCACCCCCGCCAGCCACAGCTGGCCGACCGGCTGGCGCGCGATCATTGCGTAGAGCACCAGCACCACCGAAGGGGGGACAAGGATCCCGAGGCTCGAGCCTGCCTGGATCACGCCAGTGACCATGATCTTGTCATAGCCGCGCCGCAGCAGTTCGGGCAGCGCGATGGTGGCGCCGATGGCCATGCCGGCCACCGACAGACCGTTCATCGCCGAAATCAGCACCATCAGGCCGATCGTGCCAATCGCCAGGCCCCCCTTCACTGGGCCCATCCAGACATGGAACATCTTGTAGAGGTCGTCGGCGATCCGGCTCTCCGACAGGATGTAGCCCATGAAGATGAACATCGGGAGCGTCAGCAGCGGGTACCATTTCATCAACTTCATCATCGATGAAAAGGGTATTTCCACGCCGCCGGTGCCCCACAGCAGCATCGCGGCTGCCGAGGCGACGAACCCGATCACGCCGAACATGCGCTGCCCGGTCATCAGCATCAGCAACATCGTGCTGAACATGAGCAGGGCGATCATCTCATAGGACATCAGACTTCGACCCCCCGCAGGCGGGCGACATCGCGAAAGAATTCAGCAAGCACCTGAAGAACCATTAAAAAAAGTCCAAAACAGAGGACGACCTTGATGGGCCAGAGGTGCGGTCGCCAGGCAGAGGAGCTACGCTCCAGATAGCCGAGCTTCTCGCTCGCCGCCGTGGCGCCATCGCTCAGGAAGGTCCAGACGAGATCTTGCAGGAACTGCAGCGGCTCGCTGCCGAAATAACCAAGGGAATAGGCTGTGGAAGCCAAGGCGCCGTAAAGCAGCACGCCGAGATAAAAGAGCAGGAAAATGACGGTGATCGCGTCGATCCAGGCCTTGGTTCGCAGCGACCAGCCTGCATAGAAGAGGTCCATTCGGACGTTGGACCCCATCTGAATGGAATAGGGGCCGCCCAGGACGAAATAGGCGACCATCAGGAACTGGGCCATTTCCAGGGTCCACAGCGAAGGCGTTAGAAGTACCTTCGAAGCCGTGGACCAGAGCAGCACGCCGACCAGGACAAAGAACATGTAGACCGCGATGTGGCCGATGAAGCGGTTCATCCTGTCGATGGCGCGAATGTAGGCGAGGATCGCCTTAGGCATGGTTGCCTCCCGGCGGCAGGGTGTCAGGCTGCAGCGCGGCGAGCGCCGGGCGGATGAGCTGCAGGAGCTCCTCTGCCATTGCCGCCTCCTCTTCCGGGGTACGCAGCAGGTCGTTTCGCATCTCGATCATTACGTTGAGCAGGCCGTTTTCGATGCCATGCAGCTTCAAGGAATGGGTAACCTCATCCTCGGGGGTGTAGGGGGCATTTCGCTGGATATTGCGATGCGGCAGCCTGTCGGCCTGGGCCAGGATGATGTCGGCCAGGCGGCTGTCGCTGTCGTGCAGGATGCCGAGCTCTACCTCGCGCGGCTTGCCGTGAAACACCGGCGTGAAGCTGTGGACCGTCACCAACAGGGTGCTTAACCCCCGCGCTTTGCGCTCTGCGAGTACTCGGGAAACGGCATCACAGAAAGGCCGGTAGACGCTGGCGATGCGTTCTTCGCGCTGGTCGGGCGTGAGGTCGCGATTGCCCGGCACCTCGACGACCTCGGAACGCTCGGGCATGGCGCCGCGCGAGTGCGGCGGTCGGTTGCAATCGTAAACAAGGCGCGACACGCGGCTGGCCACCAGAGGCGAGTTGAGCGCGTGCGAAAGCTTCAGGGCGACCGCGCGCGCCCCGGGATCCCAGGCGGCATGACTGAGCGCATGGGCGGGGTCGAGACCGAGGCCTTTGTATCTTTCCGGAATTTCGTGCGAGGCATGCTCACAGAGAAGCAGCAGGGGGCCGCTTCCTGTTCGATTGCAGATCTCTACGCTCTCGGATGGCGCAGCTTCTGCCAAATCCACAACGTCCCCCTTAGGATTATCTTTCTCACCCCCGTAAGTGAAAAGATGCTTTCATGTTCGAGCCGGCGTGTCAATATTTCTTCACCCCAGGTGAGGCAATTGCCGGGGCTAGAATTTGCAGGGGAGCTTTCGGTGACGTCATCCAAGGCAACGGTGCGGGATCTTATTCGTCAGCATTATGCTTCTTTGACCCAATCGGAGCGCAAGTTCGCGAGCGCCTTGCTGAAGAATTATCCTGCCAGCGGGCTGGTCTCCATCACCGCCGCGGCCGAGAATGCCGGGGTTTCAGCCCCGACGGTCGCGCGCATGGTTCAGAAGCTGGGGTTCAAGGGCTATCCACAGTTTCACAAGACCTTGCTGGACGAGTTGGAGGCCAAGGGATCGGGGCCGACGCGGCGGCGCAACAACTGGGCGTCAGAGGCGCCGGAAACCCATTTGCTCAACCGCTTCACCCAGGCGGTGACCAGCAACCTCAGCCAGACCTTCGCGAACATCGACACGGAAAGTTTCGACGCCGCCGTCAGCAAGCTGGCGACCGTGAGCCAGCCCCTCTACATCGTCGGAGGCCGGATCACGCATGCGCTGGCCGACTACGCCTTTACGCACCTTCAGCCGGTCCGTCCGGGCGTGACTCACATGACCTCCTCCTCCGGCACCTGGCCGCACTATGTGCTGGACATGGAGGCGGGGGAAACGCTGCTGATGTTCGACATCCGGCGTTATGAGAACAACCTGCTGCGCCTGGCCGAGCTGGCCATCGAGCGCGGCGTGTGCCTCATCCTGGTAACCGATCAATGGGGGTCGCCGGTCTCCGTGCTGGCCGATCATACCTTCAACTGCTGGGTCGAGATTCCCTCTGCCTGGGACTCAAACGTTTCGACCATGATGCTGCTCGAGGCCATGATCGCCGCGGTGCAGGAGAAGCGCTGGCCGCAAACCCGGGAGCGCTATGAGCGCCTGGACGAGCTGTTCGATCTGACGCGCTTTTTTCGCAAATTCGTTTGAGCCGTAGCGGCCTGTCCGCGCTCCACCCCTCGACGGCAGGTGCCGGAGGGGTGCATACCTAACCAGATGGAAGAGCGGAGGCGGACATGACGGACAGCTTTGATCTCCTGCTGCGCGGCGGCACGCTGATGACCCCGAACGGGCGCCAGGAAGCGGGCGTGGGGATCAGTGACGGGCGCATTGCCGCCATCGGAGATCTGGCGCGCGCCAGCGCGGCGGAGATGATCGACTGCCAGGGCCTGACCCTGCTGCCCGGGGTGATCGACAGCCAGGTCCATTTCCGCGAACCCGGCCTGGAGCACAAGGAGGATCTGGAGAGCGGCACCCGCGCCGCGGCCCTGGGTGGGGTCACCGCCATCTTCGAGATGCCCAATACCAGCCCCTCCACTCTCAGCGCAGATGACCTGGCGGGCAAGCTGGAACGGGCCGCCGGCCGCGCCTGGGTCGACCACGCCTTTTACATGGGAGCGGCGGAAGAGAACCTGGAGGAGTTGGCAGAGCTGGAGCTGCTGCCCGGGTGCGCCGGCGTCAAGGTCTTCATGGGCTCATCCACCGGCAGCCTTCTGGTGGATGACGAGGAACTGCTGGCCCAGGTGCTGCGCCGCGGCCGCCGGCGGGTGGCCGTCCACGCCGAGGACGAGGCCCGGCTGCGGGAGCGTTTCGCCCTGGTGGAGAAGGGGGCGCCCCCGGAGCAGCATCCGGTCTGGCGTGATGCCGAGGCGGCACGGCTGGCGACGGAGCGCCTGTTGCGCCTGGCGCGCGAGGCGAAGCGCAGAGTGCACGTGCTGCACGTCTCCACGGCCGACGAACTGCCGCTGCTGGCCGGCGCCAAGGATATCGCCACCTGCGAAGTCACGCCGCAGCACCTAACCCTTGAAGGCCCCGAGTGCTATCGCCGCCTGGGCACTTTGGCGCAGATGAACCCGCCCGTACGGGATGCTGCGCACAAGGAGGCCCTTTGGGAAGGCGTACGCCAGGGGCTTTTCGACGTTCTCGGCTCCGACCATGCGCCGCACACCCGGGAGGAAAAGCAGGGCGACTACCCGCGCACCCCCTCGGGCATGCCCGGCGTGCAGACTCTGCTGCCCCTGATGCTCGACCACGTGGCCGCCGGCCGCCTCACCCTCGAGCGCCTGGTGGACCTGACTGCCCATGGGCCGCAGCGGATCTTCGGCCTCGTCGGCAAGGGCCGCCTGGCCCTCGGCTACGACGCCGACATCACGATCGTCGACCTCAAGGCGAAGCGCGAGATCACCGGCAAGTGGCTCGCTTCCAAGTGCGGCTGGTCGCCCTTCGAAGGCATGACCGTTACCGGCTGGCCGATCATGACCCTGATCCGCGGCCATCTGGTGATGCGCGACGACGAACTTCAGGGCAAACCGGCCGGACAGCCCCTGCGGTTTCAGGAGG
>JAJUFM010000180.1 GCA_029265995.1 Rhodospirillaceae bacterium | reverse complement strand
GCAAGACTCCGCGCGACACGAGATCCTCAAAACGGGCCACATCCTCGGCAGAATAGAGAATGAACTGCGGCTGAATGCCGGCCTCCTGCGCCCAAAAGAAAAAGCGTCTCGCCTCAACTTCTGCCTCGGCATCGGGAACCAGCTCCCGAATCGCGAAGCTGGCGGCTTCCGGTACCAGATCGCGGATACAGGCCATCTGCTCGGGTGGGCTGTAGCGCCCCACCGCCTCAGTGGTGACCTGTATGACCATCTCTTCGCCACAAGCGTCACGAATGGCCGCCATCGCCTCTCGATAACGACCCGGATCAAGGCTATGAGCGCCGTCATCGTCGCGTACGTGAAGATGGATCATGCAGGCCCCTGCCGCCTGACAACTTTCTGCGGTGGAAGCCAACTCCTCAGGCGTTATCGGCAGAGCAGGATGATGCTCTTTTGTCTTGCGCGCCCCGTTCGGTGCCACAGCCACAAACAGCGGTTGCCAGCCGTTCTTGTTCATGAGGAGGTGACTTCGGCTAAAGCTGTGTCCATGGCGCTTGCCAGCTTGTCTACGATCTCGCCGACGTGGTCCTCATCGATGATGTAGGGCGGTGCCAGGAGAACATGATCGCCGGCGAAGCCATCTGCGGTTCCCCCTCCAGGATAACACATCAAGCCCTGCGCCATGGCGTGGCGCTTGATGCGCGCAAAAAGCTTCGATCCAGGATCAAATGGCTGCTTGCTGGCTCGGTCGGCAACCAGCTCCAGCCCCAGGAAAAGACCTCGTCCTCGGATGTCGCCGACGTTCGCGTGCTGGCCGAAGCGCTGCTGCAAGGCTTCCTTGAGTTGGGCGCCGCGCTTACGGACATTGGTCAGAAGATCCTCGCGATCGATCGCTTGTTGTACCGCCAGCGCGCCGGCGCAGGCGGTGGCGTGGCCGATATAGGTGAAGCCGTGCTGAAAGGCGCCGCTACCCGAGACGATGGTGTCATAGATCCTCTCAGAGAGGAGGCAGGCGCCAATCGGTTGGTAGCCAGCGCCCAGGCCCTTGGCACAGGTAAGGATATCCGGTGCGATACCTTCTTGTTCGCAGGCGAAGAGACTGCCAGTGCGGCCCATCCCGCTCATGACTTCGTCGAGGATGAGGAGGATTCCGTGGCGGTCGCAGATCTCCTTGACCCGTTTGAAATAGCCGGGCACCGCCTCGACAGCTCCCAAGGTGGCGCCTACGACGGTTTCGGCGATGAAGGCAATGACGGTCTCTGGCCCAAGCTCCTGGATCTTGGTTTCCAACTCGTCGGCTACCCGCAGGCCGTAGGCCTCCGCCGTCTCGCCCTCCTGCTGGCCGCGATAGGCGTAACAAGGAGAAATGTAGTTGGCGGGAAGCAAAATCGGCTCGTAGACTCGGCGACGTCCCGGGTGTCCGCCGGCAGACAGCGCCCCCAGCGTATTGCCGTGGTAGCTCTGATGCCGGGAAATGAACCAACGCCGCTGTGACTCGCCCCGCTCATGGAAATACTGGCGCGCCAGCTTCAGAGCGGTTTCATTGGCTTCCGAACCGCCGGAAAGAAAATAGACCCGTGATAGGCCCTCAGGCGCCCGCTCGATCAGATGCTCAGCGAGAGCTTCCGAAGGTTCGTTGGTGAAGAAACCGGTGTGTGCGTAGGGCAGGCGGTCAAGTTGCGCCTTGATGGCTTCCACAACGGGCTTGTAGCTGTGTCCCAGGCAGGAGACGGCAGCGCCGCCAGATGCATCGAGATAGCGCTTGCCACTGCTGTCGATGACGTAGGGACCCTGGCCAGCGACTGCGACAGGTAGAGAGCCCTTGGGGTCGCGATGCAGAATGCGGGTCATGGCAGTTTCCACTTCTTGTAAGCCGCGGCGGAAGGTGAAGCGCTGTTCGCTGGTTGCAGTCTAGAGCAAGATCGACACCTTCACAGGAGAGCAGGCCGCAAACGCTCCATGGCTTGCGCGATCCGCTGGGGTGAAGAGGCAAAGCAGAGACGCAAAAACCCCTCTCCGCCAGCGCCAAAGGCTGCTCCGGGCGCAAGGCCAACCCCCGCCTCGAGCACGAGCTGCTTCGCAAAGGTGAGACTGTCGGTCATACCCTCCACGCCGAAGAAGGCGTAGAAGGCGGCCTTGGGGCGAGCGATGCGGACCCGAGGGCAGTCCGACAAGGCGTCAAAGACAATGTCGCCACCCTCTCGGCAGCGCTCTACAAGCTCGGTGACGAAGGCCTCGCCGTCACGAATGGCCGCTACGGCGCCATCCTGCAGGAAGTGTTGTGCCCCGGAGCTGGAATACTCGATCAGCTTGCCAAAGGTCTCGCCCATAGAGGGGGGATGCAGCAGCCAACCAAGCCGCCAGCCCGTCATGGCCCAGGCCTTGGAAAAGGAGTGCACGCAGATCAGCGCATCCTCCGGCTCGGCGATGCTGGCAAAGGAGGGGGCCCAGGGGCGGTCGTAGGTGAAGCGGTGGTAAACCTCATCCGCGATGAGCCAAAGCCCGCGCTCCCGCGCCAGCGCCAGTATCTCGCGCTGCTGCTCCTGCTCCATCATCCACCCTGTGGGGTTGCCCGGCGAGGCAATAAACAGGGCGCGGGTGCGCGGGCCGATGGCGGCTGTCAGCTTATCGATGTCCAACTCGAAGCTGCCGTCGGCTTGACTATCGAGAGAAACTTCAACGGGTCGCCCTCCGGCGATCTGAACCGCGGCCGCAGCATTCGGCCAGATGGGCGAAACCAGAATGACTTCATCGCCCTGCGCCACAACAGCCTGGAAGATCAAAGTGAGGGCCGCCATTCCAGAGGAGGTGACGGAGATCCTTTCAGGGTCGGGCGCGATGCCAAGCAGACGGGCGTGGTATTGCGCTAGCGCTTCTCGGAGCGGCGGAATGCCTCGCTTGTGAGTGTAGTAGGTATTGCCGGCGCGCAACGAAGCGATCGCAGCATCGGAAATGAAGGAAGGCGTTGGCACATCGCCTTCACCCACCCACAGGCCGATCACGTCCGGCTTCTGGAAGCCCATTTCCCAAACCTGCTGAATCCCGGAAACCCCAAGTGCCTCCACTTCTGGCCGTAGGGGCAGAGGAGGTTCCTCTGGCAGCGAGGGAATTAGCTTTGATTTGAGGGGTGCACTCACCATCGATCCGACGCCTCTGCTTATGGGCCCTTTCAAGCTACCTGCCAGACACTGGCAAGAACGGCAAGCCGGATGGGCGAATCGTCTAGCCCTCCAGCGATGGTTGTAAAGCGCCGCCCGAAGGTGTCACAGGGCGCTCGGCTTGATCGCAGCAATGTCACACCCCTTTTCCGGGGCTTAGGCTACCTTTTCTCCAGGGCCGAGGCGCAGCCTACGGCTTAAGCCCGGCGACAAAGGGAAGTGAGCGCGCAGGTGTTTCTCTTTCCAAGCCGGCGGGTTGTCGTCCGGCGGCGGCAGGCGGGTATGCCCATCCCCCATCCCCCCGTATATCTGCTACGCCGCCGCCGTGGCGACCGCTTACACTCTCCTCCTCTCGTTGCAACGGCAGGCCCTAGGATTTCTCCCCCCTAGCGGCCTGCCGATTGTTTTTGTGCCCGTTACCTGCGCCAGAGCAGTGCTTGGG
>JAJUFM010000119.1 GCA_029265995.1 Rhodospirillaceae bacterium | reverse complement strand
GCCTGAAGTAAAGGACGAGAACGCAAGCACCACAACAGGAACACCAGCGACCCAGACTGTGGGGTAATGATCGAGCTGTCCTCTACCTCATGCCCGCGCCTGTTCAAGGCGCGGGCCTCTTTCTTGTGCAGCAGCCGCGGTCGTATCGACGGAGCCCTTGTGTCCCTTCCTCTCGCTCCTCGCTGCACTCAGGCCACTTCGAGCCATTCGCGGCGCACCTCCGGGCTGGCGCGGAACTCGTCGGGGGTCCCGGCGAAGACGATGGTGCCCTGGCCCATGACGAAGAGACGCTGGGAGCATTTCAAGGCGATGGTCAGCTTCTGCTCGACCAGGAGCACCGCCACGCCGCGCCGCTGCACGTCGAGCAGCACTTCCATCACCACCTCGACGATCTTTGGCGCGAGGCCTTCCGTCGGCTCATCGACCAACAGGACACGCGGATTGCCAAGGAGGGAGCGGCAGATGGTCAGCATCTGCTTCTCCCCCCCTGAAAGGTGGCCCGCCTTGGTGTCGCGCCGCTCGATCAGGCGCGGGAAATAGGTATACATGTCGGCGATGGCCCAGTTGGCGGCACCCGGACGGGCTGCCTGCACGCCCATTTCCAGGTTCTCCTGCACCGTGAGGTTCGGAAAGATCAGGCGTTCCTCGGGCACGTAGCCGACACCACGGCGGGCGATGTCGTAAGGCCGCTGTCCAGTCAGCTCCTCACCGGCGAGGCGGATCGAGCCGGCGCTGGCTGGCACCAGACCCATGATTGCTTTCAGAGTTGTAGAGCGGCCGGAGCCATTGCGCCCCAGCAGGCTGATGATGCCAGCTTCGGGTATGGCGAAGCCCACGCCGTGCAGAATGTGACTTTTCCCGTAGTGAGCGTGCAGCCCCGCGATCTGAAGCAGCATCACGCTACCTCCTCGCCCAGGTAGGCTTCCTGCACCGCGCGGTTGGCGCGGATCTCTTCCGGTGTCCCGGTGGCGAGCAGTTCACCATACACCAGCACCGAAATGCGGTCGCAAAGGCTGAAGACCACGTTCATGTCATGCTCCACCACCAGTAGTGTCTTGCCCTTGGTTACCTCGCGAATCAGCTCAATGACGTAGTGTGTCTCCTCTTGGGACATGCCGGCCGTCGGCTCATCGAGCAGGATCACCTCGGGCGCCGTGGCCAGCGTCATGCCGATCTCCAGAGCGCGCTGCTCGGAATAGGTCAGGTCGCCGGCTGGCCGGTCGCGGCGGTCCTCCAGACGAATTCTCTGGAGTAGCGCCTCGCTCTCCTCGTTCACCGCGCGGAGAGCGGCTACCCGTCGGAACAGCGAGAAGCGCAGGCCGTGGCGCGCCATGACGCCAAGCCTGAGGTTCTCGAAGACCGAAAGCCGGTGGTAGATGTTGGTGATCTGGAAGGACCGCGACAGTCCCATTCGGTTGATCTGGTGCGGCGGCCGACCGGCAATTTCCCGCCCATTCAACAGGATCGAACCGCTGGTCGGCGAGAATTGGCCGGAAATCAGGTTGAAGAGTGTCGACTTTCCCGCACCATTAGGCCCGATGATGGCGTGACGCTCGCCCCGACGCACCGTTAGTTCGACGCCCTCGAGGATGCGCGCGGAGCCGAAAGATTTGGCGATCCCGCGCAGGTCCAGCACCCTGTCCTCCCTCATGCGCCGCTCCTCGCTGCTGTCTCCGCGGTTTCCTGCACCTCATCCCAGAGCGCGACGATTCGGTGGCGTAGCCGCAGAAGGATCAGCAGCCCGACGATCAGCAAGAGCAGCGGTGGTCCCCATGTGAGGATGCCAAAGGGCTCCCAACTGGCGCCGAAGCGTTCGAACGCAGGCCAGCTCGTCTCGGCCTGACGACGCTGGGCAACGTAGTGCGGGGAGAAGAGCGCCTCGAGAAACTCCACCACCATCACCGTCCCGATCGCCATCAGGAGGGTGGCCGCCGTAGCCCCGGCATAGGGCCCTACCATGCGCTGCCACGGGATCGAAGCCCAATGGCGCAGGTGCAGCATCACCACCCCGCCGATGCCAAGCGGAGCATAGAGCATCACCAGCACGAAGATCACGCCCTGGTACAGCAGCCAGGAGCGTGAGACGTCGGAGACCAGGTAGGCAAAAAGCGTAAAGATCGCCGCCCCAATTGCCGGGCCGAAGAACACTGTGGAGCCGCCAACGAAGGTGTGCAGCACCACCTGCGCCGAGACATGGGTACCGAAGAGCTCATAGTTCGCCTGCTCGTTGGAAACGGCCAGGAGGCCGCCGGCGATGCCAGCAAAAGTGGCCGAGACGGCGAAGACGATCATCTTGGTGGCATGAGCGTCGTAGCCCATGAAGCGCACCCGCTCCTCATTGTCACGCAGCGCCAGGGTCAAGCGCCCGAAAGGCGTGCGGGTATAGGCGTAGAGCAGGCCGATGGAGAGCGTGACCCAAATCAGCGTCAGGTAATAGATTTCGATCACCTGGCCGAAGATGAAGCCGCCCCAGGGCATGCGCATGGAGGAAATGCCGGCCTCGCCGCCGAACAGCCCCTCCCAATGCGGCGCCAGGGAATGCAGCATCTCTGCCAACGCCAGGGTGACCAGGGCAAAGTAAACGCCCGAGCGCAGGGTGGCGAACCAGCCAGTGACCAGGCCGACGAGCAATCCTGCTGCAGCGCCGGCCAGGGGCAAAAGAGGCGTGGGGAAGGAAAGGCCTCCCCGGTCGATTGCCGTCATGAGATGCATCACGGCAAAAGCGCCCACTCCATAGAAGGCGGCATGACCGAAGGAAAGCATGCCGCCCTGCCCCATCAGCAGGTTGAAGGCCATGGCAAAGAGCGCAGCGATCAGCATGTTGGTCATGGCGTTCTGGAGGCCAGCGCCCAGCAGCGGCGGCAAGCCGATCAGCACAGCCATGATCAGAACGAACAAAAGCAATTGCCAGACCCGGGCCATGGCTCAGTTCCTCTCGCCGAAGAGGCCGGCCGGACGCACCAGCAGCACGATCAGCATCAGCAAGAAGGGCACGGTGCCCGATATGGAGGAGAGCGTGAGCGTCATCAGCCCGCCCAGCTCGCGCGCCCAGTCGCCCAGGCCGACCAGGTCCAGCAAGCGCGCCAGCGACCAGTTCAGCCCTACCGCGAAGGAGCTGAAAACGCCGATCATCAGCGACGCGACGAGACTTCCTTCGATGGAGCCGAGGCCGCCTACCACCACCACCACGAAGACGATGACCCCGAGTTCCAGCGCCATGTTTGGGTTGGTGGGGAAGAAGGCTCCGGCGACGGCGCCGCCCAGTCCGGCCAGCGCTGCCCCGACGCCGAAAACGCCCATGAAGACCAGCGGCACGTTGTGGCCCAGAGCCTCCGCCATGCTCGGCAGGCGCTCCGCTGCGCGCACCACCAGGCCAACGCGGGTGCGCGATAGCAGGATATAGAGCAGGACGAACATGCCGATCGCTACCAGCCCTATGAAAAGGCGATAGAAGGGATAGTCCGCCCCGAACAGGGAGAAGGCGGGAAAACGCAGGTAAGCCGGCATCGAGTAGTTCACCGGGAAATCGCCGTAGAAGAGCTTGATCAGCTCTTCGAAGATGAAGGCGAGGCCAAAGGTGAGCAGCAACTCGTGAGCATGGCCATAGCGGTGCACCCGCCGCAGCAGATAACGCTCCACCAGCATCCCCAGCAGTCCGACCAGAAGTGGCGCAACCAGGAGGCCAATCCAGAAATCGATCGTCCGGGTGATGCTGTAGGCGATGTAGGCGCCCAGCATGTAGAAGGATGCGTGGGCGAAGTTCAGCACGCCCATCATGCCGAAGATCAAGGTGAGACCAGCCGAAACCATGAAGAGCAGCAGGCCGTAGGTCACCCCGTTCAGCGTCGAGATGATGATGAATTCAAGCACGGGTTAATTCCGGCAGGATACAAGGCGGGAACCCGAAGGGCCGGGGCGCCGAACAGCACCCCGGCGGCATGGGCGGAATCAGTCCGGTCGATCCATCTGGCAGGAGTCCTGAACCGGGTACATGGCCTCTTCCGCCGAAACGACCTTTACAGGAACGAAGCCCCATTGGGTTTCATCGACCGCATACTTCGCGCCCTCGTCGATGCGGGAGACCACGACGGGTGTCACGATCTGATGGTCTTCCTGGCGGATTGAAAGCGTGCCGTTAGGGCCCTCCAGCGTAGCCTTTTCCAGCGCCAGACCGATTTGCGTGACGTCTATGTCCTCGCCGCCGAAGTCGAGATCCGAGAGGGCTTCGCGCAGCAGCAACATGGCGTTGACCGTCTGAGGCTCGATGTAGACCGGCACGTGGCCCGTTACCTGCTCGTAATCCTGCACCCAGGCCTCATCCTCCAGCTCCAGGTTAACGAGGTGAGCGATGTAGTGGCCGACTGCCGTCTCCCCCGCATTGGCAATGTTGCCCACCTGGTCGAGGAACGTTGTGCCGAAGCGCACGTCGAGCCCGGCGTCGCCGGCCGCTTTCATCAACAGCAAGAGGTCGTTGGACCAGTTGCCGGTCATGACGGTATCGACCTCTGAAGCCCTGATCTTCGCGACGAAGGGTGAAAAATCCTGGATTCGGTTCACTTCGTGCAGGTCGCTGTCGACTACTTCGTAGCCACCCGCCTCGGCGGCGGCGCGTATGGCCTCCTCCATGTCCCTGCCCCAGGAGTAGTTCTGGTTGATGGAGTAGACACGACTGCCGAGGTCACCTTCTTCCGACATGGCAGAGACGAGCGCGTTGACGCGCATGGGAGCCGTAGTGGTGAAGCGGAAGTGATAGAAGTGGCACTTCTCGCCGGTCAGCTCCAGCGCCTCGGCACCCATGTTCATGAAGAGCACCTCATCGCCGGGATTTCGGATGTTGTGACGCCGCACGTCCTCGGTGATCTGCCCGGCGATGGCCGAGGAGGCACCCTGCACCACGATATGGACCCCTTCGGCCACGGCCTGGCGAAAACGGTCGGCCGCGCCGGTGGTACCGCCGGCATTGTCGTATTCCACCACTTCGATAGGGGAACCGTTGAAGCCGTCGTCGGCATTGATCTGGTCGATCACATATTGCGCGGCGGAGGCGAAGAGGCGGCCAGTGGACGTCTGCGCGCCGGACAGGCTCTCGATTATCCCGATCTTCAGCGACTCGGCCTTCACCTCAGCCGCGCCCAAGCTCAGCACCGCCGCCGCGACGGCCAGCGTTGTCATCGCTCTCATGGTTCAAGCTCCTCGGGTCTGTCGTTCCTCATTCCGGCAGGGACGCCGAGGCAAACGCACACGCAGATCCCATTGGGATTAGGAGTGTTGGCTTTAAGGATCAGACGATGAAGGTGCCTAGCGCCGTAAGCGGTCCCTGTTGTTGCCTACCTCCGCATCGGCTTGTCTCCGCCTGCTGGAAGGTAGTGCAATGTTAGCTTCTCACCCGCTTCGCAAACAACTCAATACCCATAATTCTTGAAGATAGTTGCGGTCAGCGCTGTCTCAGCTCGACGAGCAGTTTGAAAGCAGATCGCGGGCTTGCCGGAACAGCAGCGGAGGCCGCCGCACTCTGGACGCACCCACCGCGCCGCGTTACATCCTGAGGCGGCCGCAAGCTTGGCCGTCGTAATCCACTGCGCGCAAGAGAACGCTCGTGTCGGAAACCCAGCCCCTGGTCTTTGCCCTTCCGAAGGGGCGTATCCTAAAGGAGCTTCTGCCTGTGCTGGCGGCCGTAGGTATCGAGCCTGAGGCTGCCTTCCGGGATGAATCGGCCCGCCAGTTGCGCTTCTCAACCAACATCCCCGGCCTGGACGTGGTACGCGTTCGTTCCTTTGATGTTGCGACTTTCGTGGCCTTCGGCGCAGCTCAATTGGGAGTGGCCGGAAACGACGTCCTGATGGAGTTCGACTACCCCGAGATTTACGCGCCGGTAGACCTCGGGATCGGGCACTGTCGCCTTTCCGTCGCGGAGCCCGCGAGCCTGCATGCGGAAGATGACCCCTCTCGGTGGAGCCATATACGTGTCGCAACCAAATATCCGGAAGTGACCAGAACCTACTTCGCAAGGCGAGGCGTACAGGCAGAGTGCATCAAGCTAAACGGCGCCATGGAGCTGGCGCCCACCCTCGGCCTTTGCCGTCGCATCGTGGACCTGGTGTCCACCGGTGCCACCCTGGCCGCCAACGATCTGGTAGAAGTAGAGACCATTGCCGAGGTAACCAGCCGTCTGATCGTCAATCGCGCCGCGCTCAAGACCCGGCCCGAGGAAGTCGCGCGCTGGATCGACCTCTTTCGGGAGCGCACCCATGCCGCATGAACTCGATGCTCGCAGGCCGGACTTTGAACCCGCCTTCCGCGCCTTTCTGGAATCGGGTCGAGAAGCGGCGGAAGAGGTAGATCGCGCCGTTGCCGAGATCCTGACGGCCGTGAAGGAAGAAGGGGACGCAGCAGTCCTGCGCTACACTGAGCGCTTCGACCGCCTCTCCCTGAGCGCGGAGCAGCTCCCCATCTCGGCCGACGAAATCACCGCGGCTGAGCAGGCCTGCGAGCCGGAGACGCTCGACGCCCTGCGTTTGGCAGCACAGCGGATCGAGGATTATCACCGGCGGCAGATGCCGGAGAATCTGGACTACCGGGATAGCCAAGGCATTCGCCTGGGTCACCGCTGGAGCGCTATAAAGGCCGTCGGCATCTATGTCCCTGGAGGAACCGCCGCTTATCCCTCCTCGGTGCTGATGAACGCCCTGCCGGCGCGCGTCGCTGGCGTCGAGCGAATCGCCATGGTCGTTCCCACCCCTGACGGGAAGATCAATCCTTTGGTGCTGGCCGCGGCCCGCATCTCAGGCGTCAAGGAGATCTACCGGGTGGGCGGAGCTCAAGCCGTCGGTGCGCTCGCTTTCGGGACCGATACCATCGCCCCGGTCGACAAGATAACCGGTCCGGGCAACGCCTATGTCGCCGCCGCCAAGAAGCAGGTCTTCGGCCGGGTCGGCATCGACATGATCGCAGGGCCTTCCGAAATTCTGGTGGTTGCAGACGGGCAGAACGACCCAGCTTGGATCGCTGCCGACCTGCTGAGCCAGGCCGAACATGATACCTCGGCCCAGTCCATCCTCGTAACCGACGATGCCACCTTTGCCGAGCAGGTGAAACGGGCGGTGGATCGGCATCTGCAGCAGCTTCCGCGCAGCGACATCGCGGCCGCAAGCTGGCGTGACCACGGAGCGATCATCCTGGTCAATAGCCTGGAGGAAGCCGCCTCTATCGTCGATCGCGTAGCCCCGGAACACCTGGAACTCGCTGTGGCCGATCCGGATGCCTTGCTGCCTCGCATTCGCAACGCCGGTGCGATTTTCCTTGGGCGCTACACGCCGGAAGCCCTGGGTGACTATCTGGCGGGTCCGAATCATGTGCTGCCAACCGCCCGCTCGGCGCGCTTCTCCTCCGGCCTCTCGGTTCTGGACTTCCTCAAGCGCAGCTCACTGATCGGGGCGACGTCGGAAGGGCTGGCAGCCATCGGACCGGCAGGCATTGCGCTTGCACGGGCGGAAGGCTTGGATGCGCATGCTCTTTCCCTCTCAATACGTCTTCAGGACGGTTCCCGGGACTGAAAAGCGGCATGGGGATGAGCGATCACCGGTTGGTCAACGTCGTCCTCGAAGAAAAGACCTTCGTCAGACGCAATCCGGAAGTCGAGCACGAGCGGGCCGTCGCGATCTATGACCTGCTTGAGGATAACCACTTTCGCCTGTTCGAGAACGAAGAGGGACCCTACAGCCTCACCCTGCGCATGGAAGGGGTCCAACGCCTGATCTTCGAGGTGTGCAACGAGGAGGGGACGCATTTGCTTGCGCGCGTTCCCCTCGCCCTGCAGCCCTTTCGCCGGATCGTGAAGGACTACTTCATGGTGTGCGAAAGCTATTTCGAGGCGATCAAGACCGCCAGCCCCTCGCGCATCGAAGCAATCGACATGGGCCGCCGGGCCCTGCACAACGAAGGAGCGCAGCTGCTACGCGAGCGACTTGCCGATCGTATCGAACTCGATGAGCTGACCGCCCGCCGGCTCTATACCCTGCTCTGCGTCCTGCACATCCGGGGTTGAGCATGGGGGACTTCCCAGCCGCGGTGCTCTTCGCCTGCAGCGAAAACTCGATCCGCTCTCCTATGGCCGAAGCGCTGCTCAAGCATCTTCTGGGGCACCGGATCTATGTGGACTCCTGCGGGGTGCGCGCGCAGGAGATCGACCCTTTCGTCGTAGCGGCGCTCGATGAACTTGGCATCGATCGCCGCAACCACCAGCCCAAGACCTTTGAAGACCTGGAAGACACTTCCTACGATCTCATTATCTCACTTTCTCCAGAGGCCCAGCATTCTGCCGTGGAGATGACCCGGACCATGGCCTGCGACGTGGAGTTCTGGAATACCTTCGACCCTTCCCTGGTTGAGGGATCGCGAGAGGCAAAGCTGGCCGCCTATCGGGATGTCCGTGATCAGTTACTTGAACGCATAAAGCGCCGCTTCCCTGCCGAGCTGAAGCCGCAGGTGTAGGCCAGCCGGTTCTACGGTGATTGGCACGCTGCTATCCGCCGCTGCCGCTGCAGATAACCTTGACGCGCTCGTTGTCGGTCAGACCCCGCACCAGTGAGGTGCTCGCGAGATAAGCCTGGCCGCGCAGGAGGCAGGCGTTGGGGCT
>JAJUFM010000003.1 GCA_029265995.1 Rhodospirillaceae bacterium | reverse complement strand
AGATGAGGCCGAGTTCACGGCTGGTGGACACGCTATTCTCCGAAAGCAAGCGGTGTGGAAGGCAGGTCGTTAAGTTCCGACTCAAGGCCTTCCTTGTTATCAGGCTGGGCCGCTACGGTCAGGTGCCGACTTTGAGTTGGGCGCGAGGCCGCCCAAGACGCCTTAGGATGTAACCGGCTTTTTCTCGGTCGTCTGAAACCTCCCACTGGCTGGAGGGTTGACCACGAAGGCGGATCGCCTCGCAGCGGTTCGTTCTGGAGCAGCCACAGGAGGATCCCCATGAAAGTCATGCCCCTTGCCGCCGTTTTCGCGCTCGCCCTGGCGCCGCACGCCGTAGCGCAAGAGACAGCCAGCGCGACTGCGGAGTTTGTGGACGCCGAGGGCGAAGGAAACGGTAGCGCAAGCCTGACAGAGACGTCGAACGGCGTCTTGATCGAAGTCGAGGTTTCGAACCTGCCCGAGGCTCAGTGGGTAGCCTTCCATGTGCATGAGGAAGGCGCTTGCGATCATGAGACGGGCCACGAGTCGGCTGGCGGCCACTACAACCCGACCGACGCAGAACATGGCTATCTCGTCGAAGGTGGCAGCCATGCCGGCGACATGCCAAACCAGTATGTTGGCGAAGACGGTGTGCTCAGGGCGCAGGTCTTCAACTCGATGGTTACCTTGGACGGCGATAGCGCGATCCGCGGCCGTGCTCTCATGGTGCACGCGGGCGAGGATGACTACACGAGCCAGCCAAGCGGCGACGCGGGTGATCGGCTTGCGTGCGGCGTGATTGAATAGCGATATCGGCCTTACCTGGTCTCCTCCGCTCCCGGCAGGAGAAAGGAAATGGCCGTGGCCACTCCGGTTCCCCGTCTGGAGGGCTTTGACCACACGCTGCCCTTCCTACGGGAGGGCTATGATTTCATCTCACGCCGTTGCGATCGGCTGCAAAGCGATCGCTTCCTGACTCGCCTGATGCTGCGCCCCGTGCTGTGTACGCGAGGCGCCGAAGCGGCGGAGATGGTCTATGAGGGAGGGCGCTTCACGCGGCAGGGCGCTCTCCCACCCACCACTTTACGGTTGCTCCAGGATAAGGGCTCGGTCCAGCAGCTCGACGGGGCAGCTCATCTTCATCGAAAGACGCTCTTTGTCGACCTGCTGATGAATGACAGGGCGGAAGACGAAGTGGTGGGCCTTTTCCGGGAGGAATGGCGTCGGGCGCTGTCGAAATGGATGAGGCGCCCGCAGATAGTGTTGCTGGACGAAGTCCATCTGGTAATGACAAGGGCTATCTGCCGATGGACCGGGGTTCCTCAGGAAGAGATTTCGGCAGAGGAAATGGCCGCTATCCTGGCCCTGATGGTGGAAAATTCCGGACGGATAGACCCGTCGGTGCTGCTAGCGCTCATGCGCCGGCGGAAGCTCGAACGCCATCTGGAAGGGCTCGTGCGGAGCATCCGAAACGGACAGGTGCAACTGCCGCCGGAAGCACCAATCGTCCAACTTGCCCGCTTTCGCGACTTCAAGGGTGACCTGCTTCCAGAAAAGACAGCTGCGGTCGAGATCCTCAACATTCTGCGGCCGACGCTGGCCATCGGACGCTTCATCGTCTTTGCCGCTATGGCCCTGCAAGAGCAGGGAGATTGGAGAAACAAGCTCCTGGGCGCTGATGACGCGGCCTATGAGTTCTTCGCAGAGGAGGTACGGCGCCTCTACCCCTTCTTTCCTCTCGTTGGCGGCATTGCCGTCGCGAGCTTCGAGTGGCGCGGGTATCCCATCGAGACGGGTGACTGGGTGCTCCTTGATCTTTACGGCACAGTTCACGACCAGCGGCTATTCGCGAACCCGGACAATTTCGACCCGAACCGCCGCCTTACCTGGAGAAGCCAGGGTTACGACTTCATTCCCCAAGGAGCAGGTGTAACTTCACGAACGCACCGCTGCCCAGGCGAACAATTCACGGTCGCCCTCATGCGTGAGGCCACCCGCATGCTGGTTGAAGAGATGGAGTACGAGGTGCTCCCGCAAGACCTGTCCATGCCTCGCAACCGGATGCCGACAAGGCCAAAGAGCGGCATGATCTTCTCAAATGTTCGGGGCAGGGCGGCATGAGTGCGCGGGTGCCTCGCGAAGAGCGATGCCAAAGAGAAAGGGTCCCGCTCGCACGGGACCCTTCGCCGCATCACAGTCACGAGTGCCTGCTATTCTGCTGCTTCAGCTCTGCGGCTGCGGTGCAGGGCTGTGGCTTTCGTCGGTACCGCCGGCACCCCGGCGACGCTCTGCCATGAACTGGTCGAACTCGGCCTTGTCCTTGGCCTTGCGCAAGCGCTGGAGGAAATCGAAGAACTCCTGCTGCTCTTCTTCAAGCCGCCGCAGCGTCTCTTCGCGATATTCGTCGAAGGCGCTGTTGCCACTGGACGCTGCTTTTCCGCGTCCCCAATTCCAGTTCTCTCTATTGAATCGCCCACGTGCGGGGCCACCTTTCCAGCATCCCATGCGTCCGCTCCAGAGTAGATAGGCCAGGATCGCGAGACCCGCCGGCCAGAAGAGAATAAAGGCGACGACCATAAGCCCGATCCAGGCCGGCTTGCCGTAGTCGTCGATGCGTTCAACCAACTCCATGGCACTCTCCCAATGTGAATGTGAATAACATTAACATATCTGGTTGAGGGGGTGGTTGCTGTCAAGAAAGTCCATCAAAGAAATCGATCTCAGGCGGAAGAATTTTTCCCGAAGCCAAGCCCATCCAGATAGATGAGGACGCCCGCTTCCAGCAGTTCTTCCGGCTCCATGGGCAGACTGCGGCGCGCTTCATCGCCACGCCCAAAGAGCGAGGCAATGCCGTGGGCCATCGACCAGATATGCAGGCTCATCATGAGGGAAGGGGGGCGCCTGTCTGGGGGAAGCGTAGCCGCCAGCGCCGCTGCAGCTTCCCGCAAGACCCCAAAGGCTCCGTCGGCCGCTTTCTGCAGCTCCGGGGTGTAGGAGTGAGGGATCTGGGATTCGAACATGGCAATGTAGTAGGCGTGCTCCTTCCGGGCGAAGGTCAGGTAGGCCTTGCCCATGCGGTAGAAGGCTTCGAGAGGTGTCGGCCGTCCCTCGTTCCACGCCTTGGAGAGATCGGTAGCAAAGAGCTCGAAGCCGCGGCGCGCCACCTCCGCCATGAGATCATCTCGATCGCGGTAATGTCGATAGGGGGCGGCTGCGCTCACGCCGGCTGCCCGCGCCGCTTCGGCGAAGGTAAAGCCCGTCGGTCCCTTCTTAGCCAAGAGGTCGAGGGCGGCGGTCACCAGGGCGTCCCGCAGGTTCCCGTGGTGATAGCCGTCGCGCCTGCGGCCGTGCCAACTCATATGCGCATTTCTCTAAAGTAGGCCATGTTAATGGATTTTACTTTGACGGACAGCGCATTGCACGCCCCGCGACAGCGGGTGGTCCAGCGGGGAACTTGTCGATCCTGCTAGTCGCGCAGCATGTTGCGGGCGATGACGAGCTGTTGGATCTGCGAGGTGCCTTCGTAGAGCCGGAACAGCCGCACATCCCGATAGAAGCGCTCGATGCCATAGTCGGCGATATAGCCCGCGCCTCCGTGGATCTGAACGGCGCGATCCGCGACCCGGCCGACCATTTCGGTGCAGAACAGCTTGCAGCAGCTGGCCTCGGTGCTGACGTTCTCCCCCGCGTCCCGACGTGCAGCCGCATCCAGAACCATACAGCGCCCGGCGTAGGCCTCCGTGCGGCTGTCGGCCAGCATCGCCTGGATCAGCTGGAACTCGCCGATGGCCTTGCCGAACTGCTTGCGCTCCTTCGCATAAGCCAGGGAATCGGCGATCAGCCGCTCGGCCACCCCAACGCAAACTGCCGCAATATGCAGCCGGCCCCGGTCCAGCACCTTCATGGCGGTCTTGAAGCCCTGTCCCTCGACGTCGCCGATCAACTGGCTCGTCGGGACGCGGCAGTTCTCGAAGATCACGTCGCAGGTATGGGCGCCCTGCTGACCCATCTTCTTGTCCCGTTTGCCGAGCCGCAAGCCCGGGGTTCCTGCTTCAACGATGAAGGCCGAAACGCCTGCTGCACCGTGTCTATCGGGATCCGTGCGCGCCATCACGGTAAAGATGCCCGCTTGCGGTGCATTGGTGATGAAGCGCTTCGTGCCGTTCAGGACGTAGCTGTCGCCGTCTAGGCGTGCGCTAGTGCGCAGGGAGGCCGCATCCGATCCGCTATCTGGTTCGGTCAGCGCAAAGGAGCCGATCAACTCGCCGGTGGCAAGGCGGGGCAGGTACTTGCGCTTCTGCTCCTCGGTGCCGTCGATCACGATACCTTGGGAGCCGATGCCGTTGTTGGTGCCGACGAGGGATCTGAATGCCGGAGAAGTTTTTCCGAGCTCGAAGGCAACCTGAACCTCCTCGCTCATGGTTAACCCGAGCCCGCCGTATTCCTCGGGAATTGATAGTCCGAAAAGACCCAGATCCGCCATTTCGGTGACGATCTCCTGCGGTATGGCATCCTCTTCAGCCATCCTGCTCTCATTCGGCACCAGCCGCTCTCGTACAAAGCGACGGACGGTTTCAAGTAGCTGTTCGAGGGTTTGCGGATCCAGAGCCATAAGCGTTTCTTCCCGTCGGTGCGCAAAGATGAGGGTGCACCCAGACGATCGTTGGCTGCCGTGGTTTTGTTACGGGCGCCTGTCATCTAGGCTTCTGCAGTCCATTCAATTCTATAGCAGAACTTTGGGAGGATCGGGATGAGCGAAGTCGTCAGGGAGATGCCGGCGAAGGGAGTCGTAATGCTGCGCATCAACCGCCCAGAGGCGCGCAACGCCCTCAACATGAGGGTCCGCCGCCGCCTGGCCGAAGAGTTCCAGAGCATCCACGGGGACGACAAGGTTCGGGCGGTCGTACTGACGGGAGATGACAAGGCCTTTGCGGCCGGGGCGGATCTCAAGGAGTTTGCCGAACTCACGGCAGTCGAACAGATGCGACGGCAAACTCATCGCCTTTTCGCAAGCATCTCCGCCTGCCCGAAACCGGTAATCGCAGCCGTCAATGGGTACGCGCTCGGTGGTGGCTGCGAGTTGGCGATGCACGCTGACATCATCGTGGCGGGACAGAACGCCCGTTTCGGGCAGCCGGAAGTGCGCGTCGGGCTGATGCCGGGGGCGGGAGGAACTCAGCGCCTTACGCGCGCGGTCGGGAAGTTCCGGGCGATGAAGCTGGTGCTGCTGGGAGAGCCGATCTCCGGCGCAGAGGCAGCGCAAATGGGCCTTGCGAGCGAAGTGGTACCAGATGAGCAGGTTTTGCCACGTGCGCTTGAGATGGCAGAGAAGATTGCCGCCCTGCCGCCGCTGGCCATCGAGCAGATCAAGGAAGTGCTCCTTGCCGGGATGGATGCCTCGCTCGAAGCCGGGTTGATGCTGGAGCGCAAGGCGTTTCAGCTGCTGTTTGCGACGGAGGACCAAAAGGAGGGCGCGCGCGCCTTCGCCGAAAAGCGGCAGCCCTCCTTCAAAGGCAGCTAGATGGAGCACCGCGGCGTGCTTGAGCCTTGTCGCCTTGGCTAGATTGGGATAGCCAAAGCGGCCAGATAGAACTGCACTTCCGGAGAGGAAAGCCCATGACCGCGAACAAGTCCCTGCTCATACTGCCCGGTGACGGTATCGGCCCCGAGGTCATGGGAGAGGTGCGCCGAGTGGTCGAGTGGATGGACCGTCGGCGCGCCGTATCCTTCGATGTGAGCGAAGATCTTGTGGGCGGCGCCGCGATCGACAAGCACGGCGTGCCGCTCGCCGATGCAACCATGGACAAGGCGATGAACGTCGACGCCGTGCTTCTTGGCGCGGTTGGCGGGCCGAAGTGGGATGAGATCCCCTTTGAGCGGAAGCCGGAGCGAGGTCTTCTGCGTCTGCGCAAGGAGATGCAACTTTACGCCAACCTCCGCCCTGCGCTTTGCTTCGAAGCGCTGGTGGAGGCTTCCAGCTTGAAGCCTGAGATCGTATCGGGCCTCGATATCATGATTGTTCGCGAGCTGACCGGCGGCGTTTACTTCGGAGAACCACGGGGAATCGAGGATCTCGGTAACGGCGAGCGTCGCGGCATCAACACGCAGGTCTACACCACCTCCGAAATCCGCCGCGTCGCAAGCGTCGCCTTCGAGCTGGCGCGCAAGCGCCGGAACAAGGTTACCTCCTCCGAAAAGGCCAATGTGATGGAGGCCGGGGTTCTCTGGCGCGAGGAAGTCACGAAGCTGCACCAGGAAGCCTTTTCCGACGTGGAGCTTGAGCACATGTACGCCGACAACGCGGCCATGCAACTCGTCCGCAACCCAAAGCAGTTCGATGTCATCGTTACCGATAACCTCTTCGGCGATATTCTGTCCGATGCAGCCGCGATGCTGACCGGCTCTCTGGGGATGCTGCCCTCGGCTTCTCTGGGGGATGTCGATGATACCGGCCGCCGCCGTGCACTTTACGAGCCCGTGCACGGTTCAGCGCCAGACATCGCAGGGCAGGGCAAGGCCAATCCCCTGGCGACGATCCTGTCCTTCGCGATGGCTCTGCGCTACACCTTCAATCTGCCAGAGGATGCCGACTTGGTGGAGCAGGGAGTTCAGAAGGTGCTCGCCCGCGGCATTCGCACCGCTGATATCATGTCCGAAGGTGCCACTCTGGTGTCCACCGAAGCCATGGGCCAGGCACTGCTCCAGGAACTGGACGCACTGGCGGCCTGACAAGGCCGCCTTTTAGATCGGCATGTCCTTCGAAGCCTTCCCCGCTAGGCGTTGGGGAAATCGTTGCAGAGCAGGTGCACCCGCGTTTTTGTCATCAGGCCAACTTGCTTTAAGGAGGATACTGCGGCGTCGGGCGGCAAGGTATGCCGAGCGCCATCATCTGAAGCTCGTGAAAGCGGCGTCACGCCGCCTGGACCTGAAGAGCGTTCGGGGCCCAGGCGACGGTGCGGATGTTCGGGTCGCTAGGCGGGAAGCGGCGGAGGGGGAGAATGCTCCGCAGCATCTGGGTTTGAGAAGGGTATTGGCAAGCTCTCTCGATGCCGCTCAGGTTGAGGTGGACTCGCGTATTCTGCGGCGCGGCTCTGGGCATGCTACAAGTAGTCTGTCCCATCATCTAGTTTATTGCGATGCTGGGAAAAGTCCCCAACGCCAGATCCTTGAAAAGGTCTTGGCTGCCGGCGGCAGCAGAAGCTCCTCCTCTGCCTATTGGGCACAGGAAGCCGCCATCTACTTGCATCTGGCCGGAAAGGATGAATTGGGTGGTGTGACGCTGGCTCGATGCTACGGCGTTCACTACTCAGATCGGCAGAACATTCACCTGTATCTCGAGTATCTTCACGGATGCCGGCCGCCCAAGACGCTCACCGATTATGAACTCATTGCTCGCAGGTTGGGTGAATTTAACGGCTGGGCAGCAAAAGAGCAGATCTGGAAGGAACGTTGGTTAAAGCCTGATCGTGGCCTTGCGGTAAGATCACGAGCAAATGCATTGAACAATGCCATTCAGGCCTTCTTTGCGGAGCATGAAGATCGAGAGCGCTTGCTAGGGATAGTACGGAATGTGGCGCAAGGGGCCAATAAGCTTGGCCAGATTGAAGCTGTTACGCCACCCACCTTAGCCCATGGCGACACGCATGCCGGGAACATCTTGATTTCCGAGAAGGATCGGCGACTTTACCTTATCGACTGGGGGAAAGCATCTAGCTCCCGCCTGGGATACGATTTGGTGAAGGTAGCAGCGCCATGGACGCACATCCTGGGAAGGGGAGGCAAGTTCGCTGAATATACTGAGCTAGAAAGCTTTTTGCTTTCTGAATACTTGGATGGGATCTGCTCTTTTCTGCCGGAAGTGGAGCGCTCTGTCATTGAAAGGTACTATTACCTTCGCTCGTTTGTCGAAGTTGTTCGTATCCTGCCCCTTATCATCAAGCGCTATCAATCGGCACCGTCAAAAAAACATCGATTGAAGCTAGAGAAGAACCGGAAAGAGCTTGCTCGTTTTCTGATTTCTCAAGGCGAACAAGCGCTAAGCATCCTTGATCGCACTGCTCCTATCTCTCCGTCAGCTTGAGCTCGATGCGGCGGTTGCGGTCGTAGGCGTCGAGGGTGTTGCGTGGGTCGAGCGGTTGGTGCTCCCCAAAGCCGGCTGCGACCAGACGGTTGGCCGGGATGCCTTCGTTCAGCAATAGCCTGACGACCGATATTGCGCGAGCGCTGGAGAGCTCCCAGTTCGATGGGAAGTCGGGTGTCGCGATAGGGCGACGGTCTGTGTGACCATCCACTCGGAGCACCCAATCGATATCATCGGGTATCCGGTCGGCTAGATCGCGCAACAAGACTGCCAACTGGCGGATTTGCTGGCGGCCCTCGGGTTGCAGGGCATCGGAACCGCTGGGAAAGAGAACTTCTGCCTGAAACACGAAGCGGTCGCCGACGATTTCTATATCCGGATTGTCATCCCCCAGAATTTCCCGTAGCCGGCCGAAAAACTCTGAGCGATAGCGAGCAAGCTCTTGAACCCGGCTTGCCAAGGCCATGTTCAGGCGCCTGCCGAGATCGGCGATCTGGACCTCCTGTTCGCGCTCACGCTCTTCCGAGGCTTCCAAGGCCGCCTGAAGGCTGGTCAGCTGCCGACGAAGGGCCGCGATCTGGCTGTTCAGCAAGTCGACCCGCTGCTGCGCTTCTTCTGACACCTGCTCTTGCTGGGTGAGCTGTGCCGCGCGCTCCTGCAGCCGCTGCATCAGCGCGTCGCGCGCTGCACGGATCGTCTCCAGCTCGCTTGCACGCTGCTCATTGCTTTCGTCGAGGGCTGCAAGCTGTGCTTCCAACTCGTCGATCCGGCGATCACGCTCGGCCAGTTGCTCTCGCACGCGTTCCAAAGTTTGTTCGCTGAGCGCAAGTTCTTGAGCTCGGGCCTGGAGAGATTCCTCTCGCTCGGCCAGGGTCGCTTCCCTGGCGGCCAACATCGCTTCCAGGCGTTCAAGCGTCACGCTAGAAAGCTGGATCTCGTCAGCTTGGGAGGCAATCTCTTCAGCCTGCCGAGCTACCGTTGCTTCCGCTTCGCTAAGCGCAATCTGGGTCTCGGATAGCGTTTCGCGTGTCTGCGTAAGTTCTTCGTCCTGCTGGGCGAGGCGCGCGGCCTGTCGAGCAACCTCTTGCTCCAAATCATTCAGCGTAGCACGGCTCGCCTCGAGCAGTGCCTCAGTAGCCCGCAGATCACGCTCCCGCTCTGCGACCTGCTGCTCAAGCTCTTCTCTGATGTCACGGAGCAGCGCCATTTCGGCCAGCTGGGTCTCGATCGTTTCCTTATCCGCTTCGATCGTTTGCTCCGCCTCAGCAAGATCGATCGCCAGCGTATCCCCGCGCTGCTCCGCTTCGGTCAAGCGTTGGCGGAGGGCGTCGCGGTTCTCCGCCAGGGCGAGGAGTTCCCCTTCCGTCTCTTCCTGTTCCTGCATCAGCCCCGCGAGCTGATCCGACAGGCTATCACGCTGCTCCTCGAGGCGCGCCAACTCCTGGACGAGTGCGTCCCGCACTTCGACGGAGGCCTGGAATTCCATCGTTAGGCTGTCCAGCGTGTCGCGCAGGTTGCTGCTGGTCGTGCGTTCTAGGGCGAGTAGTTCGCTCAGTTCGCTGATCTGTCGGTCGAGCCGTGCCAGTTGTTCGTCGCGCCCCGAGAGAGCTACCGAGAGGTAGTACTGCGCGATGACGAAGACCATAAGCACGAAAATGACGACGAGCAGCAGGGTCGCCAGGCCATCGACAAAGCCCGGCCAAATGTTGGTCGAACGCGTTCTGCCGCTGCGGTTAAGCGAATACATCTAGTCTCGTCCCGCTCAACCCTCTTCCGCCAGCGCTGCAATGGTTCTCGCCAGAAGGCGGATTTCGCTGCGAATCTGTTCTACGGTCTGTTCGCGGCCTCCGCGCAGTTCGTCGGCCACGCGGCCCAGGTTCAGATTGATGCTGCGGATATGATCGCGGGTTACCTCATCCAGCTCACCAGAGGAGAACTTGCTGTCGCTGATCTGGGCGAGCAAGGGGCGGATGGCGGCATGGGTTTCCGCCAGGCGGCGTAGCACTTCCTGCTCCGTGCGCATCTGGTCGGTAAGTAAGGTCAGGCGTTCCGTCAGCGTAACGAGATTGCGGTTGGCGACCTGTCGGTCTTCCTCGCCTGCCTGGATGGTTTGCTGCAAGCTGGCGAGACTGTCGGCGGTCTGTTCCAGCAGCGCCTGCAGATAGGCTGGCACCGATGCCTCTCCATCGCCACCCGCAAAGCCGCCGCCGCTGATTCGCGTCATGCCCGAGAGCCATTCTTCCATCTCGTTCATGAAGCGGTTGTGCGCCTGGCCGGATTGTAGTTCGAGGAAGCCCAGCACCAGCGAGCCGGCCAGGCCGAAGAGAGAGGAGGAGAAGGCCGTGCCCATGCCGCCGAGCGGTCGCTGGAGGCCTTCCTGCAGTTCGCCGAAAAGTGTGCCTGGGTCGCTTCCTGCGAGGGAGAGGGATCCGATTGTTTGTCCCACTGAGTTCACGGTTTCGACCAACCCCCAGAAGGTACCGAGCAGGCCGAGGAAGATAAGCAGACCTACGAGATAGCGCGAGATGTCGTGGCTTTCGTCGATGCGCAGGCGAATCCCATCCTGGAGCGTGCGCATTGAAAGGGTGGAGAGCGTGATCCGTCCCTTGCGCTCACGCAGCATCCGCGCCATCGGCCCCAGCAGCCGCGGCGCCTCCAACTGCGTCATCTGTCCGGGGAAGATCAGGCCTCCGCTGCTTTCCCGCTTCAGTTGCGCCATAAAGGCGATCTCGTTGCGCAGGAGCAGTACCTGGCGAAAGGAATAGATGATGCCCAGCAGAAGGACGGCCAGAATCATGCCGTTCAGCACGGCATTGGCAAAGAAGGCATCCGATAGCTGCGGATAAAGCGCTGCCGCTGCAGCAAGCACGAGGGCAAGAAAAATGCCCATGCGGATCAGGTAGGTCTGCGGACGCGTCATTGCCCCAAGCTGCTCTTGTTCATAACCGGCGCCGCAGCCTAGACCGGATCGTGATTAATCTAAAACAAGAAGTTTCCGCGGGATCCCACGGGTGCCGTGTGCGCCAACCACACGCAGTGAGATCGGCCAGCTCAATCGCGCTGCTATTCACCCTGAGGTACGACGTCTACCCGGTCCGCTGGCGCGTTCCCCTCACTGCGCGCGAGGGCGCGCACGTCCATCCGCGTTGAGCGGATACCCTGGTCCAGCAAAAAGGCCCGTACAGCAAGAGCTCGAGCCAGGGAGAGCCGCCGCGCCCGGCTGATGTCCTCCTCATAACCGGAAGCGTAGGCGAGAAGCTGTATACGCTCCTCCTCGTGCGTCCTCAGTTGTTGCGCAACCTGCAGCAGTTGGTCCTGCATGGCCTCCGTCAGCTCGACCTCGCCCGCCTGAAACTGAAGACGCAGCCTCTCCGGCGCGTCTCCTGGGGGCAGGACCGCTTGCTGGTCTTCGATTTCTATCTCTTCCAGTTCCGTGCTTTGCTCGCCGCCATCATCTTCCTGGGGCGGATCAGCCTGTTCTGAGGAGGGCTCTGGAGCAGTGCTTGCTTCCTCCGCCATCTGCGACACCTCTTCTGCTTCCGGAGGTGTCGCTTCCTCTACCGGGGAAGTGGGAGCGCTGGCCTGGGGTTTCTGAGGAGGGGCGGGAGGTACTGCTACTTCCGCAGCAGGCGGCGAGGGAGCCGGAGGGCGCGGGATAGGAGCGCTTGGTGTCGCAGGTTCACTCTCCGGGGCACTCTCTGGCGCTTCAGTGGATTCCTCCGCCTCGTCGGCTTCCGGGGAGGCGGCTGCGATCAGCAGGCGGGATTTTGGGGCTTCCGCGGGAGGCGGCAGCGGACGGGCTTGCTGAACAGGTGTTGCCACCACAGGAGGGGGCAACTCTTCATCGGTGGAACAGGCTCCAAGTAGAATCAGGCAGAAGGCAGCGAGAGAGGCCGTTGATAGAAATGCGCCTTGTGCCACTCTCCCGCCTCCTGAATCCGTCTCAATGTTTCCAGATTGGAAGTTAGGGGTGGGCACGGCGAACACACAAGCGTCTTTGCCGTGACACGCTCGACCCTAACGGATTAAGCGGAGCCCCCGAATTCCCGTAAGACGCAGGAGAAGGCGCACCAGCAGCAGTGCGCTTACGACCGTCACCATGATGCAGACCGAGAAGGCCGCTGCCTGGTTGGTGGCGCCGCGATCTTCCAGAAGGAGTACTGAAACCGCGGCCACCTGAGTTTGCGGCGTGATCAGAAAGATTACGGCTGACAGCGTTACCATCGAGCGCATGAAAAAGAAGACCGCCACGCCAATGAGGGTCGGTGCCATCAAGGGCAAAGTGACCTTCCGCAGAGTCTGCAGCCGGGTCCCACCAAGTGTTGCGGAGGCCTCATCAAAGGTACTGCTGATCTGCTTCAGCGATGTGGAGGCGATCAGAAATCCCTGAGCATGGTAGTAATAGACGTTGGCAATGGCGATGATCACCAGGGTGCCGTAGATCAGGTACACCGGGTTAGACGGATTGTTGAAGGCAAGGATGTAGCCGAGGCCGAGCACCATGCCAGGTACTGCCGCCGGAAGAATGGACAGGAAATAGATCGTCCGGCTGGCGGGCGACTTGAACTTCTCGACCACGTAGGCGGCAGCCATCACGACCACGACCCCCAGGCCGGCGGCCATCAGCGAGATGTAGATCGAGTTCCACAGGGGCTGGATCCCGTTCTGGACATCGAACTGGTAATGGCGCGTGGAAAAGGTCATGCGATAGGGCCAGAGATGGACGAAGCTGGCAAAGATCACGACGGCGACGATCGACAGGATCGCCAGGCAAATGAACGAGCAGAAGGCTGCAAAAACAAGATCGCGCCGGCGTTCGCGATGGAGCTCCAGAGGGCGCGACTGGTCCGAAACCAGGCTGTACTGCCGTCGGCTGATGTACTTTTCCAGGATCGCAGCGACGGCGGCCGGAATCAGAAGAACCATTCCGATCACCGTTCCACGCTCGAAGTTCGCCTGTCCGATGACCTGATTGTAGACCTCGGTTGCCAGTACGTTGTAGTTGGCGCCGATGACCATTGGGTTGCCGAAGTCGGTGATCACCAGGGTGAAGCACACGAAGATGGAGGCGGCCAGGCCGTACTTGGTGGAGGGAAGGGTTACCGTCCGGAAGCTTCGCCATGCTCCGGCGCCGAGCATTCTTGCCGATTCGTAGAGCCGCGCGTCCGCGACGGCCAAGGCCGCCGAGAGAATTAGAAAGGCGTATGGGAAGACGTAGAGAACCATCGCGATGACGATTCCCCAGTAGCCATAGATGTCGATTTGCGTGCCAAAGGTACGGTTGATCAGGCCGTTCCGGCCAAACAGCAGCACCAGTCCCTGAGCCTGAACGAGCGAAGGTGCGAAGAGCGGTACAAGCGCAACGATGCGCATGACGTTCTGCCCAGGCATGCGCGTTCGCTGGATTCCGTAGGCAAAGGCGTAGGCAATGCCCACCGCGAGGAGCGTGGAGACTAGCGTCACTTCGAATGAATTATAAACGATGCGCAGGAAACGCGCGGTGGTCAGCATCGACACATAGTTGTCGAAGCCGAAGCCCTCTCCGGTGGAAAAGCTGCGGCCCAGAATGAAGGAGAGCGGATAAACGATGAATAGCAGCAGCGGCGCGCCAACCAACAGGCTGGCAATGACCATGGGCAGCCGGTCCTGAGGGGTTCGGCGGCTCGTACGGGACACGGCTTGTCCCAAACTTTGACTCAGCGCCATTCCAGCACCTTCAGGGCGTGCGGTGGCAGCTCGATTTGCAACGTTGCACCATTCTGAAGGGCGAAAGCGTGGGCAGCATGAACTTCGGCGAGAAGCGGTGGCGCGTTGTCCGAAACTTCCAGTAGCAGCTGGGTGATATTCCCCAGGAATAGGGATTGTCTCACCCGCGCTTTCAGCAGGTTCGACTGGCCCACAAACTCATCTCCGTGGCGTACCAGCACGTCTTCGGGACGCAGCCCAAGGACCGCGGGGGTTCCCTCGCGTTCCTTAGCTGGGAGCTCGATTGGGCGACCCGCAAATCGCAGCGCGTCGGCACTGCCTTCCACAGGTATGACGTTCATCCTTCCAATGAACTCGGCGACGAACCTGCTTGTTGGAGCGTGATAAAGCTCTTGAGCGGTTCCTACCTGTTCAATTCGGCCGGCGTTCATCACGACGATACGATCCGCCATGGTAAGGGCTTCTTCTTGATCATGAGTAACCATGATCGTCGTAATGCCGAGGCGCTGCTGGAGGGCGCGGATTTCTAGACGGAGATCCTCTCGAACCTTCGCATCCAGCGCGGAAAGAGGTTCATCCAGCAGAAGGACCTCAGGATCAGGGGCCAGGGCGCGCCCAAGCGCAATGCGCTGCTGCTGCCCGCCGGACATCTGGCTGGGCAGCTTTTCCGCTTGATCCCTTAGCGCGACCAGGTCGAGCATTTCCTTAACCCGCGCTTGCGTGCGCTGTTTCGCCCAGCGCCGACATTCCAGGCCATAGGCGATGTTGCGCGCGGCGCTCATGTTGGGAAAGAGGGAGTAGGATTGGAACACCACGCCGAAATTCCGCAGACGCGCCGGCACATCGATCAAGTTTCTGTCGTCGAGAAGCACATCCCCGGCGTCTGCCTGTTCCAGGCCGGCAATCACCCGCAGAAGTGTGGTCTTGCCGCATCCTGAAGGTCCGAGGAAGCAGACGAATTCCCCCGCGTCGACGTCGAGCGATACCTGGTTGAGGGCGGTTACATTACCGAATTGCTTCACCACGCTGCGAATGCGCAGGGACATATAACGCTCCGCTTTATCTGGAAGGTGGCGGACGACGCCGACCAGGCAACGCCGCTTCAGCGAGTCCGTCCGCCACTTTAAGCGACCGGTTAGCCGGCGCTGTTACTCGGTCTCGAACTCGCTCTGCCACTGTTCGAGGATGCGGTCGCGGTTCTCGGCAGACCAGGAAAAGTCCATGTCATACATGACCGAGCTGATGTCCTCTGGAAGGCCCGCGTCGAGGAAGCTTTGGGGAATCTGGCCACCGGAGACGGTTACGATCTCCTTCCAGGTGTAGTATTCCTCTACGGCCGCGTCGCTGAGCGTCCAATCGAGAAAGCGCTTGGCCGCTTCCTTGTTCTCAGAGCTCGCCATCAGGGCATTGGCTTCCAGCTCATTACCCGCGCCTTCAGCCGGAATCACCATGGTGATGGGATAGCCCTCGTTGATGTTTTTGATGGCGCGCAAGGCAAAGGACGAACCGATCGCGTACTCGCCCTGGCTGGCGACGTTACACGGGCGCGACCCGCTCTTGATGTACTGCGCCATGTTCTTGTCGAGGGCGCGCAGGAACTCCCAGCCTTCCTCTTCACCCTTCATCTGAAGAAGTGATGCGATCTGCAAGTAACCTGTGCCGGAACTCGCCGGGTTCGGCATGACGATCTCGCCTTCATAGACGGGATCCAGCAAATCCTCCCAGGAGCTGGGCATGGGAAGCCCTTTGCCTTCAAGAACGTCATTGTTGACGCAGAATGCACCCATGTAGCCTGTCACGGCGAACCAGCGTTCCTCAGGGTCTCTGAAGCGTTCCGGCACGCGGTCGATGTTTTTCGGCGCGTAAGGCTCCAGCATGTCGAGAATACGTGGGTCGACCATTGAGGTAAGCGCCCACCCCCAGATGACGTCATGCTGTGGATTGTCAGCCTCCGCCAGCATGCGCGCGTGGAGGTCTCCGGTGGAGAGACGGAGCACGTTCACCTCCAGGTCCGGAAGGGTATCTTCCATACGCTCCAGAAACGCCGACAGCTCATCCTCTTCATAAGAGGTGTAGACGGTGATGGAATCGGCATGTGCTACTGATGCGGTAGCGAAGGCGGCGACAAAACCACCTAAAAGAGAGGAGCGGACAAGGCCGCTCCGCAGCGAGTTTACCATGAAGTCTCCCCTTTCGTTCTTTCGTGCAGCGCGTGCCCAAACCCCCTATTGAGGCCTTAGCGGCAGCTTATGTAGAAACAATACAGGAAGCTTGTCGAAAGTGGGAAGCCGTTGTTGGTCCCCATCCGGAGGAGAAGGGGGCAGCACGTAAAATTAGATGTGCTGGGCGCTGGACTACCTGCGGAAGAGGGCCTCCACTTCGGGTCCGTAGGTGGCCTTAACCGCATGACGACGCACTTTCAAAGTCGGAGTCATCATGCCGTTGGCCACGGAAAAGGGCTCTGGCAATAGAAGGAAACGGCGAACCCGCTCGATCGTGGAGAGGCTGCGATTGACCCGTTCGACGGCTTCACCGATCGCCGCGCGCAGGCCCGCGTCTTCGCTCAATCTCCCGATGTCCGTGGGCTTTCCGGCAACCCGCGCCCAGTCGCGCAGCCACGCTTCATCCGGTACCAGAAGAGCCACGAGGTGTGGATGAGAATCGCCGAGGACGATTGCTTGCGCGATTTCCGGTTGCAAGGTCAGGAAGGCTTCAACCCGCGCAGGGGAAACGTTATCTCCGCCGGACAGGACGATGATGTCCTTCTTGCGATCGGATATGGTGATGTAGCCATCCTCATCGATAGAGGCGATATCGCCGGTGTGCAGCCAGCCATTCCGAATGGCAGCCTCTGTGGCTTCCGGGTTGTTCCAATAGCCGCGCATCACGAGCTCGCCGCGAACCAGCAGCTCACCGTCATCCGCTAGCTTGACCTCTACTCCCTTCAAGGGCGGGCCGACGGTGTGAATCTTGATCTTGTGAGGACGGTTGGCACTGATCACCGGAGATGATTCCGTCTGACCGTAGCCTTGGAGGATGCGCAAGCCCAAGGCGTGGAAGAAGAGGCCCACTTCCGGATTGAGCGCAGCGCCGCCAGAGATCATGGCCTTGAGGCGGCCGCCAAAGCGTGCGCGCACCTTGTCCCGGACCAGTCTCTCGAGAATCGGGTCGTATAGCCTTTCCCAAAGGGAAAGACCCTTGGGATCCGCATAGCGTTTTCGCCCAAGCCGCTCTGCGTCGGCAAAAATCTTCTGCTTGTAGCTCGGTTCCTTCCTAAGGCCTCGCTTGATGCGCTGATACATGGCCTCATAGAGCCGTGGTACGGCCGTCATGATCGTCGGGCGCACTTCTGCAAGGTTGGGCAGCAATGCCTCCACCCCCTCAGCGTAGTAGATTTCCGCCCCGATCGTCATGGGGAAGACGTGGCCGGCGGTGTGTTCGTAGGAGTGAGACAGCGGTAGGAAGGACAGGAAGATTTCATGGCCAAGACCATACTCTTCCAGCAGATCATAGGCGGAGAGGCAGTTGGCCAGGATGTTGCCGTGGCTTAACATGACGCCCTTTGGGGCGCCGCCCGTCCCCGAGGTGTAGATCAGGCACGCCACATCTTCGCGGCGGATCGAGGTTACACGTCGTTCGATCTCGGTAGCGTCCTCATCGCCTTCTTCCGTCAGCTTTTGCCAAGCGTGCACCTCGGCCGAAGGTCCTGCGCCTACCTCTTCGAACTCTTCAATCGTGATGAGGTGTCGGCAATCGGGCGCTTGTTGCAGCGCTTCACAGAGGGGCTTCGCGAGTTGCTGATTGGAAACGATCGCCGCGCAAGCTCCTGAATCTTCCAGCAGGTGCAGATGGTCGCGGGCGCGGTTCGTGGTGTAGGCCGGTACCGTAATGGCACCCAGCGTCATGATGGCAAAGTCCGCAATGAACCACTCAGGCCGGTTCTCCGATACCAGAAGAACCCGATCTCCGGGGCTAACACCGAGCCGGATCAGCGCGTTCGCCAGGCAGATCACATGGCGCTTAATCTTTGACCAGGACCAGGGGCGATACTCACCTTCATCCTTCGCCCAGAGAAAGGGTTGGTCGCCGAGCTTTTGAGCTTGCTTGAACAAGATCTGCGGCAGGCTCGTCGCTCGTTGATAATCCATCTGCTCCCCTTTCACGGGCTGTCCGCTGAACTGGCTAGCCTTGGCGCTGAAACGCCTCTGGCCTATATGCCAGAGACCTTTTGTGAACGCCAAGCCGACCGGAGCAACATGACAAACCCTGCCGCTATCCACTCGTCAGACGTCGCGACCAATTTGGGAAAGCTTCCGGAGTGGGATCTTTCCGACCTCTACACGTCACCGGATGCGCCCGAGTTGAAGCGCGACCTGGGCGACGTGGAAGCGGAAGCGCGACGCTTCGCCGAGCAGTGGCAAGGCAGGCTCGCCTCTAGCGATGGAGCTGCCTTGGCGCAGGCAATAACTGACTACGAGCGGCTGCAAGAGTGTTTGGGGCGCGTCATATCCTACGCTCAGCTGCTCTACTCTGCCGACATGAGCGACGCGAACATCGGTCGATTCTATCAAGCCATGCAAGAGAAGGTGACAGGCATCTCCAGCCTGCTGCTGTTCTTCACCCTCGAGATAAATCGGATCGATGAGTCTGTCCTGAAGGATAAGCTGGCGGAACCGGCGCTTTTACGTTGGGAGCCGTGGTTGCGCGATCAGCGCGCCTGGCGTCCTTATCAGCTGGAGGATTCGGTCGAGCGCGTGCTCCACGAGAAGCAGGTGACTGGGCGCGCTGCCTGGACCCGCTTGTTTGACGAGACCATGAGCAGCCTGCGCTTCGACTTGGACGGCGAGAAGCTGTCTGAGACCGAGATACTGGACAAGCTGACCGAGCCTGATCGCAGCTTGCGGGAAAGCGCAGCGCGTAGCTTTGGCGCGGGGCTCAAGCAACATGAGCGCCTTTTTGCTCTCATCACCAATACCCTGGCGCGAGATAAGGCCTTGGAGGATGGGTGGCGGGGCTTCGAGCGCCCCGTATCCTCCCGAAACCTCGCCAACCTTGTTGAGGACGAGGTGGTGGATGCTCTGGTCGAGGCCGTGGTGGATGCTTACCCACAGCTCTCCCACCGCTACTACCGGCTAAAGGCCAGATGGCTGGGGCTGGATAAGCTTGCCCACTGGGATCGCAATGCACCACTCCCGGAAAGCGATGATCGCCGCATCCCTTGGGAGGAGGCCCGGGACACGGTTCTGCAAGCCTATGCTGCCTTCTCGCCCGAACTGGCGAGCGTTGGGCGGCGCTTCTTCGAGAAGCCGTGGATCGACGCGCCGGTGCGTCCGGGGAAGACTTCCGGCGCCTTTGCGCACCCCACGGTGCCATCGGCGCACCCTTATCTGCTGCTGAACTATCAAGGCCGCGTTCGTGATGTCATGACACTGGCCCATGAGCTGGGGCATGGCGTGCACCAGGTTCTGGCCGGCCAGCAACAAGGACTGCTGCTGGCAAGTACGCCGCTCACTTTGGCCGAGACGGCGAGTGTCTTTGGCGAGATGCTGACCTTCAGGGCCGTCCTGGCTCAGACGACTGATCCTGTACGGCGTCGGGTCATGCTTGCCGGGAAGGTCGAAGACATGCTGAACACCGTGGTTCGCCAAATCGCCTTCCACCGGTTCGAAACACGGGTTCATGCGGAGCGCCGCGAGGGAGAACTGCTGCCAGAGCAGCTAGGCCACCACTGGATGGAGACGCAACGAGAAGCACTGGGCCCGGCGTTCGATCTTGATCCCGACTATGCGATCTATTGGTCTTATGTGCCGCATTTCATCCACGTGCCCTTTTACGTCTACGCCTATGCCTTCGGCGATTGCCTGGTCAATTCCCTCTACGCTGTCTACGAACAGGCGCATGAGGGTTTTGCGGATCGCTATCTTGATTTGCTGAGGGCAGGAGGCAGCAAGCGACACAAGGAACTCCTGGCGCCTTTCGGACTGGACGCATCTGATCCGGCCTTCTGGCGCCGGGGGCTTGCGGTTGTGGAAGGCATGATCGATGAGCTGGAGGAACTTGATTCCAGAGCGTAATCGTCGGAATTCCGCACCGCCAAGTGTCAGAGCGCCTGCGCGAGTCCGGAGCGCCAAGGAGTAGCGCTGGACTTGCGCCTTCCGAGGGCCAATCTGTTTGCCATGGCAAATCAAGATGATGAGAAGGTCTTTCACGACGAAGGTGCTCGTTTTGGCGGGCGGTTGCGTCGCTATGCTAAAGTAGGAAGTGAAGTAGGGGTTCTGGCGGCGCAGCTGGCCAGCGCAAGGGTTCTCGGCCGGAAGCTCGACCGGGGAAGACACTCGGCCGATCTCAAGGCCGCCCTCGGAGGGCTGAAGGGGCCGCTCATGAAGGCGGCGCAGATCCTCGCTTCGATCCCCGACGCGCTGCCGCGCGAATACGCCGAGGAGCTACGCCAATTGCAGTCGAATGCGCCTCCCATGGGGTGGCCTTTCGTGAGGCGACGGATGCGCACGGAATTGGGGCCAGGCTGGGAGAAGCGCTTTGACCGCTTCGAACGAGAGGCCGCGGCGGCGGCCTCATTAGGGCAGGTTCATCGTGCGGAACTGGATGGGCGCCAGCTCGCCGTCAAGCTGCAGTATCCGGATATGGCTTCCGCCGTGGCGGCGGATGTCCAGCAACTTCGCTGGGCCTTTGCCGCTTATCGTCGCTACGATCCAGCCATCGATACATCCGATATTTACAAGGAGCTGACCGAGCGCCTGACGGAAGAGCTCGATTACGAGCGCGAGGCTCGTCACATGCTCCTTTACCGCCACATGCTGGCGGAGGAGCCGGCGGTTCACGTACCCGAGCCGCTTCTCGAGCTGACAACACCTCGGCTTCTGACCATGACGTGGTTGGAGGGGCAGCGGCTGCTGGACTACATCGCGAAGCACCCCGACCAGCAGCTCCGCAATCAGGTCGCCTACAACATGTTTCGCGCCTGGTACACACCCTTCTACTACTACGGCGTCATCCATGGAGATCCGCATCTCGGCAACTACACGGTAAATGATGACGCTTCGATCAATCTGCTGGATTTCGGTTGTATCCGCGTCTTCCGGCCGGATTTCGTGCAGGGGGTGATCGAGCTCTATCGGGCTATTCGCGACGATGATCGTGATCTTGCCATTCACGCTTATCGGATCTGGGGCTTCGAGCTGGCGGCTTCCAATCCGGAGCTGGTGGATGCCCTCAACATCTGGGCACGCTTCGTCTACGGTCCTCTGCTGGAAGATCGAGAACAACCCATCCTCGAGGGATCTGGCGGCGCCGCTGGGGCGGAAGCGATCAGTCGGGTTCACAAGGAATTGCGTCGCCTGGGCGGCATCAAACCGCCCCGGGAATTCGTGCTGATGGATCGCGCTGCGATCGGATTGGGCGCAGTCTTTATGCATCTGAAGGCTGAGATCAACTGGTACCAGCTTTTCCATGATCTCATTGCCGACTTCGACACCGCGCGCTTGGCGGAGCGCCAACGGCAGGCCTTGCAAAAGGTTGGTCTTCCAGAAGAACTACCCGGCTGATCCTCTACCGACCGGCAAGCCTGGTCTCCTGGCTCGATCGAGTTTAATTGAAGTTGATCTGGCCGGAGGTCGGGGCAGATCGAATCGCATCGAATGCCAGAAGCGAATTGGCTTGTGAGAGCCCGTAGCTCGCCGTAATAGAATTCAATCTAAGCGAGAATCGGCGGCGGTGGTCACGAGTCTTTCAATGCCCTGCCGGCACAAGTCAGCTTACGCAGCGAATGGACGATTTCGAAACTGCGAGGCTGTAGCCGAAGAAGAAATTTGGATGGGAGGATCGCCCTGTGGCCACGACCGAAAAGTCGCCGCCGACCTTTCCGATGCCGGTGGCTCCGGCAAGAGGCAAGGGTTTTGGATTAGCTTCAGTCTCTCCGGGATGGCGGCTGGTTTTGGCCGTGCTGGGCATCACGACCCTGCTATGGTTCTTGGGTCGCGAGGAGGTGGCGCATGCTCACGCCTTCTGGCCTTGGATGGGGCCAAGTTTGCTGCTGTCCGTGTGGGGCGTCGCGCTCATGGCCATCATCCTGCTTGCCACCGCCCGCAGTCGGATGATCGAGCCGCTTTTCGGGGGTCTGGATCGCGCCATTCGTTTGCATCGTCAGCTTGCGCCGCTGGCGGTAGGTGCCGTCGTCGTTCATGTCATTCTGCTGGTACCGGTGGTGATGGAGGCGGGCGGCTCCGTCGGTGACCTCCTCATTCCCTTCTGGTCGGCGGATGCGGCAACCGCTGAATCTCTGGCCTTGATCGCCCTCTTGATCTGGACCGGCCTCGCCTATGCCAAATGGTTGAGCTACGAAGGCTGGCTTTCCCTCCACACTCTGATCGGGCCGATTTTCCTTATTGGCGCAGGTCTCAGCTTTTTGGAGGAGGGCACGACCATCGCAGCCTATGAGCCACTTCGCTTTTGGATGTGGTTTCTGCTGCTGGTTGGGCTAGGAGCCTGGATCTACCGGGCGCTGCTCTATCGTTGGGTCGCACCACGCTTCAACTACAGCCTTCAGTCCTTGACCCAACTGGAGGACGATACACTGGATATCAGTCTGCGGCCGGTGGACCGGCGCGTACTTCACGAGCCGGGCACCTTCGTGTTCGTCAATCGACCGGGTCAGGATCGAAAAGGGTGGGAACTGCATCCCTTTTCAATCTCCTCCTCTCCGACAGAGCGTGACCTGCGGCTTTCGGTTCGGATGGCTGGAGATTTCACCCGACGCCTCACGAACCTTGAGCCAGGCGAACCCGTCGAGGTTTTCGGACCCTTCGGCGGTTTTACCCCGCATCGCTATGCAGGCTATCGACGCCTCGTGTGCATTGGTGCGGGCATCGGCATCACGCCCTTCCTGGCCATGCTCCGCTTCGAAGCGACGAACAACGACTTCCGCCGAATATGGCTCTGGTACGTGGTGCGTAACGAAGGGGCTGCCCCCTACGATGCGGAGTTGCGGCAGAGCGTGGAGGAGGCTGATTCCTATGTCGATTATGAGCTCTGGGACAGTTCCTCTCGCGGCCGCCTGACGGCTGCCCAGGTCATGGAAGCGGTCGCGCCCCTGGACGACTACGCGGTCATGCTGTGTGGAACGCCCGCATTCGTTGAAGACATGCGGCGCCAGTTCCAGAGCCTCGGCCTTTCCCGCGACAGGATCATTGCCGAGGACTTCCGGTTTCGCTGAGGCACAGTTTACTGTCGTTTATCGGGCCAGTGCCTCTTTGATAAGGGCTTTGGAGTTTTCCAGCCCGTAGAGAGCGAAGAAGGAGCCGAGGCGCGGGCCCTGCTCCTGGCCGAGCAGGATCTCGTAGCACGCCTTGAACCAGTCGCGCAGGCTCGGGAAGGGGTGACGTTTGCCGACCTCGTAGACCTGGTTTTGGATCGTCTCCGCGTCGCTGTCGGCGGGCAATTTCCCCAGTTCCTGCAGCAGTTCTTCCAGGGCGCGACGTTCCATCTCCTCTGGCGCGCGGTACCGCTTGGTGGGCTTCACAAAATCGCGATAGTAGGCAATCGCGTGCGACACCATGCGGTCCAGGAGCGGATCGCTTTCCGCCGATGCCCCAGGTGCATAGCTGCTGATGTAGCCCCAGATGACAGATGGCTCGTCAGCATTCACCGTGCCGACAAGGTTGAGCAGAAGCGAGAAGGTAATCGGGGGAACCTGAGCTGGCGGCTTGCCTTCGTGAATGTGCCACGCAGGATTTTCGAGCTTCTTCGCCGCCTCTTCCTCAGGAAACTTCGAGAGGAAGGTCAGGTAGTCATCCACTGTGCGAGGGATGACGTCGAAGTAGAGGCGCTTTGCGGTGCGCGGCTTCTGAAACATGAAGAGGGAGAGGCTTTCCGGCGGTGCATAGGCCAGCCATTCCTCTACCGAAAGGCCGTTCCCCTTGGACTTCGAGATCTTTTGCCCCTTCTCGTCCAGGAATAGCTCATAGTTGAATCCCTCTGGTGGTCGTGCCCCAAGAATGCGGCAGATCTTCGAGGCGAGCTGTACCGACGGAATGAGATCCTTGCCGCTCATTTCGTAGTCGACGCCAAGCGCCGCCCAGCGCATGCCCCAATCGGGTTTCCACTGAAGCTTACAGTTGCCGCCCGTCACCGGGAGCTCGGTGCGGCTGCCATCGACATCCTCGAAAACAATCGTTCCGGCTTCGGGATCGTGCGCCAGAATCGGAACCTGGAGCACCTGACCTGTTTGCGGAGAAACGGGCAGGAAGGGACTGTAGGTCTGCTGACGCTCCTCCCTCAGGGTCGGCAACATAACGTCCATCACGGCGTCGTAGTTGCGAAGCACCCTCAGCAACATTTGATCGAAGCCGCCGGAACGGTACCATTCTGTCGAAGAGTGGAATTGGTACTCGAAGCCAAAGGAGTCCAGGAATTGCCGCAAGCGAGCGTTGTTGTGATGTCCAAAGGACTCATATTCGCCGAAGGGATCAGGCACCGCCGTCAGCGGCTTGCCTAAGTGCTCGCGCAGCATCTCCTGATTGGGAACGTTGTCCGGCACCTTGCGCAGACCGTCCATATCGTCGGAGAAGCAAAAGAGGCGGGTCGGGATATCCGACATCGTTTCGAAGGCATGGCGCACCATGGTCGTCCGCACGACCTCGCCAAAGGTTCCGATATGAGGCAGACCCGAGGGGCCATAGCCCGTCTCGAAGAGGACGTAGCCCTTCTCAGGGACTTTGCCATCAAGGCGAGCGAGAAGCTTTCGTGCTTCCTCGAAGGGCCAGGCCTTCGCGTTCAATGCCAACTCTCTCTCGCTCGTCATGATCAACCGCTCCACAGCGCTTAAGCGGATGTTGCTGCTCTAAGCCGGCAGGGCCGAGCAGCAACATCCGCAGACCTGTACCGAATGGAGTAGCCGAGCAAGTCAAGCGGACCGAGGTTCCGGGGGCTGGCTCCGGTCTACTCCAGGGAGGGGAAGGTTATGCGCGTTCTCAAAGAAAGATCAATCACCTGCCTGGTCCGGCCGCGGAAAGAACAGCGCCCTTAGCCAGCCGCGGTCACTTTCTGTCAACTCCAGGAACGCCTGCTGTTGGTCGGGATCGAGTTGCTGCAAAAAGGCATGTACGGTCTCGCTCATATCGAGCCAGCGCTCGAGCCGCTGCGCGCTATCCACCTCCAGCATGTCCTTTAGCTGAGCGCGGTCGAAGTCGGGCTCCAGCAGCGCCTCGAGGACGGCTCGCTGCCGCTCCTGGCGCGCTCCATCGTCGCGATCAGCTTGACGGCGCTTCTGAAGCGCATCTCGCGTTCGTTCCAACGCTTGTTGCTGGGCGCTGTCCAGTTCTAGGCGCTCCACAACTTCCTGCGCCTGCACGTCTGCCGCGTGGGCCAGCCTGTCGGCGCGCTGCTGCGCCTGCCAGGCGCCGTAGACAAAGCCGACATTCACGAAGAGGGATATGACCAAAAGGATCCAGGGGAGGCTGCGCTTCATGAAATCGTGGTTTCTTCAAATAGTCGATTTAATCAAAGAAGAAGTCTTCCTGCGGCAGGATGAAGTCGTCGGCCGGGTCTACCTGAAGCGATGCCGATTGCGACTGCTCATGGGCGAGGGCTGCCTTCATTCCCATCTCGTAGCCGCCATAGGCGCCAAAGGTGCCGAGCGCGATTGCGGCCGCCAGTGCAGCCACTTCGGGCAGTCGCCGCCACAGACGAACCACGTTGGATGAACCGGAAGAGGCGCGCCGTGGCGCTATCGCGCGCAGACGTAGCAGCAACCGAGCCGGAACCGTCGGCGCTTCCTCAGCCAAGCTCGCGCGCAAGTCGACTATCCGCGCGTGCGCTGCCTTCGGATCCCGGGCGATCCACTTCTCAATCGGCGCTGCCTCCGCCTCATCAAGGCGCCCCTCCAGCCATTCGGCTAGGAGCAGGGCATCCGGCTCGCTCTGCTCATCGCTTCGGCGCAAGGCATCAGCGACGGCGAGCCAGGCGGCCTTTTCACTCTTAGCGCCACTGAACTGGCTATAGCTGGACATCCTTATCCTTCCTCTCGCTCCTTGATGGTACGCCTCGCGGCGGCGATTCATCCCTGCTCAATTCTGGAAACTCTTCCGCAAAATATCCGCGTAGCCGGGTGATAGCCTTGTGGTGAGCCGAGCGTACCGTCTGCTCTGTGATGCCCAGCAGTTCGGCCACATCGCTGACATCCAGTTCCTGCTCATAGAGAAGCGCCATGATCGACGCTTGGCGTGCTGTCAATAGATTGCGCGGGATCGGTAGGGGGTCTCGCTGACTAGGCGGTTCGGGGTTTTCCGCTTCCGGCAGTATCTCGCGGGGCTCCGGTACGCGCTGCAGACGGCGGAGATGATCGAGAGCTGTTGAGTTGGCCACCACGGAAAGCCAGGTTGAAAGCTTGGCGCGTCCAGGATCATAGGTTCTCAATAATCGGAAGTCTTCTCGGCAAAGACGCTCGAATACCTGTTGAACGACATCTTCTGCCTCGTCGTTCCGACCCGCTCGCGCCAGAGCTCTTCGCACTGCGGCCAAGACGAGCGGCGCGGCAGCGCGGATAAAACCTTCCCAGGCTTCCCGTTTTCCGGCGACGAGTGCCGCAATATCAATGTGATTGAGAGGCATCAGACTTGGAATCGTGGCCTTGAGCCATGTGGATGCAGCGCCCGTGGCAGAGGACCTGCGCGAGAGGAAGCTTCCTGTCCGCTGGCTCTACTGCGGCAGACCCAGCATTTGCAAGAGCGCCGCGCCTCGTCCAAGGCGGCCCCGGATGGCATTCCAGTCTGTGGCGTTGCGGTCGGCGAGGATGACGGACATTGGACGCTGGTCCATCTGAATGTCTACCAGCAGCTCCTCCTGGCTCAGTTCGCCGTCTTCATTCTCGTCATAAAGCGCAAAAAGAGGTGTCAGCGGAACGATCCTTAGCAGGTTGCGCCCAAGATTCAGTATCAGCCGGTCGCGGCCGGAGAGGCTTTCCTGAACCTCAGCTGCCCACTCAAGAAAACCGGCCCGCACCGCTGTCAATTCCTCGACATCCAGGCTGCCGTTTCGATTGGCATCCGTGAAGCGCCAACCGTGCTCAACGCAGTCTTGCGCCGGAGCTTCCGTGCAGAGAAGGCTGCCGATCGCTACCAACTGGTTGAACTGATTGCTGCTGGGAATGAGTGGCGTGGTCGCGGCGCCAGTAGAGGGCGCTAACGCCAGAAAGGCGGCCGCGAACACGGGCCCCAGGCGCAACCATCGGCTTGCGCTCCACTTGGTCCAGAGCATTATCAATCGATCGCCCTCACCTTGACGTAGGAGCCCGGCGCATCCTCCAGTGGCTGCAGCTTACCATCGCCAGGCTGCCGCGCAGGGACCCGAGCGCCGCCCTTGCTGTTCATCCAACGGCCCCAGGTGGGCCACCAGGAGCCCGGTTGCTCTTCTGCACCAGCCAGCCATTCCTCGGGCGTGCGAGGGCACTTTTCGTTGGTCCAATGGCTGTATTTATTGGCCTCGGGAGGATTGATCACCCCTGCAATATGTCCTGAAGCCGCCAACACGAAGCGTTTAGGCCCCGCAACTTGTTGAGTAAGGGCGTAGGTCGATCGCCAGGGCGCGATATGATCCTCTCGCGCTGACACCATGAAGATCGGCGTCTTGATGGTGCCAAGGTCGATGGGCACCCCCAGGAGCTCAATGCCCCCTGGCTGCACGAGCAGGTTTTCCTGATACATTTCGCGGAGATAGAAGGAATGCATCGCCGCAGGCATGCGCGTGGAGTCACTGTTCCAGTAGAGGAGGTCGAAGGGGAAAGGGTCCTTGCCGAGCAGGTAATTGTTGACAACGAAGGACCAGATCAGATCGTTGGCGCGGAGCATGTTGAAGGTGGTCGCCATGGCAGCGCCCTCGAGATACCCCTTGTCTTCCATCCGCCGTTCAAGGGCCTTGAGCTGCTCCTCATCGATGAAGACCGAAAGTTCCCCTGCCTCCTCGAAATCCGTCATTGTGGTGAAGAAGGTGGCGCTCTTGATGCGTTTCGGATCTGGGCCCGGCTTTTTCGGCGGCTTTGCATGAAGATAGGCGAGGGCAGCCGCTAAAAGCGTTCCGCCGAGGCAGTAACCGATCAGGTTGAGCTCCTTTTCACCGGTTGCCTCTTCCACCGCGTCGATCGTGGCGAAGAGGCCCTCGACCATGTAGTCTTCAAAGGACTTTTGGGCGAGCTCCTCGTCCGGATTGACCCACGAGACGACAAACACGGTGTGGCCCTGATCGGCCGCCCACTTCACGAAGGAGTTCTTTTCGCGAAGATCGAGGATGTAGAACTTGTTAATCCAGGGCGGAATGATGAGAAGCGGGCGTTTGTAGACCTTCTCGGTGCGCGGGTTGTACTGGAGCAGCTGGATCAGATCGTTCTGGTAAATGACCTTGCCGGGTGTCAGTGCCAGGTTGCCTCCGACTTCGAAGGCTTTTGGATCGGTCATCGATATCTGAAGCTGCCCCTTTCCACGCTCTAAGTCATCTAGGAGGTTTTGCAACCCCTTGATCAGGTTCTCTCCGCCACTTTCCAGAGTCGCCCGCAGCACCTCCGGATTCGTCATTAGAAAATTGCTGGGCGACAAAGCGTCGGTGAATTGGCGCGTGTAGAAATCGAGCTTCCGGGCTGTCTGTGGATCCAGGCCCTCGACCTCTCGAACCTGCGCCTGAAGCCATCGCGCGCTCAAGAGATAGGACTGCTTGATGTAGTCAAAAAGGTGGCTTTCCTCCCATGCTGGATCGCGGAAGCGGCGGTCGCCTCGTTCAGGCTCCACAACAGGCTCTGTCGGCTGGCCCATCATCCGCAAACTGGTTGCCTGCCAAAGGCGCACGTAGTCCTGCCAGAGCTCCGCCTGCGCCTGCATCAGGCGGACGGGATCGGCCATCAGTCTCGCAGTCATCTCCATGAAGGCGCTGCCGATGTTCAGCGGGTCGGGTGAGGGGGGATCACTTGGAGTGCTGGCCTGGCGCCGCAGGAACTCGCCAACCACGCGTTGGCTGCGTTCCATGATGTCAGCCATGCTTTTGCTGACCGCCACCGGATCCGGCACATGAACGTCGCTACTTTTCTTGCCCTGCTGATCGGTCATAGTTTTCTCCTGCTGGTCCGGGTGCCAGTTGCTTCTGCCGCCAACCAGGGCCCTATGCCTTACCGCCTTCTAGTCACCTGGACATATGATCTGCTGGCAAAGCCTCTGCAACCGGGGCTGCAGGGATGGGACGCTTCCGATTTTGGTAACAGTTAGCTGGTGCTTCAGGTGCTATGCTTGTTAGCTCACCTTTGCATTCTAGCATCAATACAAAGTTCAACCTCTAAAAAGGGAATCAAGGTGATGACGATGCTCAGTCGTTCGTTCCGCCCGATCCGCCCCTTTCACCGGAGAATGCGGGCATCTCTTTTTACCTTGGCTGCGGGTCTGCTGCTGGCAAGCTGCACCAGCGGGCCCTTTGCGGAGAATGAAGCACGCCCAGAGCGGATCCCGATCGACGGGCAGGCCCTGGAGGAAGAGGAGGCGCCGGAACTAACCTCGGTTCCTGCGCAGGCCCCCAGCGTGACGCCGCTGGAGGAGCGACTGGCGCTGCAACAGCAGCTTCGTGCGGATCGTGCAAGCGCTCAGGCTGCGATGGGCGCCCGCGAGGCGTCGCCCCAGGACGGAGCGCAGAGGGAACTGGCCGCCGTTATTCAGTTTGCCTTCGGGTCGGCCTCGCTCGACGAGCGGGACCAGGAGATTCTTGTGGAGGTTGCGCATCTACAGCAAGAGCGAGGAACGCCTGTGCTGGTGGTTGGACACTCTTCGGTGGGCAGCGACGAAGGCCCGGAACAGGCTGAAGCGAACCTGAAGATGTCGGAGCGGCGCGCCAATGCGGTGGCTGATGGATTGCGCAGGGCAGGGGTGGCGCCGGAAGACTTGCAAATCCAGGCGCTTGGCGACCGTGACCTGCAGTACCAGGAAACGAGCCCGACCGGGGAAGCTGGAAACCGGCGCGTGGAGATCTTCCTGATGTAGCTGCCTCTCCTCGAGCGCTCTCGCCAGGAAGTTGGGCGAGACTCGGAGGAGGGCGCTAGAGCGGATCCACTGCCGATGTAGATTGCCGTGTTCTGATCGAATGTACGGCGGGCAGCGCGAAGTTTCAGCGAGCAGGAGCCGGTCGCTTTTCCGGCGGGGCCAGACGCGCTATGCCTGTCCGCGGAGCCGAAGTGCAATGAGGAAGGTCGAGTGACGGGTTCAATGAAGATCGGGGTGGCCGGCCTGGGAACGGTAGGCGGCGGTGTCTGTCGTCTGATCGAAGCCAACGGGCCCTTGCTGGCGCAACGCTGTGGTCGCCCGCTGGTGGTATCGGCCGTATCGGCCCGGGATCGGCGCAAGCAGCGTGGCTTGAACCTCGAAGGCGCGCGCTGGTTCGAAGATCCTGTCGCCATGGCGAAAGACCCGGAACTCGATGTGGTGGTCGAGGTGATCGGGGGAGCGGAGGGGGTTGCCCGGGCAACTGTCGAGGCCGCCCTGGCTGCGGGTAAGCACGTGGTGACGGCCAACAAGGCGCTGCTGGCTCAGCATGGCACAGCGCTCGCACGCCTGGCCGAGAAACAGGGCGTGACTCTCTCCTACGAGGCATCGGTGGCGGGCGGCATTCCGGCGATCAAGACGCTGCGGGAGGGCCTGGCGGGCAACCGGATCCAACGGGTGCACGGGATCCTGAACGGCACCTGCAACTATATCCTCTCGACCATGCGAGAGAGCGGCCGTGAATTCGGCGAGGTGCTCGAGGAAGCGCAAAAACTTGGCTACGCGGAAGCGGACCCAAGCTTTGATGTGGATGGGATCGATGCTGCCCACAAGTTGGCAATTATCACGGCGCTGGCCTTTGGCTGTGCGGTTGATTTCGATGCCATCCATGTAGAGGGAATTCGGCGGATCAGCGCAATCGACATCGCCTATGCCGAGGAACTGGGTTTTCGGATCAAGTTGCTGGGGATCGCGCAGCGGCGAGGCGACGCAGTCGAGCAGCGGGTTCACCCCTGCATGGTACCTAAACAGGCGCCCATCGCCGGGGTCGAGGGCGTCTTCAACGCCGTTCATGCCGAAGCCGATTTTGTCGGTCGGATCATGATTGAAGGGCCAGGGGCTGGCGAGCGCCCTACCGCATCAGCGGTGGTGGCAGATCTCCTTGATCTGGCGCGCGGGACCTCGATCGCGACCTTCGGGGTACCGGCAAGCGAACTGGAGAAGTTGCCGACGCTGCCGATGGAGGAGCACCGGGGTGCCTACTATCTACGGCTGCTCGTGGTCGACAAGCCGGGCGTCATCGCCGATGTGGCCGCGGCCTTGCGAGATGAGGGAATCTCCGTCGAGGCCATGGTGCAGCGAGGACGCGCGCCAGGAGAAGCCGTTCCCGTGGTGATCGTTACCCATGAAACCAGCGAAGCGCAGATGCGGCGTTCTCTTGCTCGTATCGAGGCACTGGAAAGCTGCCTGGAGCCGCCGCGCATGATTCGCATCGAGCAGCCCTGACGTGCCGGGCGAAAGAACAAGGAGGAAAATATTGTGAGCACTCTGGACCGCAACCTTGCTCTGGAGGTCGTTCGTGTAACTGAACTCGCGGCCTTGGCGGCGGCGCGCTTGATGGGCCGGGGCGACGAGAAAGCCGCGGATCAGGCTGCTGTCACCGCCATGCGCGCTGGCCTTAACAGCCTGACGATCGACGGCACCGTAGTGATCGGGGAAGGCGAGCGCGACGAGGCGCCGATGCTTTACATCGGTGAAAGGGTAGGCAGTGGCGGTCCGAAGGTCGACATTGCACTGGATCCGCTGGAAGGCACGACCATCACGGCCAAGGGCGGCCCGAATGCCATGGCGGTCATTGCGTTGGCGGGAGAGGGCGGATTCCTTCACGCTCCGGATGTCTATATGGACAAGATCGCCATCGGCGGGGATCTGCCGGAAGACATTGTGGATCTCGATGCCGCGCCCGAGGAAAACCTGCGCGAGTTGGCCAAGGCCAAGAAGATGGACGTCGAGGACCTGGTCGTCTGCATCCTGGACCGGCCGCGCCATGAAGAACTGATCGCGAGGGTACGTGCGGCGGGCGCTCGCATCATGCTCATCGGCGATGGAGATGTCTCGGCAGCCATTGCGACGTCGCTTCCGGACAGCGGCGTGGACATCTATATGGGCAGTGGAGGGGCGCCGGAAGGTGTGCTCGCAGCAGCCGCTTTCTGCGCCATTGGCGGCCAGTTCCAGGGCCGCTTGCTGTTCCGCAACGACGACGAGCGCGCACGCGCGGCGAAGGCGGGTATCACGGACCTAAACCGTAAGTACAAGTTGGAGGACCTGGCGCGCGGCGACGACGTGATGTTCGCCTGTACGGGGGTTACCGACGGTTCGATGCTGCGCGGCGTCCGTCGCTTCGCAGGTGGGGCGAGCACCCATTCGCTGGTCATGCGCTCTCGTTCGGGCACAGTGCGCCGGGTGGAGACGGAACATAATTTCACGCGCAAGACCTGGTACGACCACATCCCGACTTTGTGAGCAGCCGGCGTGAGCCTTGTTCTCGAAGCCTCTTCGCCCGCGGCGAGGGCCTGTGTGCTGTCAGTAGAGCGATCCCTCACTGGAAAGAGGTGGGAATGGCGATGCCGGGATGACCGGCGGGCGCTCGGCCTTGCGCAGCGGCTGGGGCTTCCAGAGCCGGTAGCGCGGGCGCTGGAGGCTCGTGGGGTTGACGAGGAGAGCGCAGAGCGCTTCCTGAATCCCAGCCTTCGAGAACAACTTCCCAATCCTTCTTGCCTGAAGGGGATGGATGAAGCGGCTGATCGCCTGGCTGCGGCTGTGCGGCGCGGGGAAAGGGTGGCCGTCTTCGGCGACTACGACGTAGACGGCGCCACCTCTGCCGCCCTGTTGAGCCGCTTTTTCTCGAACGTGGGGCTGCCGGTGCAAATTTACGTGCCGGACCGCCTGCGGGAGGGCTATGGCCCGAACACCGAGGCGCTTCTGAATCTGAAGCGTCAGGGTGTGGCACTGGTCGTTACCGTCGACTGTGGCATCACGGCGTTCGAACCCTTGGAAGCAGCTCGGGACGCCGGTTTGGAAGTTATTGTGGTGGATCATCACGCGGCTGAACCCCGACTGCCCCCGGCGGTTGCCGTGGTCAATCCTAACCGCCTGGATGACGATAGCGGCCTGGGCAACTTGGCCGCTGTGGGGGTTGCATTCCTCCTGGTGGTCGCCGTGAATCGGGCTTTGCGCCGGTCGGGCTGGTACAACGAGCGACGGCGCGAACCGAACCTCCTGCACTGGCTGGATCTGGTTGCTCTCGGCACCGTCTGCGACGTGGTGCCTTTGACCGGGCTTAATCGCGCGCTGGTCGCCCAGGGCCTTAAGGTAATGGCAAGTCGCCGGAGTGCTGGACTCAGAGCGCTTGCTGACGTGGCGCGTCTCGACGAAAAGCCGTCGGCTTACCACCTGGGGTTCCTGCTTGGGCCGCGGGTGAACGCTGGCGGGCGTGTCGGCGAGGCCGGGCTTGGAGCGCGCCTGCTCAGTATCGATGACCCAGCTGAAGCGGTGGCGATCGCTGCAAAGCTCGAAGCCTGGAACGAGGAGCGACGGGCAACCGAGGCTCAGGTGCTCGAGCAGGCGATCGAGCAGGTGGAGGCGGGGCCCCCGCCAGAAGGTCTGATCTTCGTGGCGGGCGAGGGGTGGCACCCGGGGGTGATCGGCATCGTCGCCAGCCGCCTGAAGGAGCGCTATGGCTTGCCGGCCCTGGTGCTCGCACTCCAGGAAGATGGGCTCGCGAAGGGATCGGGCCGGTCGGTCCGCGGGCTCGACCTGGGGGCGGCCGTCCTGGCCGCTCGCCAGGCGGGGCTGCTCGTGAACGGCGGCGGGCATCCCATGGCGGCCGGGCTTACGGTGCGCAGAGATCAGGTGACGGCGCTCCAGTTGTTTTTACAGCCGCGGCTTGCGGCAGAACTTGAACAACTTGCCTGGCGACCAGCTCTAGGGCTGGATGGCGCCTTGGCGCCACGCGGCGCCCACAACAGGCTGCTGGAAAGTCTGGAACGCTTGGGCCCCTTTGGTACTGCCAATCCTGAACCACGATGGGCGTTATCTCACGTTCGGCTTGTGCGTGCTGACCCGGTGGGCCGCGACGGCGCTCACCTGCGGATGATCGCTTGTGGAGAAGACGGGCACCGGCTCAAAGCCATCGCATTCCGTGCCTTTGAGAGTCCGCTGGGGGAGGCTCTGCAGAGCTGTGGTCAGGGAAGGCTGGTTCACCTTGCTGGAAAACTGCGCGCCGATGCCTGGTCGGGAGCTGAGGCGACACAGCTTCTCGTAGACGATGCCGCTTTTGCCCCGTAATTTCGGGTAGCACGCGGTCTTCTGCGGGAGCGAAGGCTGCGGCTATACTCAGGCGATGAAAGCGCTCCTTCTCTTCTTCTCGATCCTGTTCCTGACGTGCGCGTCTGGAAGCCAGGGGGCGCGGGCGCAGGTTCCGGTAGATCTCGAACTGGTGTTGCTGGTGGACGCCTCCTCCTCGGTCAATCCGAACGAGTTCAACTTGCAGATGAGCGGCATCTCGGCAGCCTTTCGAGACGAGGAAGTGCAGGGGGCAATCAGGAGCGTTGGTGATCTGGGGGTGGCGGTCAGCCTTGTGCAGTGGGCTAGTCAGACTCATCAAGTTGTGGCCGTCGACTGGATGCTGGTGTTCGACGCCGGGACTGCTGAACGCTTTGCTGCAGCGGTCGATCAGACGCCGCGATACATAGAAGGCGGTAGCACGGCGATCGGCAACGCTCTGGTTTTCGCCACGCGACTGCTGATGAGCAGCCCCTACAGGGGAAGTCGCCAGCTGATAGACCTATCCGGCGATGGACGCAGCAATCAGGGTCAAACATCGAGCAGTGGTCGTGACGTCGCCTTGGCGGCGGGAATGACGATTAACGCCCTTGCGATCCTGAACGAGGATCCCGGTTTGGATCTCCATTACCGCAATCAGGTGATCGGAGGGCCAGGTGCCTTCATAATCACCGCTGTGGACTATGAAGACTTCGCTCGCGCGATACGCATGAAATTGATCCGGGAAATGGGCGGTCCCCCCTTGGCACAGGTGCCTGTGAGTCATCCTCGATACGCGAGGAATTGGCGCCCCCAACCTCGTTAGGCAGAGGGCAACTGGTCGGCGTGTACGAGCGGCGTTTTAGGCAACTCAAGGGGCAGCGGGCGACGCAGGTGCACTTGCTCAAAGGTGACAGCGCAGTCATAGCAGAGAACTTCGACTCCCGCGTCCCGCGCTCGCAAGAGTTCCTGAGCATAAGTGGGATCGAGATCGGCGGCCGGTGCAAAAGCAGTGCAATCTTCTCGTTGCACCACAAACAGAATGACCGCTCGTGCACCTGCTCTGCGCATCAGGGAAAGTTCTCGCAGGTGACGCGCACCTCGCGCTGTAACGCAGTCGGGAAATTCTGCGCGTCGATCCCGGCGCAGATGCACGTTCTTTATTTCGACATAGCAGGGGGAGCGTTCTGGAGAGGTCAGCAGAAAATCGATCCGACTGCCTTTTCCATAGCGAACCTCTGGGCGGATATCTTGGTAGCCGCACAGTTCTGCAATCGCCTCATTGGCGAGGGCTTCCGCGACAATGCGATTGGGATTGCTGGTGTTGACCGGAACGAGGGTTCCAGCACTGTGGATCAGTTCCCATGACCACTGGAGCTTGCGGCGAGGATTATTGCTCTTCGAGAGCCACACCTCTGCCTCATCTTCGAGCAGCCCAAGCATTGAGCCGGGATTGGGACAGTGGGCCGTCACTTCCAAGCCATCGTCCAGTCGGACGTCCACCAAGAAGCGTTTGTAACGCCGGATAAGTCGCCCGCGAAAAAGCGGCGATGGAATTTTCATGACTGTGGTGGGTTCTCAGGCGGAATGGAAACGATCGACATTCGAAAGAGGATCTACTCTGCTGTTTCCTCTGCAGGCGCGGTAGAGTTACGGGGTAGCCATGATAGAGGCCAAGTGAGTGGGGGTCTAATCACCTGCCCTTGGTTCGGCAAGCCGTGGCGGCTGCAGTGTCTCAGGACGAGTGACTTCAGAACCTCATTGCCGTAAACCTTGTGCCAGAAGCTTTTTTAGTATCGGATGCCAATGGACGTCTCCATTGCCTCTGCCCAGGCAAGCACGCCTTCCCACGAGGTGCTCCAGCCACTTCGCCAAAGCCTGCCGCTGGTGATTTCCTCGCCACACAGCGGTTCGGATTATCCACCGCATTTTCTGGCGGCCTCCAGACTCGATCCGCTGATGTTACGGCGCTCGGAAGACAGCTTTGTCGACGAGATCTTCGCGTGCGCTCCTGACCTTGGCGCTCCCCTGCTGCGCGCCCTTTTTCCTCGCGCCTATGTGGATCCTAACCGGGAGCCTTATGAGCTGGACCCGACGATGTTCGACGGGCCTTTGCCGCACTTCGCCAACACGAAGTCTCCACGCGTCGCGGCAGGCTTGGGTACGATCGCAAGGGTCGTTGCAAATGGTGCCGAGATCTACCGACAGAAGTTGCCCCTGAGCGAGGCGCTCGAGCGCATTCGCATTCATTACTACCCCTACCATCGCAGCCTGAGCGACCTGGTGGCGGAAACCCGCCGGCGCTTTGGCTACTGCATTCTGCTTGATTGCCACTCCATGCCCTCTAGCGCCAGCGGTCACGATGCAGGGTCGGCGAAACATCGAGTAGATTTCGTTCTGGGTGACTGTCACGGCACCGCCTGTGCCCAGATTGTTCTCGAGCGGGCGAGCGATACCTTGTCGCAAGCGGGCTTCAGGGTCAGCCGCAATCGCCCCTATTCGGGTGGCTTTGTAACGCGTCACTATGGGCGGCCGGATAAAGGCGTACACGCCCTGCAGATCGAAATAAATCGGGCGCTATACATGGACGAAGCTCGGATCCGGCGTCGGCCGGGACTGCGCAAGCTGGCAGCCTTCGCACCACGACTGCTGGAAGCTCTTTCTGGAGTTCCAGAAGAGGAGCTCCTACCGCGATGAGCGCAAATTTGCCCGCTTCGGTCCGCCTGCGCGACGCAACGGCGGCCGACCTGGAGGCCATGCATCGGATCTACGCGCACCACGTGCTCTGCAGTGCGGCTTCTTTCGAACTTACGCCACCGGATTTGGAAGAATTCTCCCGCCGCATTCAGGCGGTGCGCGACGCCGGCCTGCCTTGGATCGTTGCCGAGGCGGAGGGTGAGGTAAAGGGTTATGCCTATGCGTCAACCTATCGACCGCGCCCTGCCTATCGCTTCACGGTCGAAGATTCGGTTTATGTAGATCCCTCGGCGCAACGCCGGGGCATCGGTAGCGAGCTGCTAAAAGCTGTCATCAAAGCTGCCACTGCCGCCGGGAAACGCCAGATGTTGGCGGTAATCACGCGAAGCGCGAACAGTGGTTCTGTCGCACTTCACGAAAAGCTGGGATTTCGGCACGTGGGGACTCTAGCAGAGGTTGGCTTCAAGTTTGACTGTTGGCTAGACACCCTCCTGATGCAACGGCCTCTCATTGAGCAATCAGAGCCCCGTCAACGCGAGTAACTGAGCAGAGCCGGGAACGGCAGAGCCCGCCCGCGATTGTCATCTTCAAGACCAGCTCGGCTCATCTAGGGGCGGGAGTGATCGACCCGGACTCCGTTATCTGTCCGTAATGACTGTTCTATCTATGGAGGTGCATATGGAAAGCGCTGTGCTCGATGTAACCTCGTGGCCCGTGCTTCCCATAGGCACGATCATAGCGCGTTTGCTCCTGGCCGCGGTAATGGGCGCGGCCATCGGAGTCGAGCGCGAGTGGCGCCAGCGTCCCGCAGGCCTGCGAACCAATATACTGGTAGCGGTAGCAAGCGCTCTTTTCTCGATCCTGACCTTGGAAATCGTCCACGCCGACATCGTGCAGGGCGATAGCATCCGCGCCGATCCCATCCGCATGATTGAGGCTGTAACGTCGGGTGTAGCCTTCCTCGCCGCCGGCACCATCATACAATCGCGTGGCAGTGTGACCGGCGTAACGACGGGGGCCGGCCTGTGGCTATCCGGCGCGACGGGGGTCGCCTGCGGCCTCGGCCTGTGGATGATTGCGGCTATCGCCGTCGTCCTTGGCCTTCTCGTAATGATCGTTCTCGGGAAGCTGGAGAAGAAGGCGCTCAAGCTCAAGGAATAGAAGGTGCGTCGGCGGCACAGTTAAAAAAAAAGGCCGTGCCAACGGCACGGCCCAAGTCTAGGGAGGAAACGCCCTTAGAGACGTACGGCAGAGCAACGTGGGTCGCTCGATGCCGCGTTGCAATATATGACAGAGGCTGCGCCGCACTGCAACAGAAAAATTGGCTGTCGCCATGAAATTTCTGCAAATCAGGTGGTATATGAAGAGCTTGTGCGGATTATGTGCGATGCTGCATTGCAGCAAACCGGCGGCGGGCGCCGGAGACCGTGAATCGAAATGATCAGATGGCGCGTGTTCCGCCATATTCAAGCTTCGGAAAGCCGCAGGCGCCTGCTAAGCGTGAGCCGCCTGTAGGACAGCTTTGATGTCTGCTCCCGCCGGAGCCCAGTCGGCCCAAGCTGCGGCGGAATAGCCCCAACGATTCTTCATTTCGGGGTCAGCGCCTTGAGACAGTAGAAGTTCTACTGCGGCCAGATGACCATTGGCGGACGCCAGCATGAGCGGGGTGTTGCCGACTTCGCTTGTTGCGTTGGGGGAGGCACCATTCTCCATCAATAACCGGAGCATTTCGGTATCACCCCCGGCAGCCGCTCGGTGCAGTAACCCAACGCCGAAGCGATCGCGCAGGTTTATGTCAGTCCCTTCAGCCAGCATGGCTGAGACGGCCTGGCGGTCGCCGCGTTCCACGAGCTGGAAAATGTTTGCCTTCTGCGCCGTCATTGCTGTCATTCCTCCGCGCGCCGTGTCTCCTGCTGCGGGACTTTCCCGAAGCCGACCAGAACATTGTGGATGCGGCCCGCTTCGTCAAATCCGGATCCGCCCAATCATGTTGCCCCCAAATCATGTTGCCTCCAGATCATGTTGCTCGAGGCTGTTCGCGTCGCATTTCCCATGAGGTGGCTGCATAGCTCTTGAGAATTGCGACCCGCCGGGGCAAAGGCTATTCTCCGCCACCGCAGGACCAGCCTGCAACGTCCGAACCGCTCTGAAGTGAAGCGCCGCGTGGCTTGCGCTCACGGGGTGAAGAACCCTTATCGTCTATTCGCTTCTGAGCGAGCAGGTTGGGCCAAGATAGAATATGAGAGCCCAGTTGGAGAGAAAGATGGCTGCGCCGCGAACGCTGTTCGACAAGATCTGGGATGCGCATCTGGTAGAGCGGCAGGAAGACGGAACTTGCCTGCTCTATATCGATCGCCACCTAGTGCACGAAGTGACGTCGCCCCAGGCGTTCGAGGGGCTTCGCCTCGCAGGTCGGAAGGTGCGGCGCCCGGAAGCAACACTCGCCGTACCCGATCACAATGTGCCGACGAGCGATCGCGAGCAGGGGATCGAAGATCCGGAAAGCCGCCTGCAGGTGGAGACGCTCGCGAAGAACTGCTCCGACTTCGATGTGCCCTTTATCCCGATGAACGACGTCCGGCAGGGGATCGTCCACATTATCGGCCCGGAACAGGGGCTGACGCAGCCGGGCATGACTATCGTCTGCGGCGACAGCCATACCTCAACCCACGGTGCCTTTGGCGCGCTGGCATTCGGTATCGGCACCAGCGAGGTGGAGCACGTCCTCGCGACCCAGACCCTATACCAGCGGCCGGCCAAGAACATGCGAGTCACTGTGGATGGACCGTTGCCCGTCGGTATTACCGCGAAGGACTTGATCCTGGCGATCATCGGTCGGCTCGGCACCGCCGGCGGCACAGGTCATGTGATCGAGTATGCGGGCGAGGCCATTCGTGCGCTTTCCATGGAAGGCCGGATGACTATCTGCAACATGTCGATCGAGGCCGGTGCCCGCGCAGGGCTGATCGCTCCCGACGAGACGACGTTTGAGTATCTGAAGGGCCGGGTTTTCTCGCCCAAGGGTGCCGCCTGGGAGCAGGCGGTTGCCATGTGGCGCAGCCTGCCGTCGGATGAAGGAGCGCGCTACGACCAGGAAGTCACACTGAACGCCTCGGAGATCGAGCCGCTGGTGACCTGGGGGACCTCGCCGGAGGATGTGCTGCCGATCACTGCGAAGGTGCCGGGGCCAGAAAGCGCGCGAGACGAGAACAAGGCGAAAGCGATCGAGCGTTCGCTGGAATACATGGGCTTGCAGGCGGGGATGAACCTGACGGACGTCGCCATCGACAAGGTGTTCATCGGCTCCTGCACCAATGGGCGGATCGAGGACCTGCGAGAGGTTGCACAGGTCGTCGAGGGCCGCAGGGTGGCAGAGAACGTCTATGCGATGATCGTTCCGGGCTCTGGCCTGGTAAAGGAGCAGGCCGAGTCCGAAGGACTGGATCGCATCTTCCGAGAAGCCGGCTTCGACTGGCGCGAGCCGGGCTGCTCCATGTGTTTGGCGATGAACGCCGACAAGTTGAAGCCAGGCGAGCGTTGTGCCTCCACCTCGAACCGTAACTTCGAGGGACGCCAGGGGCCGGGAGGCCGCACGCACTTGATGAGCCCAGCGATGGCTGCCGCGGCCGCGATCTACGGTCGTCTGGCCGATGTGCGCGAACTGGCCTGCTAAAGGGCGACAGGGGAGATAAAGATGGAAAAGTTCACCAAGCTGACTGCTGTCGCCGCGCCGCTGCCGATGGTCAATGTCGACACCGACATGATCATCCCAGCTCGCTTTCTGAAGACGATCAAGCGCACGGGCCTGGCCGAGGGGCTCTTCTACGCCCTTCGCCACAACCAGGATGGCAGCAAGAAGGATTTCGTCCTCGATCGGCCGGCCTACAAGGACGCCAAGATCCTTGTAGTGGGAGAGAACTTTGGCTGCGGCTCCTCCCGCGAGCACGCGCCCTGGGCACTCCTTGATGCCGGCATCCGCTGCGTCATCGGCCCATCCTTCGCTGACATCTTCCACAACAACTGCTTCAAGAACGGAATCCTGCCGGTCGTCCTGCCGCAGGAACAGATCGACAAGCTCATGGAAGCCGCGAGCCGGGGCGCCAACGCCACAATCAGCGTGGATCTGGAAGAGCAGACGGTAGAGGGGCCCGACGGCGAGGTCTTCCACTTCGAGGTCGACCAGTGGAAGAAGCACTGTCTGCTGAACGGTCTTGACGATATCGGCCAGACGCTGCAGCGCGCACCCCAAATCGAAACCTTCGAAGAGCGGCAGCGAGCGAGCCAGCCCTGGCTATACGGGTGACGCCTTAACTGCTCTCAACTAGTTGCCGCTGGTCAGACGCAGGATGGCGGAGGCTTGCGCACCGGGATCCTCGGTGACCGCATAGACCGAGCCGTCTGATGCCACCTTCACGTCGCGGATCCGAGCTTCCAGGGACACTCGCTCCTCGTAGGCGACGCGGTCGGCTTCGAGGTGAAGGATTACGATGCCGGTGGAGACCAGACCACCGATCAGGAAGGCACCCTCCCATTCCGGAAACTCATCACCGCTGTAAAGGGCCATGCCGGAGGGGCCGATGACTGGATCCCAATAGTAGACGGGCTGCTCCAGCCCTTCCTGCTGGGTAATACCCTCTCCGATCTCCTCGCCGGTGTATTCCACCCCGTAGGTGATGATGGGCCACCCGTAGTTGAGGCCGGGCTCGGGCTTGTTGAGTTCATCGCCGCCGGCTGGTCCATGCTCCACAGTCCATAGCCGGCCCTCACCATCCAGGGCGGCCGCCTGGATGTTGCGGTGGCCATAGCTCCAGATTTCCGGCTGGGCGTTGTCGTCTCCGACAAAGGGATTGTCGTCCAGCGGCTGGCCATCGCTGTCAAGGCGGAACACCTTGCCGAGGCCGCTCGCAAGATCCTGCGACTGCTCGCGCACCTCCGCATCGGAGCGCTCACCCACACCGAGGTAGAGCTCACCATCGGGACCAAAGACGATGCGCGAGCCGAAGTGTTTATCGCCGTCGTAAGTCGGCATCTGCTGAAAGATCACGCTGACGTCCTCCAGCGTTCCGCCGCCCGACTCATCTCGGCCAAGGGTGGCTCGAGCAAGCGACGTGCCGTTTCCGCCTTCCCGTGGTTCGGCGAAGGTAAAGTAGATCTGGTTGGAGCTATCGAAATCCGGAGCGAGGGCAACGTCCAGGAGACCACCCTGGCCCCGAGCGTCGACCTCCGGAACCCCTTCAAGCGCCGGACCGATCTCGCCATCCGCCGACACGATGTGCATCGTGCCTTCCTTGGCCGTGACGAGCATGTCGCCCTCGGGCAGAAACTCCATCGCCCAAAGCTGCGGCAAGTCCTCAGCTATGACCTCGTGCGCCACCTCCGGCATTTCTTCGGGCTGCGGCGCTCTGGTTTGGCCCTCGAAAGCAGGCTCCTTGTTCGGAGCGGTCGTCGGCTGGGTTTCCACGGGCTCGCCGGGACCGGGACCCTCGGCGCCGCTCGCCGGAGCTTCTCCCGCGCTCACCTCCTCCTCCGGGGTAGTCTCGTCGGTCTGGGCGTAAGCGGAAGTTGCCGCAAGAGCGGCCGTAAGGGCGCTCCCGGCGAGAAGAAGTGTCAGACGCTTCATTTCAACCCCTGCAAGTTCTGTGGTTGGCAGACGGCACCCATCAGCCAGAGCAGAGCAGGTGAACCGGCTAGATGCTCTCGCAAGCTGAACAACAAACACGCACTGTTGTTCCTTCCCGGCACTTACAAGTCCCGGGAGGCCGGGTTAGTAGCCGCTCTCAGGTAGCGGACGTGAGCCATCGGAAAAGCGGCTGAAACGGAAGGGGGTAGGGTCGACGAGGCTCCGGCTGCCGGTTACAAGATCGGCCATCAGCTGGCCGGCACCCGGGCCGATTCCGAAGCCGTGGCCTGAAAAGCCAGTCGCAATGAAGAAGCCGGGCAGGCTGTCGACGCTGGAGATGACCGGAACGGCATCAGGCGTCACATCGATCATACCCGCCCACGCCTGTTCGATACGCGCGCTCTGGAAGACCGGGAAGAGACGCTGTAGCTCCCGCCAGGCTTCGTTGTTGACTGATGCCTCCGGTGAGGGATCCAGCACCCGATCCAGCTCGAAAGGAGTGGGCGCATCCAATGCCCAATTCCGCGGTTGGCGCCATTCCTCGATGAATCGGCGGTTCAGGCGCAGGCGCAGACTGTCCCATTCCATTCGAAGGGCCGGCAGGAAGTCGAAGAAGAAGGCCGCGTGGTCAGGCACGAGATCCACCACGTTGTCATGGCCGTTGGCGATGGTGTAGCCGCCGTCCAGGCGCTTGCGCAGCGCGACCTTAGAGGACCAGAGGTTCGCCGTGGGGCCGTCCTCTACGGGAGAGGTTCGGAATACCGAGGCCCGGACTTTCAGCTGTGGGAGGGTGATGCGATGGCGACGGCAGAACAGGCGCGACCAGGCGCCTCCAGCGAGCACTACCGCTTCGCAGGCGATCGGACCACGTTCGGTGACGACCTCGGAGACTCTTCCAGCTGCCGTTTCGAGACCGCGCACAGCACAGTGGGTAAACAGCTTGACCCCGTGGCGCCGGGCCTCCTCGGCGATGGCCGGAGCAGCCTTCTGCGGCTCTGCGCGCCCGTCGTTTGGCGTAAAGAGAGCTCCCTTGAAGGAGGTCGACGCGCCGGGCGTGAGGGCTGCAAGCTCCGAACCGATCAGCAATCTCGAGCCGGTCTGGTAGGGTTGCGCCATCGCCAGCCAGCGTTCGAAGCCTGCCACCTTCTCCTCGGTTTCGGCGAGATAGGCTACCCCCTGGCGTCGCAGGCCGAGATCGACTCCCGTTCGCTCGCGCAACTCGTCCCACAGCCGCTGCGCCTCCAGGATCAGGGGCATTTCCCGGCTGTCGCGGCCAGTCGTGCGGACCCAACCCCAATTCCGGCTCGACTGCTCTCCGGCCACCTCGCCCTTTTCGCAAAGCGCCACGCTGAGGCCGCGCTCGGCAAGATAGAGGCTGGTGCAGACGCCGACGATGCCTGCACCGATCACAACCACATCTACCTTATGCGGAAGTTCTCGATCTGAAGTGACAGGATCTACGATGGGACCCATGGCGATAGATTAACTCCAAGGGGATAAGGAGGTGAGCAGGGGGCGGACGCTGTGGTTAGGGCTGTCTGATCCGCCGACTCACATCAGGCCGCTGAAGATGCCAAGCGGATGATGCGTGATCGCGACCGAAATAATGAAGAGGAATGTCGTAAGGGCCAGGAGCCAAAAGCCGATGCGCAAGGGCAGGGGGCGACCCTCGCGAAACGCCAGGATGCCGAGCGCGATGTAGACGACGAGCAGCAGCACCTTCACCGTTAGCCAGCCGTGTACGAAGGGATACTGGTGAACGGCCACGGTCAGGAGCAGCGCCGCGACCAGGAGCAGCGTGTCGATGACATAGCTCGCGTAGCGAACGGGGGCGAGTTTGGGCCAATCTGCGCCGGCAAATATGCCGAGGCCTCGCAGAAAAAAGAGGCTTCCGCTGAGCGCAACCGCGGTGATGTGGAGATGGCGCAGTTCCAGGTAGTAGTCGATCATGCGGCGCTTTCGCTTCCCGGCTTCTTCGCTGAAATGTGTCTCTCGGCTCTTCTGCTATAGGCGAGCACTTGCAGAGCGTCAAAGTCCACTCGGTCGCTTGATGCCTGCTTGCCCCGCTTCAGGCAAGGGATGTGAAAGTTGCCTGCCGATGGACTGGAAGCGCTGGCGATAGCGCCCGGGCGTGATACCGGTGGAGCGCTTGAAGAGCCTGCGGAAGAAGGCACTGTCCTCATAGCCGATCTGGGCGGCGATCTCGTCGATCGCTTCGTCGGTCGTCTCCAGAAGTTGCTTTGCCTCCTCGATGCGCAGGGCCTGGACGTAGCCCATCGGGCTATAGCCGGTCGCCGCCTGGAAGCGACGCTTGAAGGTTCGCTCCTTGAAACCTGAGAGACCGATCATCTGCTTTACCGGGTGCGCTTGATGGTAATGGTCGGCCAGCCAGGTCTGACACTGCGCGATCACGGGATCATCCCGCAGAGGCCGTTTCGTCATGGCCGCATAAGGGAGCTGGCCTTCGCCGTGATTACTCAGCAGAAATAACTTGGCTATGTGAATGGCCTCTGACGCGCCGCAGAATCGCCCGATGAGGTAAAGAGCAAGATCCTGCCAGGAGGAAGCACCGCCGCTCGTGATGATCCGCTGATCTTCTCCCGAGAGGACGAGTACGCGATCTGGTAGAAGCGTTACCTCTGGATAAAGTTGCGTGAAGAGGTCGGCGGCGGCCCAGTGTGAGGTCGCTTCGCTCCCGTTTAGTACACCGGTGTCTGCGAGAAAGACGGAACCAGTGCAGACGGAGCAGAGAAGCGCACCCTTTTCGTACTGTTCGCGACACCAGGCAGCTTCTTCGGGCCAGCGGCCGCGTACATCTTCATGCGGAGCAAACTGCAGGTCACCGATGACGACGATGTCGCTATGCGAGAAGTCGCCCAGGCGAGCCTGGGGCGCGATTACGGGACCGCAAGGAGAGACATAGCTCCGGCCGTCGTAAGACAGGATGCGCGGCTCCATGAAGGGTTCTCCCGCACCTTCGCCAGTAGCTTCCCTCCAGGCCACGCCGGCGGCCGCGAAAACTTCATAAAGGCTGTAAAGCGTCCCAACCGTCGATTCCGGGAGCGCCAGAAGGCTGACTGAAAGGGGTGAGGTGTGAGCCATGGGCAAGAGTGTCCCAAGCGGCCTGTTGTTGTCCATTTCCGCACTCACGTCGCAGCAAATCAAGGAGTAGTGCTGCTTGGCGCCTTCGGAGGCAGGTGCAGAAGTGACAAAACCTGGAGGACAGCTTCATGTCTACGGTTACCAAGCAAGCTGCGTTCGATGCCGCAGCAGGCGAGGCCTTTGTCGAGCGGGTCTGCGGAATGCTCGAGGGTGGTGCGGCAGCGATCATGCTATCGATTGGCCACCGCACCGGCCTGTTCGAAGCCATGGCCGGGAAGCCCCCCGCGAGCAGCAAGGAGATCGCTGATCGTGCCGGGCTGGCGGAACGCTATGTACGGGAGTGGTTGGCCGCTCTCGTAATGGCGGATATTGTCCGCTTCTACCCCGCCAACAGCAGCTATCATCTCCCCGCCGAGCACGCAGCCTGCCTCACGGCCGACGCCCCTTTGGGGAACATGGCTTTCCTGGGACAGCACATCGCGCTGCTCGGGCAGGTCCAGGATCGGGTGCTCGACTGCTTCAAGACCGGCGGGGGGACCGCCTATGAGGACTATCCCTGCTTTCACCAGATCATGGCGGAGGATAGCGGGCAGACGGTGGTGGCTCAGCTTTTCGACGTCATCCTGCCCTTGGCTCCAGGCGTCATGGAGCAGCTAGAGGCGGGGATCGACGTGCTGGATGCCGGTTGTGGAAGGGGGGTGGCTCTGCTCGAGATGGCGCGGCGTTATCCTCGGAGTTCCTTTACCGGCTACGACCTCGGGCACGACGCCATCGCGTTCGCACAAGTACGCGTGGCTGAGGCGGGGCTAGCGAATATCCGTTTCGAACAGAGAGATCTGAGCCACTTCGACGAGGACCAACGCTATGACTTCATCACCACCTTTGACGCCGTTCACGATCAGAAGAACCCGCAGTCGCTTCTGCGATCGCTCTATCGGGCGTTGAAGCCCGGCGGCACCTACCTGATGCAGGATATTGGAGCGTCCGCTCGTCTGGAGAACAACAGGGACTTCCCGCTGGCGACGCTGCTCTATGCCGTATCCTGCTTCCATTGCATGCCTGTTTCGTTGGGGCAGGGCGGGGCAGGTCTCGGAACCATGTGGGGCTGGGAGACGGCGTGCTCCATGCTGGAGGCAGCCGGCTTCTCCAATATCCAGCACCATCGGTTGACTCACGATCCGATGAACGTCTGGTTCATCTCCGTCAAAGTCGAAAGCTGAGCAGCGTCCGGCTGACTCCTACTGCCGGGAGGGGATAGCGAGGCGCAGAACCGAGTTGAGCAGCAGCTGCGCGCCGGCGTAGATATCGGACCAATCGGTCCACTCTTCCGGCGCGTGGCTGATGCCGCCGCGGCTGGGTACGAAGATGAGCCCTGCCGGGCAGAGTGCCTGCATGGTCTGGGCATCATGTCCTGCTCCCGAAGGCATGACTTGATGGGGCACGCCCAGGGCACGAGCTTCCTCCAGAAGGAGTTGCGCGAGAGCGGGATCGAGCTCGACCGGGGGCAGGCGACTGTGCTCGATCAAGGTGTAGGTGAGACCATGCGCGTGGCAGGTCGCGTGTATCTGATCCCGTAAGGCCACACACAGCGCATCCATCGCGGAGGCATGATTGTCTCGAATCACCAGAGAGAAGTTGGCTGTGCCGGGAATTGTGTGAGGAAAGTTCGGCTCGACGTCTACCTTGCCGATGGTAACGCGCGAATACTCGGTGCCGACCCGGCGAATGATTTTGGGTATGGCCACGGACACCTCTGCCAGACCGGCGAAGGCGTCCGCGCGGAGGTTCATCGGGGTGGTGCCCGAGTGGTTGGCCGCGCCGCGGAGCTTTACAGACCAATTGACCACGCCGGAAATCCTGTCGGCCACACCGATTGAAAGACCCGAGGCTTCCAGTATAGGGCCCTGTTCAATGTGTAGTTCCAGGAAGGCCTTTATACTTCCCTTGGCGCGCTGTGCCGTGGGCAGAAGGGAAGGATCCAGCCCCTGGGCCCGCATCGCATCCGCGAGCCGCAGCCCGTCGGCGGCGGTCGCCTGTTGCAGCCATTGAGGGTCGAGATCGCCCACGATCGCCTGGGAACCGAGCATCCCGCCAAAGCGGCCCTCTTCCTCACTAGTGGCAACGACCTCCACCGGATGATCGAGAGAGATTCCCGCGTCACGTAAAGCCAGAACACACTCCAGACCTGCCGCCACACCGAGAGCGCCGTCGAGGGCACCACCTTCTGGCACCGTATCCAGATGCGACCCGACCATGACGCAGGAGCCTGCGGGGGGGCCATAGCGGCCGAAGACGTTGGTCGCCGCATCCCGATGAACCGACAGCCCCTCGACCGCCATAACTTCGGCCAGCCAGTCTCGGGCCGCCATGTCAGCTTTTGAGAAGCCCATGCGGTTGAATCCCCCGGTCGAGGGATTGCGACCGAACTGGTTGATGCCTTCCAGGAGTTGCTTCAGGCGCTCTTCCTTAATCCGGACCCGTGGCGCCTCGATCATTGCCGTCTCCTGTCTGTCTGCGGTTGCTTCTGCCTATTTATAATGATCAATGCTTGCATGTCAGGCAATGTTCGGGATTAAATAGCCGCATAAAGAATGAAGGGAGGCTCAAATGCGCTGTGCCAAGCACCTGTTCCCCATGGCTGCGGCTGCGATGATGGTCCTGGCCTATCCATCGGAGAGTGCGGCGCAAACGCCGCCCAACGTGTTGATCGTCGGACAGATCGCGGAACCGCAATCGCTGGATCCCCACGCAGTGACCGCGGTAAACGACTTTCGCATCTTGATGAACGTCTATGACGGGCTGGTGCGCTACGCGGACGGGACCCTGGAGGTAGAGCCAGCGCTGGCCGAATCCTGGGAGGTCTCAGAAGACGGCCTGACCTATCGCTTCGAGTTGCGTGACGGGGTCACTTTCCATGACGGGGCGCCCCTGAATGCGGAAGCAGTTAAGTTCAACTTTGACCGCATGCTCGACGAAGAGCATCCCTATCACGACACCGGGCCGTTTCCGCTATCCTTCTTCTTCTCCGCTATCGAGAACGTCGAGGCGGTGGATGAACTCACGGTGGAATTCACCCTCAGCGAGCCCTACGCACCCTTCCTGTCGAACCTGGCCTACCCGACCGGCTTGATCGTTTCGCCAGCCGCCGTCGAGCAGCATGGCGAGGACTTCGGCCGCAATCCTTCAGGTACGGGTGCCTACCGTTTCGAGGAATGGGCGAGCAATCAGCGTGTCGTTGTCACGCGCAATGAGGACTATTGGGGCGGCGCGCCGGAACTGGAAGCTGTCGTCTTCCGGCCGATCACCGATGCGAACACACGAGTGGCGGAAATGCTTTCTGGCGGGCTGGATCTCATGGTCGAAGTGCCGCCGGATGCCATGAACGATTTTCGCCAGGCAGACGATTTTCAGGTTTACGAGCAGGCTGGGCCTCACCTCTGGTTCCTGATCCTCAACATGCGCGAAGGGCCCTTCACGGAGAAGGCAGCACGCCAGGCGGTGAACTATGCGATCGACAAGCAGACGCTCGTTGAGGATGTGCTGCAGGGTACGGCAGACGTCGCCAGCGGACCGATCGCACCGGCCTTCGCCTGGGCTTATAACGAGGAGCTGGAGCCCTATCCCTATGATCCGGAGCGCGCGCGGCAACTGCTGGAAGAGGCCGGCTACGAAGGGGACACGGTGACCTTCTACGTCACCGAAGGGGGCTCAGGCATGCTTGACCCGGTCGCCATGGGAACCGCAATCCAGGCGGATCTGGCCGAAGTCGGCATGAACGTCGAAATTGAGACCTATGAGTGGAATACCTTCCTGGACCGCGTGAACCCGGGGCTGGAGGGCAAGGCCGACATGGCCGAGATGGCCTGGATGACCAACGATCCGGATACCCTGCCGTTCCTGACCCTAAGGACCGAAGCTTTTCCCGAATCCGGCGGCTTCAATTCCGGCTACTATTCCAATGAGGAGGTGGACGAGCTCCTCAACCAGGCCCGGGCCTCGACCGACCCGGAGGAGCGGGCGGAGCTTTACCGTCAGATGCAGGAAATCGTTTACGAAGACGCGCCCTGGGCATTCATCGCCAACTGGAAGCAGGGAGCCGTAACCACCGCTGCGGTTCAGAACTTCGGGCTTCAGCCGTCCTTCTTTCTCATGCTTCACGACGTAACGAAGCAGTAGCAGGCACTATCAGCGGCCGGTGGAGATCCCGTGGCAGCCTATATCCTGAAGCGCCTCTTAGCCCTGGTGCCGGTATTGCTGGGGCTGACCCTGATCGTCTTCCTGATCATGGCGGCAATTCCAGGCGACCCTGCCACGGCGATTCTTGGCTCCTATGCCACGCCCGAAAATGTGGAGCGGCTCAATCAGCAGCTCGGACTGAATAGGCCCTTGCCGGAACAGTATCTGCTCTGGCTCGGCAATCTGCTGGAGGGCGACTTCGGGCGCTCCTACTCGTTGAATCGTCCCGTTCTGGACGAGGTCCTCGAGCGCTTTTCGGCGACCTTGATCCTGGCGGGCAGCGCACTGATCCTGGCATCGATCTTCGGGTTGCTCGCGGGCATCGTCTCTGCCGTCCGGCAATTCGGCTGGACCGACCGCATCGTGACCTTCTTCGTGTTGATCGGCCTCTCCACGCCCTCCTTCTTTCTCGGTCTTCTGCTAATTCTCGTTTTCGCGGTGAACCTCGGGTTGCTACCAGCCAGCGGCATGTACGCCATCTACGGCGGCGGAGACCTTCCGGACCTGCTGCGACATCTGCTGCTGCCGGCGGTAACGCTCGCGGTCGTGGCCACCGGCGTCATCGCGCGCTTGACACGAACAGCCATGCTCGAGGTGTTGCGCCAGGACTACATCCGCACCGCGAGGGCAAAGGGTCTGTCCGAACGGCGCGTTGTCTATCTTCATGCGGCCAAGGCAGCGCTGGTCGCGGTAGTGCCGGTCATCGGCATTCAGGCGGGATTTGTCCTCGGCGGTGCCGTCTATATCGAGACCGTTTTCCAGTGGCCGGGCATCGGCGCGATGCTGGTGAAGGCAATCTCGACCCGGGATATCCTCCTTGTGCAAGGCGGTGTGCTGGTGGTGGCGGCTAGCTACGTGCTCTTCAACCTTGCCGCTGACGTCGCGCAATCGAGCCTTGATCCAAGGCTGCGCCGATGAGCAGTTCTGCCGCCTCCCAAGGACGTGTCTCCGCTCTCGGACTTCTCCTGAACAATCGCCTGGCGACCGCGGGCCTGGTTGTGCTGGTGACCATCCTGCTCCTTGCGCTCATTGCGCCGCTGCTACCTCTGCTGGATCCCAATGCAACCTCGCCGGCCAATCGGCTGCTCCCACCACTCTCCGACGGGCACTTGCTAGGTACCGATGCCCTGGGTCGGGATCTGCTGTCGCGGCTGCTTCACGGCGCGCGGGTTAGCATTGCAGTCGGCGTTTCGGCCACCCTGATCGCCGCTTTCTTTGGTTCGCTGATCGGCCTGTTGTCGGGTTACGCGCGGGGGTGGGCGGACAGCCTGATGATGCGCGGCATCGACATGCTGATGGCCTTCCCCTATATCCTGTTGGCCCTGGCTATCGTGGCGGTTCTAGGGCCGGGGCTCATCAACGCGCTCTATGCAATCGCCCTGATCAACATTCCCTTCTTCGCGCGCAATATCCGTGGCGTCACCCTGGGCCTGGCACGGCGCGAGTTCATTGATGCAGCCCGCCTCTCGGGCAAATCGCGCGCTGCCATTCTCTTCACTGAGATCCTGCCCAACGTGCTGCCGATCATCGTCATCACCATGTCCACCACCATTGGCTGGATGATCCTGGAAACCGCGGGGCTGAGCTTCCTTGGATTGGGTGCTCAGCCGCCGCAAGCGGATCTGGGGTCGATGCTCGGTGACGGGCGTAGCGTTCTCTTCAATGCGCCGCATGTGGCGATCATCCCGGGCGTCCTCATCTTCCTGTTGGTGATGAGCATCAACCTCCTGGGCGACGGCATTCGCGATGTTCTGGATCCTCGCCTCAAATCGGGCGCGCTGGCGCGCCCCATGGCACGCACGGCGGTCGAACGTGAGTCGGTGCCGGAGAAACCTGCGACGGCCAAGGATGCTGTTCTTTCACTCTCCGGGTTACGCACTGCATTCGGCCTTGGGCAGCGGCAGATCGAGGCGATTTCGGGAATCGATCTGCACATCGGTCGCCAGGAGTGCCTGGGACTGGTGGGAGAGTCCGGTTCCGGAAAGTCGATAACGGCCATGTCGATCATGGGGCTGGTGCCCACGCCGCCTGGGCGCATTGTCGGCGGATCGATCTACTTCCAGGGCGAGGATCTTCTGGAGGCCAACGATCGGCGAATTCGCGAACTGCGTGGTGGTCCCGTCAGCCATGTCTTCCAGGATCCGCTGACCACCTTGCATCCGCTCTTCACCGTGGGTGATCAGCTTGTAGAGGCAATCCGGGCGCATCAGCCGCTACGCCGCCCACAGGCCGAGAAGAAGGCTGAAGAACTACTCGAGCTGGTGCGCATCCCTAATCCGCGGCGGCGCTTGCAGGCCTATCCGCATGAACTGTCCGGCGGTATGCGCCAGAGGGTCTGCATCGCCATGGCGTTGGCCAATGATGCGGAGCTGATCATTGCCGACGAGCCGACCACCGCGCTGGACGTCACGGTGCAGGCTCAAATTCTAATGCTGATGAACAAGCTGCGCCATGAGAAGGAGACCTCCATCCTCTTCATTACCCACGATTTTGGCGTTATCTCCGCCCTCTCCGACCGCGTTGCCGTGATGTACGCCGGGCAGATTGTGGAAAGCGGGCCGACGAAGGAGGTGCTGGAGTCCCCCGCCCATCCCTATACGCGCAAGCTGATCGACTGTGTGCCCGTGTTGGGGCAAGGCGATCGCCAGCTCGACGCGATCGAGGGAGGCCCCCCCGCCACCGGCGAGCGCCCGCCCGGCTGCGCCTTTGCGCCCCGCTGCGCCTTTGCGCGGGACGCATGCAAACGCGGGGAAATTGCGCTGCAGCCTCTGGATGCAGAGCGGGAGGTTCGCTGCCTCTTTCCCCTCGACGTGAAGCGCGAGGCGCTGGTCCATGCATGAGCAGACTGAGCCCATGCTGCAGGCACAGGATGTCGAACGCCTGTTCGGCGCCGGACGAACCCTGCTGGGCCGTCCCAAGCCCGCCGTGCATGCGGTGCAGGGGGTTAGTTTCGCGGTTCGCAAGGGCGAAATCCTTGGGATCGTTGGCGAATCCGGCTGCGGCAAGTCGACTCTGGCCCGGATTCTGGCAGGTCTGGACCAGGCTAGCGCCGGCAAGGTGCTGTTTCAGGGGCAGGATCTGGCTGCGGCGGTACGGCGTGACTTCAAGGCGGTGGCGCGCCAGATCCAGTATGTCTTCCAGGATCCCCTTTCGTCCCTGAACCCGCGCAAGACGGTGCGGGCGATACTGGAAACGCCCTTGCGCCGCCTGCTGGGGCTGGGTCGGGAAGAGCGTGAAAGACGCCTTCAAAAGGTGATCGATGCGGTCAATCTGCGACCGGAGCATCTGGATCGCTATCCTCACGAGTTCTCCGGCGGGCAAGCCCAGCGGATCGCCATCGCTCGAGCGCTTGCCGCCGAACCGAAGCTGATCGTCCTTGATGAGCCGGTTTCGGCGCTGGACGTCTCAGTCCAGGCGCAGGTTCTCAACCTGCTGGATGACCTCAAAGCGCGTTTTGGCCTGACCTACCTCTTCATCAGTCACGATCTGGCTGTCGTGGAAACGATCAGCGATCGCGTGGCGGTGATGTATTTCGGCCGTCTGGCGGAGATCGGGCCGGCGCAACGAATCTTCACACAGCCTCGGCACCACTACACCCGCCTCCTGCTTGACTCCGCACCAGCGCCGGGCAAAGCGATCATGGTGCCGGAATCGGAGAGTGGTGAGTTGCCCGACCCCTATAATCCGCCTGTCGGCTGCGCCTTTGCGGCGCGCTGTCCCGCCGCTGATGAGTTGTGTCGCACGCGCCACCCGGCACTGGAACCGGCGGGCGCGCCCAAGCACCTGGCTGCCTGCTATCACCCTCCGGTCGGGTCTACAGCGCATGAGTGAGGCCGAGGCGAGTTCCCTGGCAGGACGCGCGATCGTGGCCCGCCCGCGCCCGCGCAATCGCGCTGATGCGATCACGGCCCAAATTCGTGATCTGATCTCCCTGCATGGGTTGAAGCCCGGTGATCGCCTACCGCCAGAATGGCTCTCTGAGGAGTTCCTGCAGGCGTCCAAGGGGACAGTGCGCGAAGCGATGAAGGCGCTGCAGACCCAAGGCCTCATCCGGACTCGCACTGGACCGGGTGGCGGTGCCTTCGTGACAGCACTTTCGGGCGAGCAGGCGATCGACCTGCTGAGCAACCTGTTTCTCTTCGAGCGGCCGAGCATCGCGGACATCTACGCGCTGCGGAAGCAGCTGGAGCCGGAACTGGCGGCCGGACTCGCGGGCCGCCTGGACGAGGCGGCCCTCGAAGAGCTGCGGGCGACCATACGCCTTTACGAGAGGGAGCCGGAGACTGTCGAGGAGGAGTTTCAGCAGCGCCTCTCGGAGCTGGATTTCCACTCCGTCTTGGCCAGCTTCTCCGAGAATCGGTTGCTGGCCTTCGTCTGCGTTTTCCTTCAGAGGCTCCTGCGCGACATGGCGGTCTGCCGCGCGATCTACATGACGCCCAATCCGGCGCTTCGGGAAACCGCGCTGAACTACCAGGTCCAGCTCATCCGCGTGTTGAAAGCCGGGGACGCTCAGCGCGCGCGGGAGCTCATGCGCCAGCACATGGAGGAAGCCGAGCGTTACATGCTCGAACGCGCGGCCATCCGGCAGCATGAGCAGGGGCGCGCGGGCGAGCGCCACCACTCACCCCCGTCACTCTGAGCGCCAGCAAAGAACCCGGACCCCAGTACTCCGGCCGACGAAGTTTCCCACTTCGTTCAGGAAGACGGGGCAGGGGAGCCCGGCTAGAAATCCTTGGCGAACCTGAGGCCATCGTAGATGGCGGCGTGGATGTTGCGGGAGGTGACGGCGTCGCCGATGCGGAAGAGCTGATAGCTCCCTTCCGGATTTGTCTGGATTGCCTGAGGCTTTCCCGCGATCAGCGCCGGATAGTCGACCTCGCCCCGGTTCTGCGAGCCCTCCTTCAGCGCGAAGTAGAGCTCGTCCAGGGGGAGGGTGCCGTGTTCGACCACTACCTGATCGACTTCGCGAAGTTCCTCGACCCCCTCTGCATAGTCGCTGCCAATGCGCGCGATCAGTCGATTGCCTGCCCGCTTTACGCCCAGCAAGCGGCGGGCGATGGTGATGCGCACGCCATGGCGCTGGAAACTTTCGGCGTAGGCAGCGTGGTTGAGGCCGCCTACCTCCGGCGCGAAGAAGCGCTCGGGCGTGACAAGCTCCACGCTGGAGCCAGTTTCTCCCATGGCCTCCGCTGCCTGCAGGCCGGGATGGCTCCCATTGTCGTCGAACAGCAGTACGTCGGCTGCCGGCTTTACGTCGCCGGACAGGATGTCCCAGGTCGAGACGACGAAGTCGTTGCCGTCCTCCAGAACCTCGGTATTCGGAAGTCCGCCGGTGGCGACCAGGACGATGTCGGGATCCTCGGCCAGAACATCCTGCGCTTCGGCCAGGAGGTTGTAGCGGAACTCGACGCCCGCTGCCGCGCAACGCTCCAGGCGCCAATCTATGATGCCGATGAGCTCGCTGCGGCGCCGGCTGCGTGCCGCCAGGCGAACCTGACCGCCGGCTTCGGCGGCAGCTTCGAAAACCACGACGTTGTGACCGCGCTCCGCCGCCACCCGCGCTGCCTCCAGTCCCGCCGGGCCCGCGCCGACGACTACAACCTTGCGCGCCGGACCTTCAGCTGGCCGGATGACATGGGGCATGGTGGCTTCCCGGCCGGTTGCCGGATTGTGGATGCAGAGCGCGCCGCCGCCTTCGTAAATACGATCGAGACAGTAGGTGGCCCCGACGCAGGGGCGGATTTCCTCTTCGCGGCCCTCCATTACCTTAAGGGCGATGTGTGGGTCGGCGATGTGGGCACGGGTCATGCCCACCATGTCCAGCTTGCCCTCGGCGATGGCATGGCGGGCGGTGGCGACGTCGTTTATGCGCGCCGCATGAAAGACCGGAAATTTCGTTTCCGCCCGCACCTCACCAGCAAAGTCGAGATGTGGCGCCGAGCGCATGCCGTGGATCGGAATGACCCGGGTCAGCGCCGGGTCGGTATCGATATGGCCGCGGATGATGTTGAGAAAGTCGACCTGGCCGGTCGCCACCATCCGCCGGGCGATCTCGACGCCTTCCTCTCGCGTCAGCCCTTGCTTCCAATCTTCGTCCGCAACCATCCGCAGGCCGACGATGAAGTCCGGCCCTACTGCGGTTCGGATGGCCTCGAGCACCCGGTAAGTGAAACGCAGGCGGTTTTCCAGGCTACCGCCATAGTCGTCTGTCCGCTTGTTGGTAGCGGGCGACCAGAAGCCGTCAAGGAGATGGCCATAGGCTTCGATCTCAATGCCGTCGAGGCCTGCTTCCTGCATCCGCTGCGCGGCGGCGGCATAATCCTTGATGATCCGCTCGATGTCCCAGTCTTCCGCTTCCTTGGGAAAGGCGCGATGGGCGGGCTCCCGAATTGGGGAGGGTGCCAGGATCGGCAACCACTCGCCCTGGCTCCAGGTGGTGCGGCGCCCCAGGTGGGTGATCTGAATCATCACCGCCGCGCCCAACTCGTGGCACTCGTCAGTGAGGCGGCGCAGCCACGGCACGATCTCATCCCGATAGGCGTGCAGGTTGCCGAAAGCTTCGGGGGAATCGGGAGAAACCACGGCTGAGCCCGCAGTCATGGTCAGCGCAATGCCGCCGCGGGCCTTCTCCACGTGATAGAGGCGGTAGCGGTCCTTGGGTAGCCCCTCTTCAGAGTAGGCTGGCTCATGGGCCGTCGACATGATCCGGTTGCGGAGCGTGAGGTGCTTCAAAGTGTAGGGCTGAAGCAGTGGATCACCGTTCATCTTCACGTAGCTGATGCCTCTGTTGTGCCATTTTTCCGGGACTATAGCGGATTGCGCCTGATGGGGAACTCCCAGCTCCCGCATCTGGCGCGCGAATCCACCACAATTACAAGGATATGAGGCAGGTGACCCAGCCCACTTCCCGTCCCGCCCGTTAACCGGCCTCGGCGACCCTCAGTCCGTACTCCGCCCCGAGATCCAGCAGCTCTTCCCAGAGGGCGAGGGCAAAGCTGCGTGTGACGTAGAGGTCGATCTGGTCTGCACCACTCGCATGAAGCGTGACGGCGTAGTGGCTGAAGCGAGTCATCACGCAGTCCCCGCTATTGAAGCCGTTTTCCAGATCCAGGCCACAGCCTTTCGCTAGCAGTGCCCGGCCACAAGGACCGCTTAAACGAATAACGCTGCGCGCGTGGCTAAGGTCGGTGACGGCGATAGCCGGGTAGGCCGCAGCAGCTTGCGTGAGCGTGGCGAAGAGTTCCGGGTGCTGTCGCTCGCGCGCCTGCAGCAGCCAGCGTGAAGGGCCCTGCCAGAGCAGCTCGACGCCGTTGGCAACCTGGGCCTTGCCGACATTGGGTAGCTCTAGGCCGAAACGCTCGTGAACGATAGCCGAGAGCGCTGGCCTGTCTTCTGAAAAACAAGCCAGCAGGAGCATGGTGAGGCCTCGTCGTTCGCTCAAGGTAAGCCCCGGGCCGGTTGCGCCGATAGCTCCATAGGGGCCGGGACGATAGGCAGAGACGAGAGAGGAAACTCGGTCAGGCATGGAGGCGCGTTCCTTCAGGGTCAAAGAACTGCGGAGAAACGACCTGAACCTTTGTGGTCGTGTTGCCTAAGGGATTAGCGGCATAGAGGGTCGTCCCTTCCCTTTCCTTGCCATCCTTTAGGAGAGCAAGGGCAATATACTTGTCGAGGGTAATGGAATAGGTCGGGCTCGTTGCGTAGCCCAGCATGGGTATCGGCGCCTTGTGATTTGGGTCTTCCACAAGCTGCGCGCCGCCGGGGATCCGCTTGCCGGGCTCGAGGGAGACGAGGCCGACGAGTGCCGGACGATGCGGGTCAGCGGTGGCCGGGCGATCCTTGAGCCGGTGCCCGATGTAGGGCTTCTTTGTGGAGCAAAGCTTGCCCAGACCGAGATCCTGAGCCGTCGTCTGTCCGCTCAATTCGGGGCCAGCTGCGTGGCCCTTTTCAATCCGCATCACCGCCATGGCTTCTGTACCGTAGGGGATGATCTCCTCTTCCCGGCCAGCCGCCATCAAAGCCTCCCACACAGCCTTTCCGTGGTCCGCCCCGGTAGCAATTTCATAAGCCAGTTCACCGGAGAAGGAGATGCGGAAGAGAATGATGGGGCAGCCGGCGACACGCGCCTGAACCACACCCATGAAGGGCAGGTCCTCATTGGTGACACTGGCGCCTTCCACTGCTTTCTGAAGGACCGCGCGGGAGCGGGGACCGGCAATGGCCATGGAGGCGAACTGGTCCGTGACAGAGGCGAGATGCACCCGCAGGTCCGGCCAACAGGTCTGGTGATAATATTCCATGTGGCTCAGGACGGCCGCAGCCTGTGCCGTGGTAGTCGTCACCAGGAAATGGTTCTCAGACAAGCGAGAGCAGGTCCCGTCGTCAAAGGCGTGACCATCTTCGCGAAGCATGAGGCCATAACGAGCTCTGCCGACGGGCAGCTTCTTGAAGCCGTTGGCATAAATCCGATTGAGGAACTCACCGGCGTCAGGCCCTTGAACGTCGATTTTTCCCAACGTCGAGACGTCGACCATGCCAACCTTTTCACGCACATGCCGCGTCTCGCGGTTCATTGCCTCGAATAGGCCTTCCCCGTCGCGCGGATAGTAGCGGGCGCGCAGCCAAGGGCCGGTTTCCACCATCACGGCTCCCGCGGCCTCATGCCAGTCGTGAAGCGGGGTTCGGCGGATGGGCTTGTAGTTTCTGCCGACGTCTCGGCCTGCAAGGGCGCCCAGAGTTACGGGGGTGAAGGGGGGACGGAAGCCGGTCTGCGCAAGGGCTGCGCGCGAGCGACCTTGAGCGCGGGCCAGAACATCCAGGGCGTTGACGTTTGACGTCTTGCCCTGATCCGTCGCCATACCCAAGGTCGTGTAACGCTTGGCATGCTCGGGGGATCGATAGCCTTCCTGAACGGCTTGTTTCAGATCCTTCGTAGTTACGTCGTGCTGAAAATCTACGAAGCTCTTGCCACGGCTTCCGGGAACTTCCCAAAGCTCTGCCGGCACTGCCTCCGGCTCCGGCTCCACTTCTGGAAGGGAAAGGGGAGTGGCATTTCCCCCAAGCAGGCTGGTGAGTTCGAAACCGGCCTCTGCGCCGCTTGCCAGGGCGGCCCGCAGCGTTAGCTGTCCTCCGGCGGCGCCCGCTGAACGTTCCGCCTGCTTGCTCTCTCCCGGTACGAAGGTGCTCAGCCGCTGATCCCAGCGCGGCTTGCCGCCCGATTGCGCATGGAGCTGCACCGCCGGGTTCCAACCGCCCGACATCGCCAGCAGATCACAGATAATCACTCGACGCGGCTCCGTCGCCTCCCCGTTCGCATCGAGGGCGGCAACTTCAGCAGCATTGATGAAGCGTCCGCCCCGGGCCTTCACGACGACATGGCCTGGAAGGTGCTCAATGCCCCTTTGTGCAAGAGCGGTGACCAGATCGGGGTTCGCGATCGGTCGAGGGTCCACAACAGCGGCCACTGTCGCCCCGGCATCGGCCAGATCGATCGCCGTGAGATAAGCCTCGTCATGATTGGCGAACACTAAGGGCTGGCGTCCCGGCAGGACCGCCCAGCGGTTCAGGTAGGTGCGAACGGCCCCGGCCAGCATCACGCCTGGCAGATCATTGTTGCCAAAGAGCAGAGGACGTTCGTGGGCGCCGGTTGTCAGCACAACCTGCTTGGCTCGCACAGTCCAGAGCCGTTGGCGCGGCTGGTGAGTAGCAGGCTGGGGCAGGTGGTCGGCTACTCGTTCGACCAGTCCTACAACATTGTGGTCGTAATACCCGAAGGCGGTGGCGCGGGTGAGCAGGCGCACGTTTGGGCTGTTGGCAAGCTCGCCAACTGTGGCTGCTACCCACTCATCGAGCTGCTCGCTTTTTTCTCCAAGCAAGGCGCCACCCAGGTCCTTGTCCTGTTCGACCAGCATTACCTTTACGCCTGCGCGAGCTGCGACCAGGGCCGCCGCCAGACCGGCCGCGCCGGCGCCGACCACGAGCAGGTCGCAGTGGGCATTGGTCTTTTCGTAGCGGTCCGGGTCCGGCAAGGCCGGGGCGGTACCAAGGCCCGCGGCCTTGCGAATGATCCGCTCATAGAAGTGCCAGGAGCCACGGGTCGGCCCCATGAAGGTCTTGTAATAGAAGCCGGCACCCAGGAAGGGCGAGAAGACATCGTTGATGCCGCTGACGTCAAAGGCAAGGGACGGCCAGCGGTTTTGGCTGTTGGCTTCCAGGCCGTCATAAAGCTCGGCAACTGTGGCCCTCACGTTGGGCTCATGCCGTGGGCCGCTTCTCAGCTCTACAAGAGCGTTCGGCTCCTCGACGCCGGCGGCCAGAAGTCCACGCGGACGATGGTACTTGAAGCTTCGCCCGAACAGTTTGACACCATTGGCAAGCAGCGCGGACGCCAGGCTATCGCCAGCAACACCCTGATAAACCTTTCCGTCGAAGCGGAAGCTCAGCGGCTGAGTCCGGTCGATCCGGCCGCCGGAGGCCAGCCGCATGGCCCCTCCGGCAGGCGGAGAGATGTTTGCTTGGGCGCTCATGATTGTGCTCCCTTCTGCACGTCCGTAGCCTCCGCGAAACCACGCGCATAGTCCTCAGCGGTCCAGCAGCCGCTGACCTCATGGGTAAGGGTGTCTCGCTCGATCACGATCCAGGCCCGGCAACCCTGGATATGCTGCCAGTGTTCGTGATGACGCCCGCGCGGGTTGTCGCGGAAGTAAACGTAGTCGATCCACTCTTCCATCGGCGCATCATCTGCCGGACGGCGACGCGTTGCGTCTCCGCCATAGTTGAATTCCGAATGGTCGCGTTCGCCGCACCAGGGGCAGGGTAGTCGCATCTTTGCTGTGCCTCAGTGATAACCGGGGACCGGGCCGGCGCCCTTTTCGTCCAGGACCGCGCCGGTCGCGAAGCGTTCTAACGACAGCGCTTGGTTTAGGGCATGGGGTCGGTCGTTAGCGATGGTGTAGGCGAAGACCCATCCGGATCCTGGTGTCGCCTTGAAGCCGCCATAGCACCAGCCGGCGTTGAGGTAGAGCCCCTCGATCGGCAGCTTGCCGATGATCGGGCTGCCATCCATGGACATATCCATGACGCCGCCCCAGTGGCGGAGCAGCTTCACCCGTGAGAGGTGGGGGAAGAGTGAGAGGCCGGCGGTGACCACGTCCTCCACCAGCGGCAAATTCCCCCGCTGCGCATAGGAGTTATAGCCATCCAGGTCGCCGCCGAAGACCAGGCTGCCCTTGTCCGACTGGCTGATATAGAGGTGGTGGGCGCCATAGGTGACAACGGTGTTGATGACCGGCTTCAGTGCTTCTGAAACGAAAGCCTGCAGAAGGTGGCTTTCGATTGGCAGGCGCAGGCCTGCCATTTCGGCGAGGCGGGAGGTGTTCCCCGCAACCGCCAGCCCGATCTTTCGGGCGCCGATGAAGCCGCGGGTAGTCTCGACACCTGTCACGCGCCCGCCCTCGCGCCGAATGCCCGTCACTTCGCAGTTCTGGATGATGTCGACGCCGCGACTATCCGCTCCGCGGGCCAGGCCCCAGGCGACGGCATCATGGCGCGCCGTCCCGCCGCGCGGCTGCAGCAGGCCGCCGTAGATGGGGAAACGGGCGTTATCGATGTTGAGGTCGGGAACCATGTCCCGAACTCCGTCACGATCGAGCAGAACCGCGTCGATGCCGTTCAGCCGCATCGCATTCCCACGGCGACGGAAGGCGTCCATCTGTGGGTCGGAGTGGGCCAGGTTCAGCACCCCCCGCTGGCTGAACATCACATTGTAGTTCAGGTCGTGGCTCAGGTTTTCCCAGAGCTTCAATGACCATTCATAGAAGTGCGCGTTGCCTTCCAAGAGGTAGTTGGAGCGCACAATGGTGGTATTGCGCCCGACGTTTCCGCCGCCCAACCAGCCCTTTTCCAACACGGCAACGTTGGTTATGCCATGTTCCTTGGCGAGGTAGTAGGCAGTGGCGAGGCCGTGACCGCCTGCGCCAACGATAATCACGTCGTAGAAAGACTTTGGCTCTGGGTCCCGCCAGGCCGGGGTCCAGGCTTCCGGTCCGCGGAGGGCGTTCCGCGCCAAGCTGAAGACGGAATAATGACTCATGCTTGCGCCGCTTCTACCTTGCTTGCCATCGCCACCATTGGCGCTGGCCGTGGCGGCGCGCGTAAGCCGTAACACGCGCCGCTCCAGCTTACGGCGATGGTGAACAAGCGGCGTTCGTTGAGTGGCTCGCTTGTTTGCCACCGCCGTAAAGATGCTTTGAAGCTAAGGCTTTATTGAGAAGCAGCGATAATCCTGGGACGACGCCTGCGCGTCACTAAAGCGACATCAGGAAAGATCTTCCTTACCAGCCGAGGGCGCAGCCATCCTTGCGCGGGTCGGAGGCTGCGATTAGGACGGCGCGTTCCCGGTCGATCAGGACGGCCTGGCCGCCGCCGTGCGGAGCCTGGGCGAACTCGACAGTGTGCCCCAGGTGGCGCAGAGCCTCGGCCTCGGTTTCGCTGAATCCCGTTTCCAGCGTAAGCACGCCCTTGTGTGCAAAGCTGCGCGGCCGATCGATGGCGCACTGCAGATTCATCTTGTCATCGATGACGGAGGTCAGGAAGGCGGCGTGGCCGCTGGCCTGATACTGGCCGCCCATAACGCCGTAGGGCATAACGGCCTGGCCATCCTGCATCACCATGCCGGGAATGATCGTGTGCATCGGTCGCTTGCCCGGCGCCAAGGCATTCACATGGCTCGGATCGAGGCTGAAGGAAGAGGCGCGGTTGTTCAGAACCACGCCGGATTCCGGCCCAATCACGCAGCTGCCGAAGCCATGGAAAAGGGAATTGATGAAGGAGATGGCATTGCCGTCTCCATCAACCACAGACAGGCAGATGGTATCCTTGTGTTCGGCCCCCCCCAGGTCCAGCACCTCTGGTTCCTTGGCCCGCTGCGGGTCGACGCGCTGGCGCAGCTCCTGCGCGGTGGCTTCCGACAGCAGCTTTTCGACGGCTACCGCCATGGCTTCCGGGTCGGAAACGTAGGCGTCGCGATGGGCATAGGCGACTTTGGTCGCTTCAGCGATCAGGTGGGTTCGCGTCACCTCATCCAGACCATCCATCTCGAAGCCCGAGAGAATGTTCAAGATCATCAGCGCGATGATGCCCTGGCCGTTCGGCGGGCATTGATAGACGCGGCAGCCGCGATAGTCGGCGGATATCGGTTGCACATAGTCGGCCTCGACGGCGGCGAAATCCTCCAGCGTGTGGCGACCGCCGAGTGCTTGAAGCCGCGCGACCAAGTCTTCAGCCACGGGTCCGGTGTAGAAGGCGCGCGCACCATCGAGCGCGATGCGGCGGAGGGTATTGCCCAGCTTTGGCTGCGCATGGCGCGCGCCCAATTGGGGCGCCTTGCGGTTGACCAGCAGCAGTTCTCGAGCCACCTCGTCTCCTCCCAGGCGCGGCTCCAGTTTCTGCCAATCCCAGGACACGCGGGGGGTAATCACATAGCCTTCTTCCGCATAGCGGATCGCCGGCGCCAGGATTTCCCCGATGTCCTTGCGGCCGTGGTCGCTGACCAGCTTGCACCAGGCAGCGATCGCTCCCGGTACGACGACAGCGTGCGCGCCCTCCTCGGGCATGGCAGTGAAGCCCTGGTCGCGGTACCACTCGATCGAGGCACCCTGAGGCGCACGTCCCGACCCGTTGATCGCTATGGGTTCCGAAGCGCCGGCCGGCGCGTAGAGAGCGAAGCAGTCGCCGCCGAGGCCGGTCATATGGGGTTCAACCACGCAGAGAACGGCAGAAGCTGCAATGGCGGCATCAACGGCATTCCCGCCGGCTCGCAGCATATCGATCGCCGCCATGGACGCTAAAGGATGGGAGGTAGCGACCGCGGCCGTGCCGACGTAGAGGGCAGAGCGTCCGTTCTTCTGGAAATCCCGCATGGGGCGATCATCTCGCTTGTTTTTCGGTTGAAGGGGTTCTTCTGTGATAACGGTTCAGGCTGTAGCGGTCCAGTTGCCGCGCCGAGGGCGCTGACTGCTTCACTGTTCCGTGCTACGCCCCCGCCTCGGCAAAAGCGGCTTCTATGGCCTCTTCGGCTTCCAGCCAGGCGGCTTCTGCGGCCGCGATCTCCTTATCGAGTTCGCCCAGCCGCTTTTGCAGCTGCGGGATGCGGGCTGAGGTCTTCTCGTAAAGTTCGGGGTCGGCCAGTTCCGCTTCCACCGCGGCACGGTCGCGCGCCAGCTGTTCGAGGCGCCTTTCTGCCTGCTGCGCCGCCTTGCGCAGGTTGGCTGTGGCTGCGCGGATTTCCGCAGCGGCCCGCCGCTGGTCCTTGCGGTTGGGCGCGCTTTCCTTTGGCTTCTCGTTGCGTAGCTCGCGTCGTTCCGCTCTGCGCTGTTCCAGAAGCAGCTGGCGATAGTCGTTCATGTCGCCGTCGAAACTGCGCACGCGCCCGTCCTGAACCAGCCACAGGCGATCTGCGACCAGTTCCACCAGCCGCGGGTCATGGCTGACCAGCACCACAGCGCCTTCATAGGCCCCCAGGGCCTGCACCAGGGCGTCGCGCGCGTCTATATCGAGATGGTTGGTCGGCTCATCCAGGATCAGCAGGTGCGGGGCGTTGCGGCTTATGATCGCAAAAAGCAGGCGCGCCTTTTCCCCGCCGGACAAGTCCCCGGCTTTGGTCGTCGCCCGATCGCCGCCCAGGCCAAAGCGCGCCAGGTGGTCGCGCAGCTGATGCGCAGCAGCCTCGGGCATATGACGCGCCAAGTTGTCCATCGCGGAAAGGGAAAGATCTAGGGCCTCGGCCTGATCCTGGGCGAAATAGCCGATACGCAGCTTGCGGTCGCGACGGCACGCCCCTTCCTGTGGTTCGAGCTTGCCGGCGAGCAGCCTAGCGAGCGTGGACTTGCCGTTTCCGTTCGCCCCCAGCAAGGCAATGCGGTCGTCCATGTCGAGCCGGAGATTGAGGCCTCTGAGGATCGGCCGCCCAGGTTCGTAGCCGACGGCCGCCTGTTCAAGTTGCAGGATGGGCGGGGCCAGGGGCTCTGGAGCAGGGAAATTGAGCGCGAGCGAAGCATCCTCAACGAGGGTCACGCTCGGCTGCAGTTTCTCCAGCATTTTCATGCGCGACTGCGCTTGCCGCGCCTTGCTCGCCTTGTAGCGGAAGCGATCGACAAAGGTCTGGATGTGTTTGCGCTGGGCCTCGATCCGCGCATTCTGAGCGGCTTCATGCTCCAGCCGTTCGCGGCGCGTCCGCTCGAAGGTGTCGTAGTTTCCCCCGTAAAGCGTGAGCTTGCGGCCCTCCAGATGAAGGATGCGGTCGACCGCGCGATTGAGCAGGTCGCGATCATGACTGACCAGCAGCAGCGTGCCGGGATAGCTCGCCAGATGGCCTTCCAGCCAGAGGGAGGCTTCCAGATCCAGGTGGTTTGTCGGTTCGTCGAGCAGCAGGATGTCGGGTTCGACAAACAGCAGGGCGGCTAGGGCGACGCGCATCCGCCAGCCACCTGAGAAGGAGGCGCAGGGGCGTTGCTGCGCCTCCTCATCAAAGCCAAGCCCCGCGAGGATGCGGGCGGCGCGGGCGGGGGCGGTCTCCGCCCTGATGGTCGCCAGCCGGTCGTGGATTTCGGCGATCCGGGTTGGGTCGGTCGCTGTTTCGGCTTCCTGGAGTAGCGCCGCTCGCTCTGTATCTGCGGCCAGTACCGTGTCGACCAGGCTCCGCTCGCCGCCTGGGGCTTCCTGGGCCACTGTCCCGATGCGCTGGCGACCGATGATCTCGACAGATCCTTCATCGGGGGAAAGCTGCCCCATGATCAGCTTAAGCAGGGTCGACTTCCCGGTGCCGTTACGTCCAACCAGCCCAACCCGCCAGCCGCGGTTGATCGTGGCCGACGCCTGCTGAAAAAGCGCCCGCCCTTCGACCCGATAGAGGAGATTGTTGATCTGCAGCATAGCGCCAGTGATAGCAGTGCGCCGGCGCTGATTCGAGGGCCGGTTTCGAAGAGTTGCAGCTATGGTTGCCGTCTAGCTCCACCCCCTTTATAAGGCGCCGCAACCCTTCCAACCGATTTTTGTGCCCGCAAATCAACCGCAACAGGAGAGCCGCTATGGCGAGCGAACGCACGCTGTCCATCATCAAACCTGACGCCACCCGCCGTAACCTCACCGGCAAGATCATCGACCGTCTGGAGACCGCCGGCCTGCGCGTCGTCGCGCAGAAGCGGATCCAGCTGACGAAGGAGCAGGCGGAGGGCTTCTACGCCGTGCACCGGGAGCGGCCGTTCTTCAATGATCTGGTCAGCTTCATGATCTCCGGCCCGGTGGTTGTGCAGGTGCTGGAAGGCGAGGACGCCGTGGCGAAGAACCGTGAGGTCATGGGCGCCACCAATCCGGAGAACGCCGCGGACGGCACGATCCGCAAAGATTTCGCTGAGTCGATCGAGGCTAACTCTGTGCACGGCTCCGACAGCGCCGAAAACGCCGCCATCGAGATCGCCTACTTCTTCTCCCAGTGCGAAATCGTCGGCTGAAGCTTGGCTTTAGAGCAGATCGCGCCAAATCAGATTCACGAAGTGATCCGATTTGGCGCGTGAATCTGCTCTATCCATTTAATGTAGACCGGATTCACGCGTTTGCTGAACCCCAAAGTGGTTCAGATCAAACGCGATCCGGTCTAAGGATCGTTAGTGAAGGGCGTCCCTTGGGGCGCCCTTTCTCTATGGGGTTTTTGACAGCCTGCTTGCCGTGCGGCACATTTCCACGCTCTGAATGTCAGCTTGATCAATCTGACTCACTGACCTGACTAAGACGAACAGGGGCGGCCTATTATGAGCCAGGCAGCGGCAGTGTCGGATATCCCGGCACGCGAGCTTTGTGTGCTTCGCTATATGCTGGAGGGTTGGGCGGCGCGGCGGCCTGAGGCGCCTTTCGTGCGCTTCTGGCCGGGGGAGAGCTGGAGCTATGCCGAAACGCTCGTCCGGGTGCAGCGGCGAGCCGCGGCGTTGCGCCAGGCCGGTGTAGGGCAGGGCGATCATGTGCTCTGCTGGATGGGCAACGGCCCGGACCTACTGACGAGCTGGTTCGCGATCAACTACCTGGGCGCGGTCTACATTCCCGTCAACACGGCGGCGCGGGGTCGCCCTCTCGAGCACATCCTCGACAACGCCGACGCGCGCCTGATGATCGCCGAGCCAGAACTGATCGAGCGGCTGCGTGATCTGGCACCGGGAAAGCTGGAGCATATCTTGCTGACCGGCCCGGCAGAAAGCCCCGCCTCGCTGAGCACAGTGACCGTGGCGCCGCTACGGGACGCAGAGGTCCACCCCACCGAGGAGCTTCTGGCACTCCAGCGCCCGATCGAGCCGTGGGACACCCAGGCCATCATGTACACCTCAGGTACGACTGGCGCTTCCAAGGGAGTCGTCTCTTCCTATGTCCAGCTCTACACCATGGGGCCGGATGCCTTCGACTGCATCTCCCAGGACGACTGCTGCATGATCGCCGGGCCGATCTTTCATTGCGGGTCGACCCTCTACGTCTACGCCATGTTGGCCATCGGCGGGCGGATCGCGATGATTCGGGAGTTCAAGACCAGCAGCTTTTGGGATGCGGTGCGGGAAACCGAGAGCAGCCTGGTTCTGCTGCTTGGGGTGATGGCCAGCTTTCTCCTGAAGCAGCAGCCAACGCCGCGCGACCGGGATCACCCCTTGCGCAAGGTCTTCATTGTCCCTTTCGGAGAGGATGCGCCTCTCTTCCGAGATCGCTTCGGCGTGGAACTCTATACCGTCTACAACATGACGGAGATCGCCAGCCCGATCAGCGCCGGGCCGATCCGGGCGGGTGATGATGTGCTAGGGCTTGCCGGTCGGCCCAGACCCTGGTTCGAGCTGAGGGTGGCGGATGCCCAGGATCAAGAGGTGGCGCGGGGCGAAGTGGGCGAATTGCTCGTGCGCAGCCATCGGCCCTGGGCCTTAATGAAGGGCTATTACCGGAATGCGGAGGCGACGGTAGACGCCATGCGCAACGGCTGGTTTCACACCGGCGATGCGTTTCGGCAGGCCGAAGACGGGCGCTTCTTCTTTGTCGATCGCTTGAAGGATGTGATCCGCCGGCGTGGGGAAAACATCTCTTCCTTCGAACTGGAGGGGGAGGTGCTTGCTCATCCAGCGGTGCGAGAGGCCGTGGCCGTTGCCGTGCCAAGCGAGCACAGCGAGGATGAAGTGCTGGTTGTGGTGACGCCGGTGGCCGGCGCGCAGGTGGACCCGCGAGAACTGGTGCTCTTCCTGGCCGAACGGCTGCCGCGCTTCATGGTGCCGCGCTATGTCAGGGTCACGGTAGAGCTGCCGAAGACTGCCAGCGGCAAGTTGCAGAAGCACGTGCTGCGCAGCGAAGGCATCACTGAAGACACCTGGGATCGCGAGGCCGAGGGCCTGCGTCTCAATCGTTAGCAGTAACTCTTAATATTCTTCTCTAGTCGTGTGATATTGAAGAGAGTTTTCGGTGTCAGCTCAACGTTGAATCCGCTTCACTCCAAAAGCCATTCGGGTCAGAATAACAGGTTCAAGATGCGAGAAGCCGTCATCGTCTCCACCGCCCGTACGCCGCTGGCCAAGTCCTATCGCGGCGCCTTCAACCAGACTACGGCGCCCCGCCTGGCGGGGCACGCCATCGCGCACGCAGTGGCGCGGGCGAAGGTGGCGCCTGAAGAGGTCGAGGATGTGCTGCTCGGCGCGGCCTTGCAGCAAGGGACGACGCACATGAACGTGGCGCGCCAGGCTGCCTTGAGGGCGGGTCTCCCCACAACGGTCGCCGCGATGACCATCGATCGCCAGTGCGCGTCCGGTTTGATGACTGTTGCAACGGCGGCCAAGCAAATCGCGCTGGGGGAAATGACCATCGCGGTAGCTGGCGGGGTCGAGCAGATTTCCCTGGTGCAGACCGAGACGTTGAACCGCGCGCACTGGCACGATCCCTGGCTGCTCGAGCAGCGTCCCGATGTCTTCATGTCGATGCTGGAAACGGCGGAGATTGTAGCCGAGCGCTATGAGATCAGCCGCGAGCGCCAGGATGCCTATGCGCTGCTGTCGCAGCAGCGGACCGCTGCCGCGCAGGCTGCTGGTCGCTTTGATGAGGAGATCGTGCCCCTCGGTACCCGGAAGCTCTGTCGTGATCGAGAGAGCGGGGAAACCTGGGAAGAGGAGGTCAGTCTTGCGCGGGACGAGTGCAATCGGCCAGAGACATCCCTGGAGGATCTCGCCCGGCTGAAGCCGGTGTTCCGCGACGGGCAGAAGATTGGAATGGGCCGCTTCATTACCGCGGGTAACGCCTCTCAGCTGTCCGATGGCGCCAGCGCCCTTCTACTAATGGAGGCACGGGAAGCGGAACGACGAGGCCTCGAACCGCTGGGGATCTATCGCGGTATGGCAGTCGCCGGCTGCGATCCGGAAGAGATGGGCATCGGCCCTGTCTTCGCCGTGCCAAAGCTGCTGCAGAACCACGGCTTGACGCTCGAGGATATCGACCTCTGGGAGCTGAATGAGGCCTTTGCCTGCCAGGTGGTTTACTGCCAGGAGCGGCTTGGCCTTCCGCTGGAGCGGATGAATGTCAATGGCGGCTCTATCGCCATCGGCCATCCTTATGGAATGACTGGCGCGCGCCTGGTGGGGCATGCTCTACTGGAAGGGCGCCGTCGCGGCGCTCGCCATGTTGTCGTGACGATGTGCGTAGGCGGCGGCATGGGCGCAGCCGGATTGTTCGAGGTTTGCGCGCCCCGTTAGGCCAGTTTGCGTGTTCCAGCCACTTGAACGGGGAGTATGTCATGAGCGATCAAGAGACGACCCATCGGGGCACCTGCTTTTGTGGCGCCGTGGAGGTTACCGCGCGCGGAGCCCCTTTCACCATGGGCTACTGTCACTGTCACGACTGCCGAGCCTGGAGTGCCGGACCGGTCAACGCCTTCACCCTGTGGGAGCCTGAGAAGGTAGAGGTGACGCGCGGCGAGGAATTGCTCGGCAGCTACGACAAGAGCGGAAGCAGTGATCGGCGCTTCTGTACCCGCTGTGGCGGCCACGTCTTGACCAACCACGTCCCGGGAAACTTCGTGGATGTCTACGCCGCCATCCTGCCGAGCTTGCCTTTCAAGCCGGACCTCCACGTCAACTATGCGTCAGCCGTTCTACCCATCAAGGACGGGCTTCCCAAGTTAAAGGATTTTCCGGCGGAAATCGGCGGCACTGGCGAGACGATGGAGGAGTAGGGGAGGCCAAAGCAGTAGAGCGCAGCATCAAGGGCTGAACTCCACTGCATGGGGCCTGGTTTCGCGTGACTTGATAGGATCTACTTGCCGCTCAGCTTAAGGATTTCGGCGATCATCTCGTCTGTCGAGCGGGTGCGGCAGTAGTGCCCCTTCATTGCCTCGATAGAGCGAAGGTGCCCCTCTTCCGTTTCTGCGGCGCAGGCGTCCTCGATCTGCGTCACGAGATAGCTGCGGTCGGCAGCGTCGCGAATCGTGGATTCCACACATTGATCGGTCATGACGCCGTAGACGATCAAAAACTCGATGCCGAGGTTGTGCAGTACGTAATCGACGTTGGTCGAGTTGAAGATGCCGGATGAGGTCTTGGGAATGATGATCTCATCGCCCTGGGGCGCCACTTCCGGAATGACCTGAGCTTCCCACGAGCCCTTGGGGTGATGAAGCCGGGAGATCTTGTGGTCAAGGCTACGGTCCCGCCCATCCTGGGTGAGGCTCTCGATCACGGTGTAGATCACCTCGATCCCCGCTTCTCTTGCGGCTGCCTGCAGGCGCTGCTGGTTCGGCAGAACGGTGCGCTCCAGACGCTCCAGGAAATAGAGCTTCTCCGCCTCGGCCTCCCCTGGAGTGCGTGCGCGGGCGAGCAGCTCGGCGCTGTACTCGGCGTTCTGCATGTCCACGGAGAGCAAGGCGGTGCGCGCCGGGACGATCTCTCTTTCACGATAAATGCCACCGGCTGCATCAACCGGGGGCAGCGACTGCGCCATGACAGACCTCCAGAGTAATAGGCGCGCACCCCAAGAGAGGGCGCCAAAGTGGGTAAACAAGCTGGAACGTAAATTACAGGTTTGCTCTATTTGGGCAATCCCGTAACGTGGACACGGCAAAACCCGTGGGAGGAGCTCTTGTCTCTGCGCTCTGGCGAACGCGTACCGACATTGGCAGACCGTATCACGGCGAGCCTTCCGTCCCTGACCAATGCGGAACGGCGCGCCGCCCGGGCCCTGCTCGCGCGCTATCCCACTGCTGGGATGGAAACCGTCGCCCACTTCGCAGAACGGGCGGGCGTGAGCGGTCCCACGATCCTCCGCTTTATCGCCAAGCTCGGATTTGAAGGCTATGGGGACTTCAGGAGTGCGCTGCGAGAGGAGCTCGAGGCGCAGTCGCAGTATCCTCTAACACGCCCTCCTGAAAGAGACACGGCCTCGTCAGGGCTGGCGGTGCTGGGGAACCGCTTGTCGGCCACCATCCACGACACCTTGACCATGTGCGATCGACACGAATTGCAGCGCTTCGTGGAAGCTTTGAGCGACGAGCGCAGAGATGTCTATCTGCTCGGTGGTGACTTCACCGATGTGGCGGCCCGACATCTGGAGTTTCACCTGCGCAAGATGCGTCCGCGCGTCCACCTGGTAGAGCCGAATTCGATTCGGCGTGCCGATCAACTGGCTGATGTGCGGCGCAAAGATCTCTTTATTCTT